>CAKZLV010000101.1 GCA_937127285.1 uncultured Bacteroidota bacterium
GACCAACCTCTCAACGAACCTCTCCGTTGTTGACCCTGTCGGTACCGGCCCGGCCACCGGAACGGACGTGGCCGACCGGCCCGGCCGGACGGCCGACGCCGACGAGATTCCCGTCACCGTTGCGCACGGCGATGGGATCGGCCCCGAAATCATGGACGCGGTCCTTCGGGTTCTGGACGCTGCCGACGCACCCGTGCGCTGCGAGGAGATCGAAATCGGCCGGCCTGCTTACGAACGGGGAATCACCTCCGGCATCCCCGACGCGGCGTGGGAGGCCATCCGCCGCAACGGCGTATTTCTAAAGGGGCCGATTACCACCCCGCAGGGCGGTGGCTACAAAAGCCTCAACGTCACGATCCGCAAAGCCCTCAGCCTGTTTGCGAACGTGCGGCCGGCCACGTCCTACGCCCCGCACGTCGCTTCGCCGCACCCGGGCATGGATCTCGTTGTGATCCGCGAAAACGAGGAGGACCTCTACGCCGGGATCGAGCACCAGCAGACGAAGGAGGTCGCCCAGATCTTGAAGCTCATTACCCGCCCAGGCTCCGAGCGCATCATCCGCTACGCCTTCGAGTACGCCCGCGCCTACGGCCGGCGCATGGTGACCTGCATGACGAAGGACAACATCCAGAAGCAGACCGACGGTCTCTTCCACGAAGTCTTCCGCGAGGTGGCCCGCGAGTACCCTGACATCGAACGCGACCACCAGATCATCGACATCGGGGCGGCGCGCGTGGCGGCGGAGCCCGACGCGTTCGACGTCATCGTGCTGCCGAACCTCTACGGCGATATCGTTTCCGACATCGCTGCGCAGCTGGCCGGCTCCGTGGGGCTGGCGGGCTCGGCCAACATCGGGTCGGACGTCGCCATGTTTGAGGCGGTGCACGGCTCCGCGCCGGATATTGCCGGACGCGGCATCGCCAATCCGTCCGGTCTTCTCGCCGCCGCCACGCAGATGCTCGTTCACCTGGGCGCCGTCGACGCGGCGCAGCGCATTACGAATGCCTGGCTCCGCACGCTCGAAGACGGAATCCACACGGCCGACATCTACCGGGCCGACCGGAGCAAGCAATCCGTGGGCACGCAGGCCTTTACCGACGCCGTCATTGCTCGACTCGGGGAGGAGCCGCGCCGCCTCGAACCGGCCCGGTACCGGCAGGGGGGCATCCGCGTTCGGCCGTCGCCCCCGCCGAAGAAAACAAAGGCCCTCGTCGGGGTCGACGTTTTCATCGACTGGGAAGGGGGCACGCGCGATCCGGACGTTATCGGGGAAGGACTGGAGCACGCCGTGCGGCGCCGGCCGTGGATGCTGAAGATGATCACGAACCGGGGTGTGAAGGTGTACCCCGACGGTCTTCCCGAAACGTTCCGAACCGACCACTGGCGCTGCCGCTTCCTGCCGGAGCAGGACGGCCCGGTCACGTTCCCGCAGGTGCTCGATCTCTTGAGCCTGCTTCACGCGGCGGGGTGGGACGTGATCAAGACCGAGCACCTCTACACGTTTGATGGCGAACGAGCCTATTCGCTCGGGCAGGGCGAATGAACCGCACTCCGAACGGGGAGCCCCTGCGTCCGTTTCCAGCAGTCCAGCAGACATCGCCCCAACGAACAACGCCCAACGAACAACGCCCCAACGAACGACAGGCACCACGGGCGGGGGTGCACCGATGGGGAACTCCTCATTCGCGAAGGCGCGCGCTCGCGAACCGGCCCGGGGCAGCAGCCAGACGAACGCGGTGGATCCGGTCGGATCCGCCGCGTTCGAGGTTCATGGCCGGCGGCGTTCAGGGCCGGCAGGAAGCCCGTACCTCCGGGTGTTCGTCCTCATCTCCCCATCAATTTCCCGTGCCCCTTTTTTCCTCTGCGTCTTAACCCGTATACTGTAGGCCGACACCTCATCCCGACACCGTTTCCGGTGCACCCACCCCGTGCGCCTCGTTCCGATTCAAACACCGAACCCTTCCGATCAATTCCTTCCGAGCGACACCCTTGACCCCTATGGCTCACGCATGGCACGACGTACCCGTCGGCGGCGACGCTCCCGACGTCTTTCAGGCAGTCATTGAAATCCCGAAGGGCTCGAAAGTGAAGTACGAGCTCGACAAGGACACGGGATTGCTTCGCGTCGACCGGATGCTCTACTCGTCCGTCGTTTATCCGGCCAACTACGGATTCGTCCCCCGCACCTACGCCGAAGACGGCGACCCGATCGATGTCCTCGTCTTCGCGCAGGAGACGGTCGACCCGCTCAGCATCGTGCGCGCCCGTCCGATCGGCATGATGAGCATGCTGGATGAGGACGAGGAGGATGCAAAGATCATCTGCATCCATATGGACGACCCGGCCTTCAACGACTACTGGCACATCAAAGAGATGCCGGATCACCGCCTGCGCGAACTCCGGCGCTTCTTCGGGGACTACAAGAAGCTCGAGAACAAGGACGTTCGCGTTCGCGACTTCTTCGGGCCGGAGCGGGCGAAGACGGTTCTGCAGGACGCCATCCATCTCTACAACGCACAGATCGCCCCCGAGCAAGAGGCTCCCGAGCACGACGCTGCCGAGCCGGACGCCGAGGCCGTGAATTCGGAGGCGTAGGCACGGCTCGGGAATCGAATTTCCGTCTCGCATGTATCTCTCGTACCGGCGGCATCGCACGGGGCGGAGAGGCGCAGGCGACGCCGGGCGGGTTTGCCGCGGCCCGCTCCACCGCCCGTCTCCTGCCGTGCCGGCACCTCGACCGTCTCATCCCTTCTCCCTTTTCCCATGGAAACGATCCGTACGGACGGTATCGACTACGACGTCGTCGGCGACGACATGCAACTGGTCGAGGTCGAACTCGACCCCGGCGAGGGCGTCCGCGCCGAAGCCGGCACCATGATTTACATGACCGACGGCATCCGGATGCAAACCGACACCGGCGGCGGCCTCTTCAAAGGGTTCAAGCGAATGGTCTCCGGCGAGAGCTTCTTCATCACCACGTTCGTCCATGAGGGAGAGCGCAAAGGTCGCGTGGCCTTTGCCGCACCGTATCCCGGCAAAATCATCCCCGTCAAGCTCGACGATCACGGCGGCGAGTTCCTCTGTCAGAAAGATGCCTTCCTCTGCGCCAATGCCGACGTCGAAATCGAGGTTGCCTTCACAAAGCGCCTCGGCGCCGGCTTGTTCGGCGGGGAAGGCTTCATCCTGCAGCGGCTGACGGGGAGCGGCTGGACGTTCATCCACGCCGGCGGAACGGTGGTGAAGCGCGAGTTGAATGCCGGAGAAACGCTCCGCGTCGACACCGGATGCGTGGCGGCGTTCTCTCGAGAGGTCGACTACAACATCGAGTTCGTCGGCGGCTTTACGAACGCGCTCTTCGGCGGGGAAGGCGTCTTCCTCGCCACCCTGAACGGTCCGGGCACGGTGTACCTGCAGAGCCTCCCGTTCGCCCGCCTCGCCGATCGCATCGTGGCCGGCGAGTTTGCCAATCGCGGCGAAGAGAAAGGCATCGGTGGCAGCGGCGTCCTCGGCGACCTGCTGTCCGGCGAATGACGCGACGGCTGATGATGCGGGCTGATGATGCATGGTGGACGCCATTCGAGCTCGGAACCCGCGAGATGGGACGCTGGCAGATCGGCCCGTCTACGCTCTGGCTCTACCACACGACGCACGAATGGCGTCTCTTTCACCGGGGCGGCACCGACTCCCTGGAGGCCTCCAGCAGCGTCGTCCTCCCGCTTGCACCCGAAGAGCGCGACGCCGTCCTCCACGGAACGACCGAGGTGGACGATGTGCACCGCATCAGCTTTCGGCAGACGACGGCGGACGCGAGACTGCGGCCGGCGCTGGCGGATCGGTCGGTGGTGGTTCGCCCCGAAGACGCCCTCGTGGTACCGCCCGGCGAAGAGGCGACTCTGTTCGTGAGCACGCCGCTGTGGGTGCAATTGCTCGTCGGGGCGGCGGAGAAGCCGGTCCACGAAGTCCCCTCCTACCGCCCGTCGGATACCTGGTTCGGCACCTCGACCCGCTCCGGAGAGCTGTCCTACGCCGTCCGCACCGCCGGGCGGATGGAACTCGACGATCTGCCGCAGCGGCGCCACCGCGCGATCACGCCGCTGCGCCTCCGCAATGCGGCCGCCGACGTGCTTCGCGTCGAGCGCGTTCAGCTTCCCACCCCGCATCTGGCGCTCTACGAAACGGCCGACGGATTTCTGTGGACGGAGCGCGTGGACATGCACCGAAGCCGCACGCATGAAGGCGCAGAGGTCACCGTCCGCGACGGCCCGCCGCCGCAGCACGCATCGGCCGAGCCCATGGCCCCGCCCCGAGAGGCCGTCCGGAAAGGTCTCGTCGTCAACACGTTTCGTGCGATCGGTGCGCTCTTCGGAAGCTGACGCCTCCTCGCCTCTTCGCGCTCGCCCCCGCGCTGCCTCGCCCACGCGCTGCCTCGCCCGTCCGCCACTTCGCCCCCCCGCTGCCCGTCGGGGAGAGGGGCAGCCGTGCGCGGACGCCCGGTCGTCGAGGGCGACGGGTCCGCCCGGTGCGGCTGGGGGGGACAGCCGACGGTTGGTCTTTCAGACTGCTGCGTTCCGGTTATGGATCTCTCCTCTCTGCTTGACGTCGTCACCGGCCGGCGCGCCGTTCAGGTCTTGTGGGCCCTCCTCAAGCTGGGGGGCGGCCTCTTGCTTGCCCGGCTCGCCAGCCGGGGGGCTGCGCGCCTTATCGCCGGCTCGGCCGACAACCACCACGAAATCCTCGTCCGGCGCGTGGTTTTTTACGGCGTAGCCGGCCTGTTCGTCGCGTCGGCGCTGTCGGAGCTCGGCGTCGACCTCAGCATCCTCCTCGGCGCCGCCGGCATCCTCACCGTCGCGGTCGGCTTTGCGTCGCAGACCTCCGCTTCCAATATCATCAGCGGTCTGTTCCTGATCGGAGAAAAGCCCTTCGCCGTCGGCGACATCATCCGCGTCAATGGGACCGTGGGCGAGGTGCTCTCGATCGACCTGCTGTCGGTGAAGCTGCGGACGTTCGACAACCTCTTCGTCCGCATCCCCAACGAAACGATGATCAAGACGGAAGTGACCAACCTGATGCGCTTCCCGATTCGCCGCTACGACCTGCAGGTGGGCGTGGCCTACAAGGAAGACGTCCGTGCGGTGCGAGACGTGCTGATGGAGGTGGCGGAGAACAACCCGCTGTGCCTCGAAGAACCGCCCCCGCTCATCCTCTTTATGGGCTACGGCGACTCCGCGCTGCAACACCAGTTCTCCGTCTGGGCCAAAACCGAAAACTACCTGGAGCTGCGCAACACCATCGCCGTCGAGGTCAAGGAGGCGTTCGACGAGTGCGGCATCGAGATTCCCTACCCGCACCGAACCCTCTATGCCGGCAGCGCGACCGATCCCTTCCCCGTCGTGCAGGTCGAGGAAGACGGCGGGCAGGCCGCCGCCTCCGAGCCGGGCAACAACACGTAGGAGACGCTGGCGGATGGAGGATGGACCGCTCGCTTTGCTCGCTGGATGGTGGATCGTGAGTCGCGTGGCTGTGGGCACCGCCGGTAAGAAATCGTCATCGCCGAGAGAGAAAAGAGATGGCGCCAGGTGGAAAAGCGCCAGGTGTAAGGGGAAGCGGTCAGGCAGCGCAGCGGGCCTGCCAAGGAAAAGAGGCGACGCGAATCCCCGACGAACGGGCCGCCGGAGGGTGGCTTCAGAATTCCGCTCCAGGATCCGGAAGATCGGCCCCGTTTTTCCGGTCTCGCTGGCGACTGCCGGCTCTGTGGATCGTTTTGTGCAGGCGTTCCATTGAACGGAGCGGCGCATGGGCGGACCGTGCCGATCCGACCGGGCCGCTTCCACCCGACATCCTTTTCCACAGAACACAGCTCTGCCTTCATGAGAGTCGTCGTCATCGGTGCCGGAGAGGTTGGATTCGACGTCGCGCGCATCCTTGCGCAGGAGCAGCACGACGTGAGCGTCATCGATGACGACCCGGCGGTCATTCAGCGCGTGCAGGAAAACCTGGACGTGATGGCCGTCCACGGCAGCGGCACCTCGGCGGCCATTCTCGAAGAGGCCGGCATCCGGCAGGCCGACATGCTCATCGCCGTCACGGCAATCGACGAGGTCAACATCATCGCCTGCATGATGGCCGACCGCCTCGACGTGCCAACGACGATTGCCCGAACGCGCAGCGACGAACTGACGCGGACGCAGTCGGTCCTTCAGGCGAAGGACTTCGGGATCGATCTGGTGATCCACCCGGAAGAGAGTGCCGCGGCAGAGGTGGTGCGCCTCATCCGTCGGGCCAGCGCAACCGACCTCCTCACGTTTGCCGACGGCCGCTTGCACATGATCGGGATTCGGCTCGACGAGGACGCGCCCGTCATCGGCAAGACGCTGCAGGAGGTGGCGCGAGAGCACCCCGAAATCACCTTCCGGATCAAGGCCATCTCGCGCGGCATCCGCACGGTCCTTCCCCGCGGCGACGAAAAGCTGTGCGCGGGCGATCAGGTCTTCGTCCTCACGCGGCCTAAGTACACCACGCCCGTCAGCCGGATCATGGGGAAGGAAGATACGAAGATGCAGAACGTCATGATTACGGGCGGGACGCGCGTCGGCGCCGCCATTGCGCAGCGGCTGTGCCAGCAGGCCAACATGCGCATCAAGCTGATCGAGCCCGACCCCGAGGTGGCCGAAGACCTCGCGTGCGAGCTGGCCGGGCCGCTTATCATCAATTGCGACCCGACGGACATCGACACGCTCGTCGCCGAAGGGCTGGGAGAAATGGATGCGTTCGTGGCGGTCACCGACGACCAGGAGTCGAACCTGGTCACGTGCCTCATGGCCAAGCACCTCGGCGTCTACAAAACGGTGGGCCTGCTCTCGAAGGCGGCCTACATCCCGATTAGCACGGCCATCGGCCTGGATGCGGCCGTGAGCAAGAAGCTGGCGGTGTCGCGCGAGGTGCGTCGCTTCCTGCGCGGAAAGCACGTCCTCAGCGTCGCCACCGTCCACGGCCTCGACGCCGAGATCCTCGAAATCGAGGCGGAGCCCCGCGCCCCCATCACCCAGGGGGCACTCATGGAGCAAGACCTTCCGTCCGGAATCTTGATCGGCGCCGTCGAGCGAAACGGAGACGTCGAGGTCGCGACCGGCACGACGACCGTAGACCCGGGCGACCGAACGATCGTCTTCGTGATGCCGGAGATGGTCGAGCGCGTCGAGGAACTCTTCGCCGCGTAACTTTTCGCCGCGCCCCTTTTCGCCGCGTCATTTTCGGGCGGCTTGCCTCTACCGTTTTCCCTCCGTCGCTTCCATGCCCGTACGTTCGTTCGGACTCCTTGACTTTGCCGGCGCTGTTTTCGCCACCATCCTCGTCGTCTCCGTTCTTCTCGTCCTGCCGTCACCCGCCGTGCGGGCCATCTGTTTGGGCGGAGGCTTCGTCGGCGGGGTCGTCGGCTGGACCTGGGCGCGCCGCCGCAGCTGGGAGTACGTCTTGATCCTCATCCCGGCCGGGGCCCTGGGCGGAGCGCTTGCCGCCGGCGTCGGGTGGGCCGTCTGGGGAAGAATGGGCGTTGGGTGAGGGGCGATCGAGGGGGGAGGATGGAGGATAGAGGGTGGAGGATGGACCGCTTGCTTCGCTCGCTAGATGGGGATCGTGAGTCGTGGGTCGTGAATCGTGGGGTCGGGGGCACTGCCGGTTGGGAATCGTCACTGCCGAATCCTCCGGCATCTCCGATCGGGAGGGACGACGCGGGACCGAAGGTCATGCCCTTGCGGTAGGCGTCGTCCTTTCTACCGCGGCGGTGAGGCAAAGCGCCGCGTTCGACCCCCAAGCACCTGGTCTGGGCCCGAGTCTCTTCCCCAGAAAAGGGAGGTGAAAGGCCCGCCAAAGGGAGCTCAGTCCCGCGGATAG
>CAKZLV010000102.1 GCA_937127285.1 uncultured Bacteroidota bacterium
CCCCCGCGCTGCCCGGCGACGGGGGGTCTGCCGATGAATCGATGAAACGGTGAGCGTTGGGACGTTGGAACGTTAGACGTTGGGACGTTGGACGTTGGGACGCTCCCTCGATCCTCCACCCTCCATCCTCGATCCTCCACCCTCCATCCTCGATCCTCTAACCTCCACCCTCCATCCTCCAGCCCGAATCGTCGATGACGAAACCCATGGCCATCACGGCGGCGGGCGCCGTGGCACTGGCGGCGCTGGGCTACTTTTTCGTGGCGGCACCGATCGTGGACCGGCGTCTCAATCAGGTGGCCGAACAGCCGCCCTACGACGTGGCGGACTCGGTCGCGGCCCTGCACGAGGAGCTGCTGGTGGCCGACCTCCACAACGACCTCCTCCTCTGGGGCCGCGATCCGCTGGAGCGCCACGACTACGGGCACACCGACCTCCCCCGTCTCGTAGCAGGCGGCGTCGGACTGCAGGTCTTCGCAGCGGTGACCGACGTTCCCTCCGGGCGCTCGTACGCCGGCACGGGCGACGGGGTGGATCAGATTCCGTTCCTCGTCGCCGCGCAGCGCTGGCCGCTGCGCACGTGGACGAGCCGCTTCCAGCGCGCCCTCTACCAGGCCCGGAAGCTGCAGCAGGCCGCGAATCAGTCGGATCGCATCGGCCTTCTCCGCACGCAGCGCGACCTCGAAACCCACCTCATGCGTCGGGTAGATCAGCCGGACCGCCTCGGCGCCCTCCTCGCCGTTGAGGGTCTGCACGCGCTGGACGGCGACCTGGCGAACCTCGACCGTCTCGTCGACGCCGGCTACCGGATGATGAGCCCGACCCACCTGCACGACAACGCCGTCGGCGGGTCGTCCACCGGACTCCGGAAAGGCGGCTTGACCGACTTCGGGCGACGGGTCGTCGAGCGCATGACCGAGCGCCGGGTTCTCATCGACCTCGCCCACGCGTCGGATGCCGTGATCGAGGAGGTTCTGGCGATGACCGATCGGCTGGTCGTGGTGAGCCATACGGGCGTCGACGCCACCTGCCCGTCCCCGCGCAACCTGAGTGATGCCCAAATCCGCGCCGTCGCCGCGCAGGGCGGCGTGATCGGCATCGGACTCTGGCCGCGCGCGACCTGCGGGGAGACGGCCGCGGCGACCGCCCGCGCCATGCGGCACGTCGCAGACCTCGTCGGCGTCGAGCACGTCGCCCTGGGCTCGGACTTCGACGGTACGGTGGACGTCCCCTTCGACGCCACCGGCCTGCCGCTTCTCACCGCCGCGCTGCTGGAGGAGGGGTTTTCGCGCAGCGACATCCGCCAGATCCTCGGCGGCAACGTCATCCGCCTCCTGCGGCAGACCCTTCCGGTGTGAGCGGGGGAGCGTGGGGGTGTGGGAGTTTGGGAGTTTGGGGGCGTCGGGCCTGGATCTGGCTGCTTCTGGCTGTCGGCCGGGTATTCCTGGCGGGTGTGCTGCGGAATCGAGGAAGGGACGAGAGGATGAGACGGGGAGGCGGGGAGACGGGGGACTCGTACCCAACGCTGAATGTGCACCGTCCAACGCCCAAACGCCCGACGCCCAAACGCCCAAACGCCCAACCCGCAACCCGCAACCCACAACCGACACCCCTTCGTTGAATCTTCTATTTATCTTTCGTAAGTAGAGACTGTGTGAAGGAAACAGTGGTCGCTTGGAGGTGGAAGCGCTTTCCGGAGGCTGCTTTCCTGCCGCGCGCTCATTCCGTTTTGATCACAGTCTCCCGGCTCCCGATGGCTCTTCCCTGGAATTGGACTCTCGGACGCATCCCGATGGGGCTCTGGATGATCGGCCTGCTCGCCGCCCTCCTCTTCGCCCCTCCCGCGTCGGCGCAGGACACGGCCGACCTCACCGGTACCGTCGTGGACGGTCAAACCAACACCACCCTCATCGGGGCCAACGTGACGCTCCGGGAGGTGGACTCGCCTCGCGTCGTGGATGGCACCGCCACCAATGCCGACGGCGCCTTTCGCCTGACGGACCTCCCGCCGGGACGGTACCTCATGGAGGTTCGGTTCGTCGGCTACCAGACGGCGGAGCGAACGCTCATGCTCGAAGCCGGAGAGTCGCCCGACCTTACAGTGACGCTTCAACCCACCACGGCGAGCCTGGAACAGATCGTCATCTCGGCGTCGCGCCGCCAGGAGAAGGTCCTCGACGCCCCCGCCTCCATTTCCGTCCTGCAGCCGGAAGAGATCCTGCAGGAGGTGAACACCTCCACGGTCGAGGCCATCCGCTCCGCTCCCGGCGTCGACATGGCGCAAACCGGCATCGACCGCCGCGAGGTCGTGCTGCGCGGTTTCAACGAGGCCTTCAGCGGCTCCGCCCACGTGTTGACCGACTACCGCGAAGCGGCCGTCCCGTCGCTGGCAGTCAACGTGCACAGCATCATGCCGAACATGGCGGTGGATGTCGAGCAGATTGAGGTGGTGCGCGGCCCCGGCTCGGCCCTCTACGGTCCGGGCGTCGACAGCGGCGTGATTCACTACTTCACGAAGGGCCCCTTCGATGATCCCGGCACGACCGTGTCGGTCTCCGGCGGAACGCGGCAGTACTTCGCCGGACAGTTTCGCAACGCCGGGACGTTCGCCGAGAACCTCGGCTACAAGATCACCGGCCAGTTCGCCCGCGCGGACGAGTGGGAACTGGACCCCGGCGATGCGCCCGACGCTGCGGAAATCGACCGGTACCGGGTGTACGACGATCCGGACGATCCCGAACTGGACGGGCGCAGCTTCGTCGTACAGGACTTCGACAACGACGGAAATGATGAGGCGCAGCTTCGCCGCGAAGACATCTACCAGAAGTTCAACGTCAACGGTCTCCTGCAGTACCGGGCCGGCGACGCGACGACGATTTCGCTGAACGGCGGCTACTCCGAGCTGACGGGCGTCGTGCAGTCGGGCATCGGCACGCTGCAGGCCGACGGGTTCGGCTACGCGTACGGGCAGCTCCGGCTGCAGTCCGGCGGCCTCTTCGCGCAGGTCTTTCTCAATGCCAATGACGCGGGCGACAAAACCTACGTGTACGGCAGCGGCAACCGGATCCTCGACGAGGGGCTGCAGTGGAACGGGCAGCTGCAGTACGACTTCGACCTGCCGCAGATCGGCACGCAGATGATTGCCGGCGCGGATGCGAACATCACGATCCCCCGCACGCAGGGCCGCATCCTCGGCCGCAACGAGGGCGACGACCGGATCGAGGAGTACGG
>CAKZLV010000103.1 GCA_937127285.1 uncultured Bacteroidota bacterium
ACCGTCGAGGTCGGCGTTGCCGACGATGCGCAGAACGGGGTCGGTACGGAGGACGTGATCGCTCCGCCCAGCCGCTTTGAGGCCGTGAGCCTGCGCGTGCGTGCCGACGACGGCGACGCCTCGACCCGGCAGCGGTCGCTCGTCCGCTCGATCCGGTCGGCCGGTGGAGACGGGCAGGTGTACGACTTGCGCCTCCAGGCCGAGAAGGGCGTGACGACCACCCTTTCCGCGCAGGCAGCGGAAGACGGTCCCTCGCTCCGTCTCATCAACCGGGAAACCGGGGAGCGCTTCGACCTCCGAGAGGATCCGACCGTCACGATTACCACCCGATCGGCAGATCATCCGCTCGCGCTCGTGGTGGGCAGCGCCGCTTTCGTGAAGAAGGAAACGGAGCGCCTGCGTCCCGAGGAGCTTCAGCTCTGGGGCAACTACCCGAACCCGTTCCGCCAGCAGACGACCATCGAGTACTCCCTGCCGGAATCCGGGCAGGTCACCCTGGAGGTGTACGACATCCTCGGCCGCCGGGTCGCCGTGCCGGTGAATCGTCGCCAGCGCGCCGGCATGCACCGCGTGCCCTGGAACGCCGCCGATGCCTCCAGCGGCATCTATCTGGTGCGTCTCACCGTGGACGGAGAAACGCGCACCGGCAAGATGACGGTGGTGCAGTAGCTGCGCCTCTCCCTTCTCGTCCTCGTCTCACTTGCCCGCTTCCGGTCCTATGACCCCGATCCGATTCCGCACGTCCTCCGTGGTCGCCGTTCTCGTTCTGATGCTCGCGCTCTGTCTGCCGGGGTGCGGGCTGTTCGGAAGCAATGACGACGACGGCGGCGATGGCGACGATGGGGACTTTCCCGACCCGCCGGGCCGACCCGCCTCCGTGGAGGACGGCGCTCCATCCGTCGATGAAGGATCCACGCACCACCGCATCCGCCTTGCGGTGAACGCGGAGCGGGTGTAATCGGCTCGCTCGACCGGCTCCTTCGCGCATTTGCAGTCTGCCGAACCCATGCGTCTACCGATGCCCCGCACCGCTCCCGCCGCGCTTCTCGCCATCTTCTGTGGCGCCATCTGGGGCGGGCTCCTCCTCACCGGCTGCCAGACGGACGAACCGGCTCCGGAGGAGCCCCCGGCGGAACCGGTCGGGGTGTCGGAGCGGGTGCCGGACTGGGCGCAGGACCAGGTCGTCTACCAGATCTTCCCGGAGCGCTTCGCGAACGGGGACACGACGAACGACCCGACGCGGCAGAGCCTGCAGCGTCCCCTCGACGACGTCTCCACGGCGTGGTCGGTCATGCCGTGGACGGGCGACTGGTACGAGCGGGCCGACTGGGAAACCGCCCAGAGCGACGACTTCTACGACACCGTCTACGACCGGCGCTACGGCGGCGACCTGCAGGGCGTCCTCGACCGGCTTCCCTACCTCGACTCCCTCGGCGTCACCACCCTCTACTTCAACCCGCTCTTCTGGGCGAACTCCCTCCACAAGTACGACGGCAACACCTTCCACCACATCGATCCCCACTTTGGGCCAGACCCCGAAGGCGATAGGGCGCTCATCGCCCGCGAAACCCCCACGGATCCCAGCACCTGGCGCACGACGGCGGCGGACTCCCTCTTCTTCGAACTCCTCGACCGCGCCCACGAGCGCGACATCCGCGTCGTGATCGACGGGGTCTTCAACCACACGGGGCGGGACTTCTTCGCCTTCCAGGACCTCGCCGAAAACCAGGCGGACTCCCGGTACGCCGACTGGTACGCTGTCCGCTCCTTCAACGACCCGGCAACGCCCGACACGAACGAGTTCGACTACGCCGGCTGGTGGGGGATTAAGTCGCTGCCGGAGTTCGCCGACAACGAGGCCGGCACCAACCTGACGGCCGGTCCGCGCCTGTACATCTTCGACGCCACCGAGCGCTGGATGGATCCGAACGGCGACGGCGACCCGTCCGACGGCATCGACGGCTGGCGCCTCGATGTCGCCGAGGAGGTGCCCGTCGGGTTCTGGGCGGATTGGCACCGGCACGTGCGCCGCATCAACCCGCAGGCGTATACGGTCGCGGAAGTCTGGGAGGACGCCTCCTCGTTTCTGAAGGAAGGCGGCTTCTCGTCGACGATGAACTACTATGGCTTCGCCTACCCGGTCAAAGGCTTCTTGATCGACGACCGCATGCCGCCCAGCGCGTTCGCCGAGATGCTGAACGCGCGCCGCACCAGCCACCCGGATGCCCGGCAGCCGGCCCTGCTCAATCTCATCGACTCGCACGACACGCCGCGCCTGGCGACGATGGTCGTCAACCGCACCGACACCGGCTACGTGCACCCGGACGTCTTCGACTACG
>CAKZLV010000104.1 GCA_937127285.1 uncultured Bacteroidota bacterium
CAGATTACGGCGCTCCGGCGGTGTAACGGTCAGAGGTCTGCAGCGCAGGATCGGATTGGCAGAAATTCCGAATCGGGCAAGGACGCTTCGACGTGGCACACCGACTCGCCGAGGCACACCCGTCCTCCGTCCGCAGCAGCGCATGGTTGTACGGCCACCGGTGCGAGCTACGCCGCCAGCTCTCGAGCGTGCAGAATTTCGCGCCCTTCCATCGGGCGCACCTCGTCGCGACCGAGGGTCAACACCGCCACCGTCTCGCCTTCTCCGGTCACAAACTCGACCTCGTAGGTCTCTTCCTCCCCGGAGTACCGATGCACGACCGCACCGATGTCCCCCCGCTCCAGGCCGTGCTCGCTCGCGTCGCGCAGCAGCACAACAGTGTCCAACTCCTGAATCTCCATAGGTCTCGGCGGTCTCATTCCTGACGGGCTCATTTCGGGAAGCCTGTGGTACGATCGCAGACGAAGTGAAACTACACCGGATACGCCGTCACGAAGCGCGGCGCATCCGGCCCCCGATCTTCGATCATCCACACGGTGCGAATCGCAACGCCCTCCCCTCGAGGCGTGGTGAGCGAACCGTCGAGGACATACTATGTGCCGTATGCCGTTTCTTCCGTGTCCTGTACGGCAGCTTGCCGGGCGATGCCGAGGAACTCGTCCCGAAGAAGGTCGGCGCGGGAATTGTCAAAGCCATGCCGTCGGAAGAACCGCGCCTTCGGTCTGCCGACCGGGTGCGAAAGCGAAAGCAGGTATCCGGTCAGCTTCCGCTCAGGCACATGGGCGAGGTCACGCGCAGGAAGCTTCATGCATCGGGACGCAGATTCAGGCGAAAGCGGAGAGTATTAGCCGTATAACGGTCAAAGCTCTGCGGACCTGGGCCCGCCAGGCTGCGAATCGAGCGGGAGAGATACCGTGGCCTGAATCTGGCATCGGCCCAGGTTCCGCAGCAGCGCGTGGTTATGTGGCGGACACTGGGCACCCGTTCAGATGGTTTCGAGTTCAGATGTACTCAACCCGACCCCGCATCTCCTGCGCATCGCTCACCTGTGCCAACAAGTCCAGCAGCCGCACCAGTTCGCCAATCGACCGGCCTTGCGGTGCGTACACGATGCCCAGGTGATCTTCTTTTGCTTCCGCCGCGAGCCGGAGAAAGTCCCGGTCTTGCGTCACCATCACGCGACTTTTCTCTTTTCCAAAAGCAAGCAGGTCCTCGTCCTCGGCGCCAAGTAAGCTGGCTTCCGTGATGGTGATTGCATCGATACCGCGCTTACGGAGACCGGTAGCAACCGCCTTCGCAACGTGCTCGTCGACCAGGTAGCGAATCGGTCTGTTCATTCGGGCCTCGCGCTCCGACCAAGCTTCTCCTCCAGCAGCGACGGCGTCTCCTCGCGAAGGCGCCTTACGAAGTCTTCGCCCTCTCGGATCGACCGGTCGATCTCCTCACGGTGGGCGAAGTAGTAGGCAAGCGCAGCGTAGACATCGGCCAGTTCGAGATCGTAGTCACTGGCGATCTTGTCGGCGCTATAGCCGAGGCGCTCGTGCCAAATGACGATGTGTTCGACGGCGATACGGCGCCCAGAGATGCAGGGCTTGCCCCCGAGGACGCCGGAGCGAGAGGTGATGCGTTCGTCAAGCGTCTTCATCGGTTCGGTCCGTCAAGTTCGTGGGATGCTTACCCAAAATACGAGGCCGGGAGGAAGCGGTTGCACCCCACCACATAACGGTCGAGCTCTGCGGCGGTGGGCATCTCTACTTTAAGTAGATGACGCGGGAGACGATACTGCTGGAAACAGGCTGCAGCCCGCCGTCCGCGGCAGCGCTGGGTTATACCGCGTACCACTCATTCGCTGATGAGCCTCGCGTCGAGTGTGATTCGTGCTCGGTTGGCTGCTTACCGGACTGAATGAACCTGTAAAGAGTTAGCAGCATAATTGAGCACGTCATAGCCAGTAGAGTATATTTCTGGAGGCTGCTAGTCTCGACTTGCGCTGCGAGAAAAACAAGGATGATAGTAACGCCCATGCCCCATTTGTAAAATTCTCTGGCGGAGATCTTTCTCATGGTAAGTTTTTCAGTTTTGGGATGAAGGCGACCTGCGTTGGTGCGCTACAATTCAGCGTCATACCGCGTGTCACAGTGCTACGTACCGGCGGTGTGTTCCGCTGCCGCGCGGTATAACATCCTATTCGATCAACCAGGTTGATGTAGCAAGAACTCGCTGATTCGGGGATGTCGTTGAGATCCCTGACTTTGAGATATTCTCTACAGCTACATCAACTCGTTGGGTGTAGGCCCTACCCGTTGCAGAGAGACGGGGTTCAGGAGGCGCACGATAACCGGCGGCCGGTGTCTACCGGATACCGCCTTCCCGTCCACGGAGCCGTCTCTGCTATGCCGACCCAGCCGCCGAACCTCCTCGACCGCATTCGCAGTGCCTGCCGCCGCCGAGGAGACAGCCGTCCCGCGGTCCACGAGGATTCGTCGTGGACGCCCCGGGTTGTCCGCTTCCACGGCACCTCCTAGCAGCCTGATGCGCATAGATTCGACTCATTTGTTCGTTTTTCCGTGCAAAAGGGATTTTGGGTCGGATCGGCTTCCCCTCCGGATCTCGGAGTTTCGCCGCAAGCCTCTCGCGGAGTTGGAGGATCTGTTCCTGGAGGTCTTACAAATTTGCGAGAGAATGGGACGGGTGGAGCCTGGCAAGGTGGCTTTCGACGGGACGAGGGTTCAGGCAAACGCCCACAAGCACAGAGCGATGAGCGACGAGCAGATGCTTCAGGAGAAAGAGCGCCTGAAGGAAAAGAGTCAAGAGATGCGTGAAAGGGCTGAGGCCACTGACCGGGAGGAACGAGGGCTACGAGGGGAGAACCGACGAAACGAACTCTCCGAAGAGCTAAGCAACTGAAGGATACCGGCCTGTCAGCGAGCCTGCCGCCATCCGCGGCGGGGACGGTAATCCTGGCGAAAGGCGCGGCCGGAGGCCCCTTCATCGACTGCACACGCGGCCCGTCGATTACGGGCAAACGGCGGGGCCGTAGACGGCTACACGAGGGCGAACCGTCTTCTCACCGGTCCGCCCATGCTGATGCCTCGTCCACGTTCCACCGCCTTTGAATCGGGTCCCAACTCGCGGATCCTGCGGCACGTCCGTCGGATCCTCCTCGTTGCCCTCGGCCTTGCTGTTGGGGGGAGGTGCGGCTGCGCGTCCGCCCAGCCGGAGACCGCTCCTCCTAAGACAACGTCCGTCGTCACCGGCACGGTCGCCAATCTGTCCGGCGCGCCGCTGCCGTTCGCGAGTGTCTATCTCGCCGGGTCCACCACCGGTGCGGCCACGGACACGACCGGTACGTTTGTCTTTACCACCCGTCGCACCGGCTCGCAGACGATCCGCGCATCGATGCTCGGCTACGCGACGGCAGAGGCCGAGGTTTTCCTCGCCCACGGCGACACGACGCGCGTCGATCTCCGCCTGCGGCCGGAAGACGTCGCGATGCGCGAAGCCGTTGTTACCGGGGCGCGGGCGCCGCTGGACATACAGACGCAGGCTGCACTGTCTCCGCTGGAGGCCGTGACCACGGCCGGCGCGTCCGGGGACCTTTTTCGCGCGCTCCAGGCCCTTCCGGGCATCGGTGCGCCCGGGGACGGCGCCGGACTCTTCGTTCGCGGGGGCGACGTGAGCGAAACACGGACGCTCCTCGACGGGGCGCCCCTCGCCCATCCGTATCGAACGGAAACGCCCACCGGCGGGGCGTTCGGAACCGTCCCGCCGTTTCTAGTCGACGGCACGCAGTTCTCGACGGGTGGCTTTTCGGCGCAGTACGGCGATGCTCTATCGGGAATTCTGGCGATGGACGTAAAGGATCGTCCCAAGAAAGCATCGCAGTCCGTCGGCCTCGGCCTCGCCGGGGCGTCCGTCTCCGTCAGCCAACCCGTTGGGGAATCTCTCGGCCTCCACGTAAGCGGCAACCGGTCCTTCACCGGCGTCCTCTTCGCCGTGAACGGTCGGGGAGACGAGTTTGACGTGGCTCCGCAGGGGTGGGACGGAAACGCCGTGGTGGCGTGGGACTACGCGCCGGACGGGCGTCTGAAGTGGATCTCGTTCGGGCGGTCGAACCGCATCGGGGTCGAGTCGGCACAGGGCGTCTACGACGGGCTTTTCGAGAGCAGCTCCACGAATCAGCTTCACGCGCTGAACGCGATGCAGCAGGTCGGGGTGTGGACGCTCGAGGCAACGGCCGCCTGGAACCGGTTTGAAGACCGTCGAAGCTTCGGTGCGCTCCAAACCCGCCCCGTCGACGCAACGTGGACCCTTCGCCTAGACGCCCGTCGTAGTGCCGTCTGGGGCCTGGGGCCGGAATGGACGCTGCAAACGGGAGTCGTTCTGGAGCACGAGCGCTACCGATTTCGGGGGCAGTTTCCCTCCCAGCCGGATGTCGTCGATCCGTCCGCGCCGGTCTTCACCGTCGACGAAACGGTTCGAGACCGCCGCACCGGCGGGTATGCGCAGGTCGCCACGACCCTCTTCGATCCACTCACGCTCACGGCCGGCGTCCGTACCGATGCATACTCCCTCACCAACGACATCGTCGTCGACCCCCGGGCTTCGGCCCGTCTGCGGCTCGGCGCAGCGACGTCGCTTCGTCTCGCATGGGGACGCTATCACCAGGGGCTCGATCTGGAAGAGGCCGGCCAGCAGGTGGAGACGCACTCCCTGCGTCCTGCATCGGCGCAGCACCTCGTGGCCGGAATGGAGGTCGACCGCGATCCGCTGCTCTTCCGCATGGAAGGCTACTGGAAGCCCTACGACGATCTTCTCGTCCGAACGGGGCCGCAAACATATGCCAACGCCGGAACCGGCCGTGCTCGCGGTGTCGATGTTTTCGCGCAGTACGGGGCCTTTCTGGAGACGCGGATGAGCGGTTGGGTGTCCTACAGCCTGCTGGACGCAAACCGGACGCAGCCGCGGGACAGTGGGAACGAAGTCGTTCTCGGCGACGGTCCGGCCCCCTTCGATCTGACGCATCAGCTGTCGGTCGTCGGAAAAATGGAAATCGTTCCGCGGATCTATGCCGGGGTGTCGTACCGATGGACGTCCGGAAAACCGTACACGCCCGTCACCGGAACGCGCGCCGGCCCCTCCGGAGATGTTCTCCCCGTGGACGGTCCGGTCGGGAGCCG
>CAKZLV010000105.1 GCA_937127285.1 uncultured Bacteroidota bacterium
TGAACTGCTGCCGCGGCTGGTACGGGTTCGGGCGGATGTTCTCAACGTCTACCTCCGCCACGCGCCCGAGCAGGCGAGCCCCCTCCTCGAAGCTGTACAGCTGGCTGCCGGAGACGTCGTCACCGCTCTGATTCCGAGACCGTTCCGGCTCGGCATCGTCCGGCTCGTCCTCCGAGGGGAGGAGGGCATTGAGTCCTTTGCCAAGTGCTGATTTCTTCGCCATACCGGGCCGTCCGTCGGGTGATGCAGGAGGGAAGCGTATCGAGTGCTGCGGTGCGACCGTGTCTGCCGGGAGAATCTGGGCCGGGAGAATCTGGGCCGGGAGAACCGGAGAGAAAAACCGAAAAGGAAACCGGCCCCGATGATCCGAGAGACGCCCTAGCGGGAGGCGCCCCAGGACGCCCTAGAGGGAGACGCCGCTGGTGGACGTCGCCGAATCTTCCGTCTCCGCCTCGTCGCCCGCGTCCTCGTCCGTGCGGTCGGCATCGGACGATCCGTCGGTGCCGGAGGGGGCGGCGTCGGGCGGCGTCTTGGACGGCGAGCCCGCGATGGCTCCCGACAGCCCGTTCTTATCGGACGACGACCGGCTCGACGTTTCGATGGCCGGAGTGCTGTCGGGGTCGTGTTGCGCGGGCGGGTCGTCGACGTAGCGGGGATTGTTGTTCAGGATCTCGCGGGCGAGGGCCATGTAGTTGCGAGCGCCCTTGCTGCTCGCGTCGTAGAGGATCACCGGTTTCCCGAAGCTGGGAGCCTCCGAAAGCCGCACGTTGCGCTGCACGATCGTGTCGAAGACCTTGTCTCCGAAGTAGCGGCGCACCTCCGAGGCCACCTGGTTCGAGAGGCGCAGGCGGGTGTCGAACATCGTCAACAGCACGCCCTCCACCTCCAGGTCGGGGTTGAGGTGCTGCCGCACGATCTTGATCGTGTTGAGCAGTTGCCCGAGGCCCTCCAGGGCAAAGTACTCCGCCTGAACGGGGATCAGCACCGAGTTGGAAGCGGTCAGCGAGTTGAGCGTGAGCAGCCCCAGCGACGGCGGGCAGTCGATCACGATAAAGTCGTACTTGCGCCGGACCCGCTGCAGGGCGGTGCTCAAGATCCGCTCCCGCTCCATCACGTCGATCATTTCGATCTCTGCGCCCACCAGGTTGATGTGGCTCGGGATCACGTCCAGAAACGGGATCTCGGTGGAGAGCACTGCGTCGTCGGCGTCGACCTCCCCGATCAGAACTTCGTAGATCGACCCGTCGACCTTCTTCTGCTCGAGCCCGATCCCGGAGGTGCAGTTGGCCTGCGGGTCGGTGTCGATAAGGAGCGTGGAGTACTCGGTGGCGGCCAGGGATGCCGCAAGGTTGATGGCCGACGTCGTTTTGCCGACGCCCCCCTTTTGATTGGCGATCGCGATGACTTTGCCCATGGTGGAGAAGTCGCGTGGAAGAGAACAAGGTGGGCGCAGGCCCACCGGCATGCCGTCAGAGCGTCGCAGGTGCAGCGCAGTCGGTCCCGGCGCAGAGGCTGCCGGACGGGAGCAGACGGGAAAGGAAAAACCGCCCCGGGCGAAGACCGCTGCCCGACCCTCCCTCACCAATGTACGGAACCGATCTCGCCAATGTCTACACGCCACAGCCTGCACGCCACAGCCTACGCGCCGCGACCTGCACGCCGGTTTGTGTGCCAGGGGTCGCACGGACGGCGCCGCCTGTGCATACGTCGGCATCTGTGCACGCGGCCATCCCGTGTACGCGGCGGCCCCCGTGTGGGCACGACGGGTTGTGGCCCGGTGGGCCGTTCTGCAGGCGCGGCGCCGGCCGTGACCCACTGCCTGTCCCCCACCGACCGGATCACACGCCCCGCACGCCGGGTTGCACGCTCTTGGATCCGGCTGCAAAAAGCGCCTTCGGCCCTCAGTCTCTGTACCGCAGCCCCCGGTCAGTGTTCGGGGCGAGCCGGTGGGGCCGTCTGCTCCTTTCGGCCCCCCTCGAAGGCCGAGGGGCCCGACCCGGTTGGTTTGTCGCTCTTCGCTCACTGCTCCCTTGCCACCATGTCGCGCCGCATTGTACTTCGCTCAGAGGAGGACGACCGGGGGCCGTCGGAGGAAGACCTTTCGCTCGACTATGCCGAGGCGCTCAACGACCAGCAGCACGAGGCGGCCACGGCAGGAGGCGGGGCGACGCTCATCGTTGCCGGGGCGGGAACGGGCAAGACGCGCACGCTCATCTACCGGATGGCCTATCTGGTGGAAACCGGGACGAAGCCGGAGAACATCGTCCTCCTCACGTTCACCCGCCGGTCGGCGCGCGAGATGACGACGCGAGCGGCCCGCCTCCTCGACGGGCGCTGCGAGCGCGTGAAGGGCGGCACGTTCCACGCCTTCTGCCTCAACATCCTCCGCCGCCACGCCAACGCCCTCGACCTCCCGCGCAATTTCACGGTGCTGGATGCGGCCGACGCGGCCGACGTGCTGTCGGTTCTGCGCACCCGCGGCGCCTACAGCGAAGGCGAGGAGCGCTTCCCGCAGAAGAAGACGCTCTACTCGATGTTCTCCGCGGTGACGAACCGCAACGAACCGCTCGACGAGGTGCTCGCGCGGCGCTACCCGCAGTTCAGTCACCTGCACGACGACCTCGAGCAGCTGCGCACCGAGTACCAGCGCTACAAGAAGCACCACGCGCTGATGGACTTCGACGACCTGCTTCTGCGCACGCTGGAGCTCTTTCGCGACCACGACGCCGTGCGAAAGCAGGTCGCCCGGCGATGCAAGCACGTCCTGGTGGACGAGTACCAGGACACGAACGCGCTGCAGGCCGCCCTCGTGCGCGCCTTTGCGTCCGCCCACGGCAACGTCACCGTCGTGGGCGACGACGCGCAGAGCATCTACCGGTTTCGGGGGGCGGACTTCCGCAACATCTTCCGCTTCCCCGATCAGTTCGACGACTGCCGCGTCCTGAAGCTGGAGCGCAACTACCGGTCCACCCAGCCGATCCTCGATCTCGCCAACCACGTCATCGAACAAGCGGATCGCTCCTACGACAAGACGCTCTTCACCGACGAGGAAGCGGGCGAGCGGCCCGGTCTTGTGCCCGCGCCCGACGGCGAAACCGAGAGCCGCTTCGTCGCCCAGGTCGTGATGGACCTGCGCGAACAGGGGATCTCGCTCGACCGCATCGCCGTCCTCTTCCGATCGAGCCACAACTCCTACGACCTGGAGGTGGAGCTCAACCGGCACAACATCCCCTTCGTCAAGTACGGCGGGATGAAGCTGAGCGAGGCCGCCCACATCAAGGACGTGCTGGCCCACCTGAAGGTGGCTGAAAACCCGCAGGACGCCGCCTCCTGGAACCGGATCCTGCAGCTCATCCACGGCATCGGCCCGAAGACGGCGCGGCGCATCATCGAGTGGATCACCGACCGCACCGGAGACGAGGACGAGCCGGAGCCGTTTGTGATCGACGATCCGAGCCCGTTTTCCAGCCGCTACCTCGCGGGTCTCAAGAAGCTGTTCTCGACGCTGCGCACGATTCGCGACCCCGACCTCCCGCTCGTCGAGCAGGTCGAGACCGTGATCGATGCCTACCGGCCCATCTTCGAGAAGGAGTACTACGAGGACTACCCGAAGCGGGAGCCCGATCTCGACCACTTTATCGGACTGGCCGAGGGCTACGACGACCGGCAGACCTTTCTCTCCGAACTCGCGCTCGACCCGATCGAGTTGACGGCGCTCGACCAAGAAGAAGCCGAGGATGACGAGCCGCCCCTCATCCTGTCGACGATCCATTCGGCGAAGGGACTGGAGTTCCACACCGTCTTCTTGATTCGCGCGCTCGAAGGCAACCTGCCCTCCCGCTACGCGCTGCGCGAGGAGGGCGGGATCGACGAGGAGCTTCGCCTCTTCTACGTCGCCGTCACCCGCGCAGAGGAGAACCTCTTTATCTCGTATCCGACGACGCAGTACCGGCGCTATCGCGGCGAGTACATGACGGACCCCAGCCGGTTCGTCGACGGCATCCCGGAAGAAGTGCTGGAGCCGATCCGACTCGTCGAAGAAGACGATTCGGCCGATCGGATCGAGGCGCCGGAGGACCCGAAAGCTCTCCCCGACGGCGACGGCCGGGAGACCGGCGAGGGACCCGGTGAAAATAAGACCGCTCCGCCGGGGACCGATCCGTCGGAGTGGGATGCCGAAGACGAACTGGACGACGCCCTTCCGTTTTAGCGCCTGTTTGGCGTGTACTACGAACTCCGCATGCTCCGTTCGGGGGGACGTTGGAAGGGTGGATGTATGGACGGAAGGATGGATGTATGAACGGATGGTGCCTCCGTCTCTCCACACATCCTCCCATCCACCCCCGAACTCTGCCTCGGGATTCGGCATAAATGGGAGGACAAGCGCCCTCTGATCCGCTTCCGAGACCCTCCCGCGATACCGCCGACCGGATCCACCCCCCGATCTTTCCTGCTTCATTCATGCGCCCCACCGACCCCGATGTTTCCGCCGAGGCCGGCCTGCTGGAGATCCGGCAGGTGGGAATGGACCGGATCGAGACGGTCCGCGACCTCAACGTCACGATCTTCGACGAAGAGCGCATCATCAATACGTTCGACCGGGATGGGGTGATGATCTTCCTCGCGTTCGTGGACGGAACGCCCGCTGGGTTCAAGCTCGGATATGCGCTCGGCAATGAAAAATTTTACAGCGCCAAAGGAGGCGTGCTTCCCGACTACCGCCGCCGGGGCATTGCGCGGGCGCTGCTCTACGAGATGCTCGACGCCGTCCGCGCGGCGGGATACGAGCGCTTCGTCTACGACACCTTTCCCAACAAACACCCGGGCATGACGGTGCTGGGTCTGGAAGAGGGGTTCGAGGTGGTGAAAGCCGGTTACAGCCCGCAGTATCAGGACTACCGCCTGCGCTTCGAACGGAAACTCGAACCGGAGACCGAGCCGGACGGCTGAACGAGGCGGCTCGGCCGGTTCGGCGCGTCACCCCTCGACCGGGGGGCGTCGAACCTCCGAATCCGGCTCGCCGCGAATCCAGTAGGCGGTGAGGGCGAGGACGAGCCCGACGAGATCGGCCAGCGCGTCGCCCGGGTCCCCCCGTCGCGTCGAGACCAGGACGTGCTGGCCCACCTCCGTCAGGATGGCAAAGACCCCGCAGCCGGCCGCAACGAAAAGCGTTCGGGTCCGCAGGGAGAGCGTGTCGCTTCCGAGAAGCGGACGCCGCGTGGCCCGCATCCAGAAAATGCCCAGACCGGCAAACAGAACGGCGTGGACGACTTTGTCCAGGCCGGGAATCAGATCCGGTCCCGACGTGTCCGGGAGGGGAAGAAGCAGGGCCGCACACACGCCCAGCGTCCAGACGAAAGCGATGGTGGCGTACTGGCGAGTGGTCCCGGATGGGGAGGGCGTTGGGCGTGGGAGCTGTGGACGCGTGGGGGCTGTGGACGCTTGGAGGCTGTGGACGCTTGGGGGCTGTGGGTCGGCGGTGCTCGGTTCTACGGTGGGGCTTTGCCAGAATCGCGCCATGCGCCACTCGATCTTCGACCCGGTCCCTCTATTCCCGTCGCTCGCGGACGGCTTCCGGGAAGTGGTCGACGAGGTCGGTGGCGGTGATCGTGCGGAGGTCGCGTGTGGCGGCGATGCGCTCGGTAGTGGCGCCGCCGAGGTGCAGGGCGCAGGCGGCTGCCGCGAGGGGGGGAACGCCCTGGGCAGCCAGGGCCGCAATCTGCCCGGCGAGCACGTCGCCGGAGCCGGCGGTGGCGAGGCCGGCGTTGCCGGTGCTGCCGACGAACGTCCGGCCGTCCGGCGCGGCCACGAGGCTCGGCGTTCCCTTCAGCAGGAGCACGCTGTTCCACCGCTCGGCGTACGTCTGCGCGACGCGGACCCGATCCGTCAGGTCGACGTCGCCGGCCAGCCGGCGGAACTCGCCCGCATGCGGCGTCAGGATCCACCGTCCGTTCGCATGATCGGAGAGCTCGTCCATCGCACCGGCGAGGGCGTTGAGACCGTCGGCATCGATCACGACGGGCGGGCCGGCGTCGTCGGAACGGTCGGCCAGAAGGCGGTGCACGAAGGCCTCCGTGCCGGCCTTGCGCCCCAGTCCGGGTCCGACGAGGAGGGCCTGAGCACGATCCGTCACCGAAGACAGGACGTCGAGGGCACCGTCGGGGTCGAGGCCTTCCTCGCCGTCCGGCAGGCCGTGCGTCGGGATCGTCGTCATCTGGGCCGAGAGCGCCCCCTGCACGGAGTCTGGGCACGCGCAGGCGACGTATCCTGCCCCGGCGCGGGCGGCCGCTGTTGCCGACAGCACCGGCGCGCCGGTGTACTGCGGAGATCCGCCAACGACAACCGCCATGCCGGCGCTGTACTTGTGCGCGTTGCGGGGGCGCTCCGGCCAGGCGTCTGCAACCAGATCGTCGGTGGTGAGGCGGGCGCAACCGGGGGCCTCGCGCCGGCGCTCAATCACGAAGTCCGGAATGCCGATGTCGACCACGTCCACCGGTCCGGTGTAGAGCGGGCCCTGACCGACGACCATCCCGGTCTTGCGGGCGGCCATGGTGATCGTCCGGTCGGCCGCCACCGCATCGCCCAGCACCTGTCCCGTGTCGCTGTGCAGTCCGGTAGGAAGGTCGAGAGAGACGACGGGCGCGTCCTGTTCGTTCAGCCAGCCAACCACGCTGTAGATCGGCTCGCGGAGATCGCTCGTCAGCCCGGTGCCCAGGAGGGCGTCCACGAAGAGGGTCGGGCGGAGGGCGGCGGCCTCGGCGGCCAGGGTCTCGATTCCGCCCGAGGCATCGAAGAAGGAGGTGGTGAGGTCGCCGGCGCGGTCGCTTTCCGCCTGCAGAGAGCGAATCAGGCTCTGCTGATGCGCCGGGTCGTCCCGGAGTTCGTCCGGGTCGCTCATCAGCACGATGTGGACCCGCGCACCGGCCTGAAAGAGGCGCCGGCCCACCACGAGTCCATCGCCGCCGTTGTTGCCTTTTCCGCAGAGAATGATCACCCGCCGGCCGTCGATCGGGGAAAACGCGTCGGCGATGGCCTGCGCGCACCCGCGCCCGGCCACCTCCATGAGGGTAACGCCCGGCAGCCCGACGTCGTCGATGGTCGTGCGGTCGGCCTCTCGCATCGCATCGGCGGTGAGGAGGGCGTCGCGTCCGGCAAACGGCATGGCAGGGAGGGGTCGGTGAGGGTTGGTGAGGTGGGGGCGGGCGGCAGATCGAGGCGGACGCCTTGCCTACCGTCGGTACGATCAGCGGAGGCGAACGATTCGGAGCGGGGCGGGAAGAACGGTGGTCCATCGCTTGCGCGAGTCGATCGGCTCCTCGCTCCACGTGATTGGTTCGGGAGGCCGGTACGGGACGAGGCGGCCGGGGTCCCAACGGCCGTTGCCGTTGCGGTCGATGAACGCTCGAAAGCGGTAGCTCCCTTCCGGAAGCTCTCCGAATACGAAGGCGCTGTCGGGGACGGTTACGAGGGAGTCCGGAGCGACCGGGATGGGAGACTGGTCGGCGCGCACCTCCACGACGACGGCCGGTGGGGGCCGGAGCGAGTCGGAAGGCGCGTCCGCTGCCTGCGTCGTGTCCGTAGCGGTCGTGTCGGTATCGGTCTCGGCCGGAGGACGGTCCGTTCCGAGCGTATCTGCGGCAAGTGTGTCCGCGGCCGAGGTATCGAGCGCCGATGGGGCGGCGGGGCGTCCTGGACGTGTGGCGGCCCCCATGGAAGCGACCGAGGTATCGGCGAGAACGACGCGTCCTTCCAGCTCGCCCAGTTGATCGGCGGTGACGCGGCGGTAGCGCTGCACGTAGGTGGTGTCCGCCTCCCCGAGTGCTGCGCCGTCGACCACCACGTCGGCGGCCTGGCCGGGGGCGAGGGAGGGATCCAGCCGAACGGTGTAGCGGCGGCCGTCGTCGGAGGAGAGCGTGACCGACCGGGGGGCGCCGGTCGTGTCGCGGGCCGAGACGGCCTGACGCACCACGGCCCGGCCGGGCCCCTGGTTGAACGACACGGTCGGTGCCACGTCGGGCAGGAGGGGGAGGGTGCCGAGAGTGTCCGGCTCCAGATCCGGCGGCCCGAACTCGGCGAAGCGCGTCTGGAGCGTATCCGGAAGGCCGACGGCCTGGAAGCGGACGGTATCGGCCCGGAGCGGGTTGCCGAGGGTATCGGTCACGGCGCTGTCTGCGATGGCCAGGCGGTGACCGGTCTCCTGCATCGTCCCGGTGCGCAGGATCACCTCGGCGGCGGCACCGGGCGGGCGGTAGAGGGTGGAGACGGGGACGGAGGCCCCCCGGGTCGTGTCGCGAAGGGACCACCGCGCGACGGTGCGCGCCGGAAGCTGGACCGGTTCGGAGAAGCGGACGGCAATGCGCTGGCGGGTGATGGGACGGGCGCGCTGCGCAGACGGAGCGGTCGTATCCGTTCGGGCCAGAAGCCAGGGAACCGGCACACGCGTCCCGGCAGAGTCGGCTGCAAGCACCGGCTGCGGAGGAGGGGCGAAGGGCTCGCCCCGGTCGGGCCGGCGGTTTCGGTTGTTGTCGCGCAGCACAACGACGGTATAGCGCTGCTCGCGGAGATAGTCGAACGCAAACGTCCCGTCCTCTCCGGTCTGCGTTCGGTAGGCGGGCCGGTCGGGAAGGGAGTCCGGCGCCGCGCCCGCATCGGCCGCGTAGGCATAGACGTTCACCCCTTGCTGCGGCCGACCGCGCATCGGCTCCACGACGCGCCCGGCGATGCGGCCTTGGTTGATGCGCGGCCCCGTCGCAAACGCGATCGTGATCGGTTCGGAGAGCGACACCCCGCGTGTATCCTGCAGATCGGTAGCCAGATTCAGGATGTAGGTGGTGCTGTCGCGGAGCGTCTCCGGCAGTTCGATCTCGACGGCGCGCCCGTCCCAGTCGTAACGCAGCGGCTCGTCGAAGGGAGGCGTCAGCGAAAGGGCGCGCGGCAGGCTGCTGCGTTCGACGTACTCGCTAAATTCCAGCCGGATGCGCCGGGTGGAGGTCGGCACGTTGACGCTGTCAGCCGGCGGCAGACTCCGCACTACGCGGGGCGGCGTCTCGTCCCGCGGTCCCCCCGACGGTGGAACCGGATTCGCGCAGGCGGTCAGCACGAGAAGTGCGACGAGGCAAAACCGAAAGGCCGGGACAAGCAAGAAGACAATTGCCGTTGTGCGGTGAGCGTTGGGACGTTGGACGTTGGGCGTTGGGACGTCGGACGTTGAGACGTTGGACGTTGAGCGTTGGGACGTCTCCCCGGTTCCCCGTCTCCCCGGTTCCCCATCCCCGGCCGTTACGCATAGATCCCGCGGATGCGGAGGGCTTCGGCGACCTTGCGGATGCCCATGACGTAGGCGCCGATGCGAAGCGAGACGTCGTGCTCCTCAGCGGTTTCGTAAACGCGTTCGAAAGCCGTTCGCATCATCTGCTCGAGCCGGTCCCGAACGCTTTCCTCGGTCCAGAAGTAGCCCTGCCGATCCTGCACCCACTCGAAGTAGGACACGGTCACTCCGCCCGCGTTGGCGAGAATATCCGGAATGACGAGAACCCCTTTCTCGTTGAGGATGTCGTCGGCATCGGGCATGGTCGGGCCGTTGGCGCCCTCGACGATGATTCGTGCGTCGATGTTGCGCGCAATCTCGGCGTCAATTTGGTCCTCCTTCGCCGCCGGCACGAGAATGTCGCAGTCCAGCGTCAACAGCTCCTCGTTCGTCAGCGACTCGGCCTGGTCGTAGCCGTCGAGCGTTCCGTCGTGGTTCTGGACGTAGGTGCGCATCGCGGCGATGTCGAGCCCGTCCTCCCGGTAGTAGCCGCCGGTGACGTCGCTGACGGCCACGACCGTGCAGCCGCTTTCCTGCAGGAGCTGAGCGGCGATCGAGCCCACGTTGCCAAACCCCTGAACGGCGACGGTGCAGTCGTCCGGCGTCAGGTCGAGCCGATCCATGGCGGCGAGCGTCACGGTCATCACGCCGCGGCCGGTGGCTTCCTGCCGGCCCTTCGAGCCGCCGAGGCCGACGGGTTTTCCGGTCACGACGGCGTTTTCGGTGCGCCGCGAGTGCATGGAGTACGTGTCCAGTATCCACGCCATGATCTGCTCGTTCGTGTTCATGTCGGGCGCGGGGATGTCCTTGTCGGGCCCGAACACGTCGATTAGGTCGGCTGTGTAGCGGCGGGTGAGCCGTTCCAGTTCGCCCGGACTCATCTCGCGCGGGTTGCACACGACGCCGCCCTTTGCGCCGCCGAACGGGACGTCGACGACGGCGCACTTCCACGTCATCCACGCCGCAAGGGCTTTGACCTCGTTCATGCTTACGTCCGGGGCGTAGCGAATCCCGCCCTTGCTCGGCCCCAGCACGTTGTTGTGAATGACCCGGTACCCCTCGAACACCTTGATGTGGCCGGTGTCCATCACGACGGGGATCGACGTGATGTGCGTTCGCGTCGGGCGGCACAGGTACTCGTAGAAGCCGGGGTTGAGCTCCAAGATCTCGGCCGCGATGTCGAACCGCTCCATCATCGACCGGAACGGATCATCGCGGTCGAGCGGGGCGGGTTCGCGGTACACGGAGCGGTCGTATACGTCAAACTTGAAAGGCATGGGGCGGCGTTGTTGAGAGGCAGGGGTTGAGAGGCAGGGGTTGGGAGGCAGGGGTTGGGAGACAGGGCGGAACGACAGATTCGTCGCCAGCTTCTTCGCCGGCGTCGCTTCGAGAAGGACCTCCGTGCAGGAAAAGGCCCGTTGCGCAGACCACACGTCGCGCAGAAGGCAACAGCCGAACCGGCAACCCGTTCATCGGTGTTTCTGCACCGTGTAAGGTCTCGATTATCGAATGGAAAATCGAATCCACTCGCTACGCGGAAGCGACCGGGCGAGGACACCAGGCGCGGACATCGGGCGAGGACACCGAACGGGGCGACCGGGGCCGGAGATCACGCTGAACGAGAAAGAGGATGCCCGGTTGCACGGAAACCGGGAGAATTGGAGGGTGGACAAACGGGAGACCGGGAAAGCCGGAGCGGCCTCCGCGTCTCACCGGTACGGAGAAGAGCGTTGCGGCCCACGATCCTCTCCCCCCACGAACGCCGAGCCTGTCTTTCATGCCCACGTCTCTGTCCAACCGTCGCCGGAAGCAGATTTCATCGCTCACCCGCCGGAAGGGGCGAAACGAACACAATCAGACCCTCATTGAGAGCCGGCGCGCCCTGGCGTCGGCGATCGAGGCGGGGGCTCCGATGGTGGAACTGGTCGTTGCCGAGGATGCACGGCACGACCCCGAGGTTCAATCTCTGGTCGACCGGGCGGGCGTGCCCGTTTCCGTCACCGACCCCGAGACGCTGCAGAAGATAACCGACGTGCAGTCCCCCCAGGGCGTTCTGGGGGTTGTCCAGCGCCCACTGGCGTCTCCGGAGGGCGTCCGCGAGGCAGTGGGCAAAAACGGGACGGTGCTGCTGCTGGACGGGGTTCAGGACCCGGGGAACGTCGGCACCCTTGTGCGCACCGCGGCCTGGTTTGGGGTGGGGGGCGTGATTGCCGGCCCCGGCACGGCCGGCCTCTTTCACCCGAAGGTGATGCGGGCGGCGGCAGGGGGCCAGTGGGACGTGGCTTGCGCTCGCAGCCCGAGCCTCCCCGATGAACTGGACGATCTGCGCCGCGCCGGCTACGCCCTCTACGGGGCCGACCTGCAGGGCACGCGCGCTGATGCGTGGGTGCCGCGGCGTCCCTCGGCTCTCGTCCTGGGCAGCGAGGCCCACGGGCTCGGCGCCGCCGTCCTGGGACGGCTCGACGAGTCGGTCGCCATCCCGGGCGCCGCCACGCGCCGCGGCACCGAATCGCTGAACGTCGCCGTTGCCGCGGGCATTCTCGTCTACGAGTGGACGGGTTGAGGGAATGGGGGATGGGAGGCTGTGGACGCTGTGGAGGCTCCGGACGCTGTGGAGGCTGTGGACGCCTTGGGGGCTGTGGACGCTTTGGACGGTTGGGGGCATTTTGCACGTCGAACGGGCGAGCAGCCGTCTCTCATGACCGATGACCGTCGACGAATGA
>CAKZLV010000106.1 GCA_937127285.1 uncultured Bacteroidota bacterium
CGGCGGACTCTACCGCGGCATCTGGCGCCACGCCGGGACGCCGGAGCTGATCCGAACGGTCCTGTCGACAGCTGCGGCCGGACTGGCTGCCTTCGGGGTGCTCGGACTCCTTCACGGATGGACGCTCGTCTCCGAAGCGGTCCTCTTTATCGACTGGATGACCGTGACTCTGGGGATCATCGGAACGCGATTTGGCTTTCGGGGGCTCCGGCAGTATCTGGCGTCCCGTCGCCGAGACGGGCGACGTGTTTTGCTCTACGGGGCGGGCGACGCCGGACTGCTGGTGCTCCGTGAGCTCCGGCAGAATCCGGACCTCAACCTTACTCCCATCGGCTTCCTCGACGATGATCCCCTCAAACAGGGACAGCGCGTGCAGGGGCTCCCCGTCCTTGGGAGTGGAGAGGAACTGGGCCGTGTCTGCCGCGCGGAAGACATCCAGGAGGTGATCGTCACCACCGCGAAGCTGCCCGAACACCGCCGCCGCTTCATCTACCAATCCTGCCAGTCGCTCGACCTGCAGTGCCGGACATTCGAGTTTGCGTTTCGTCCGCTGACGCCACCCGTGCGCGTTCCCGGTGAACGACCCGAAGCGCAGTCGTCGTGATCGTCATTCGTCGATGGGCATGCGTCATCGGTAAACCTCAGTCGCGGGTTGAGATCTTCCCCCGATCGACTCCCTTTTCGAAGTAGAACAGAATATGAGCGGTTCCGCCTGCTTCCCATCCTTCCCCGGGCCTCTCGCGGTGCGGCTCTTTCCGCACCTTTTGGGCCGGTCATAACAGTGTGAAGTTGTTTGTTTGGACACGATATCCCTTGGACCTCAGAGCATGCACCGTTCATCGCTGAGACCGGCCTCCTGAAAAGGACCGCCCGGACGCTCGTCCGCACGCAACGACCGAAATTTATCCTGTCTGAGCGCGACCCCGTCGCGCGAGTTGGATAAATTTCAGTGGAGCGCGGGCGAGGGTCAGGTCCTTTTCAGGCAGCCAAAGCCCTTTTACTGCATGAGTCGCACCCCAGGGGCACTTCCTCCCTACGGTCGGGGCGCTTCGCTCGTCTCGTCCATTTTGGGGCCATCAAAATGGACATCGGGCCGGAGATCCATCTCAATGTATTGGTAGAAAGGATCTGTCGAATGAACGAAGTGGGGACAGACATACCGTTTGGGGAGTAGTATGGAGCTTCTCCGAGAACAACTTCACACCTGCGCAGCTTTTCCGGCCGCGTGCCGGAGGACCGGACGTTGGGTGTGGCCAATGCGATTGGCCACATCGATGCCAGGACGGACGCCCCGCAACCCGCGACTGACATCCAGTAACGGCCTGCTATTCGGCGATTCGTGCTCGCCGCACGGGAACCGATCATGACGAACCCCAACACGAAGCACCAAAACCGTCAGTACCCCGCAGCCCGCTGTCGCGTCCACCTCATGGGTTAAGATGGGAAAAAGTTTTGGGGTCGGCTGGGGGGTTGTCCCTTGTTTGGTGTATTCATGACGCAATCCGAAGTACTTTCCTTTGACTGGGCGCCTCATCATTCCCTACCGCCCAATCGCACTCCGCTTATGTCCGATTACCCCTCGACGAACGGAACGGCGGCCGACGTCGTCCCCCCCGATGCTGTCTGGCAACTCCGCGAGCGCATCCGCACGAAGCAGGCGGTGATCGGGGTCGTCGGACTCGGGTACGTCGGCCTGCCGCTTGCCGTCGAGTATGCCGGAAAGGGGTTTGAGACGGTCGGGATCGACCTAGACGCCGACCGGGTCGACCGCCTGAACGACGGCTCCAACTACATCGAGGACCTTGAGGACGACACGGTCCGGAGCCTCGTCGAGGAGGATCTTCTCTCCGCAGACGACGGATTTCACCGCGCGGATGACCTCGACGTGATCTTCGTCTGCGTCCCGACGCCGGTCACCGACAACAACGAGCCAGATACGTCTTACATCGAGTCGGCCACCGAGGCGATTGCCGAACGCCTCCGTCCGGGCCAGCTCGTGGTGTTGAAGAGCACGACGTACCCGGACACCACCGAGGGTGTGGTTCAGCCCATCCTGGAGTCGGCCGCCGAAGAACGGGACCTGACGCTGGGCGAGGACTACTTCCTCGCGTTCAGTCCAGAGCGCATCGATCCCGGCAACCAGGAGTACACGACGGCCAACACACCGGTTGTCGTGGGCGGCGTGACCGAGACCTGCTCGACGATCGCAACGGAGGCCGTCGAGCAGATCGTCGCGGACGTTCATACCGTTGCCAGTCCCAAGGTGGCGGAGATGGAGAAGCTGCTGGAGAACATCTTCCGGTCGGTCAACATCGCGCTCGTGAACGAACTCGCCCGCCTCTGCGATCGCATGGGCGGGATCTCGATGTGGGAGGTCGTGCAGGCAGCCGCCACGAAGCCGTTCGGATTTATGCCGTTTTATCCGGGCCCCGGACTCGGCGGACACTGCATCCCGATCGATCCGCACTACCTGTCGTGGATCGCGCGCAAGTATGACTTCGAGACGAGCTTTATCACGCTCTCCGCACGCATCAACGAGGACATGCCGTTTTACGTGGCGGAATCCGTCGTCGAGGCGATTGCCCGGCAGCCGGTGCGGATGAGCGACGCCGACGTTCTCATTCTCGGCGTTGCATTTAAGCGAAACGTGGACGACACCCGCCACTCTCCGGCGGAAACCGTCATCCGCCAGCTCCGCGACAAAGGGGTGAAGAACATCCGCTACCACGACCCGCACGTGGACGACTACCAGGTTCGCTACAAGAGCGGCGAAACCGCCGACATCCCTTCGGTCGAGCTCACGCCGGAGACGCTCGAGGAGCACGAGGTTGCGGTGATCATCACGGATCACGACGACCTCGACGGGGAGATGATCGCCGAGCACGCCCCCGCCATCGTCGACACCCGCAACGCCCTGGAAGGCATCACCGACGACGCCCGGCGCGAGAAGATCACGCTGCTGGGCGGAGGGTGATGGAGATTGGGGGATTCGGTGATTGGAGGATGGGCGGAGTGCAGGGGATAGGCGGTCGTTGGGGCTGGATCTGCTTCAGGAACCTGCAACGAATTGCGGTGTGAAGATACTCCCATCGCGACGGCCCTCTCCCTCAACGCCACCGACCCGTGACGACTTCTCTTCTCTCCGCTCTTCTCGTTCTCGCCCCCTCTGTCCCGCAACGTCCGGGCGCTTTCCTGCCGGATGCCCCGTCCGGGACCGGACTCGAGTGGATGACGATTCTGTCCGTCGTCGTCCCCGCCCTCGTCATCATCGGCCTCGTCTGGGCCGGCAGCAAACAGACGGTATAGGCGTGCTCAGGTGTGGACGTGCTGACGTGTTCATGTTCTGAGGTGTTCGGGTGCCCGCGGGACGACGTGATCGGGGTTTCACGCAAGAGGCCCACCTACCAACCGCCCACACCCCCAACCCCCCACACGCCCAAGCCCCCACGCTCAGCCCGATGCTGCCGCCGGCTCGGCCGATAGGTTCGCCTCGATGTGATCCACGACGCGCTCGGCGTGGAACCGGCCGTTTTCGATGAACCAGCGGCTCGTGTTGCATCCGCCGCAGATGGTGCCGGCGAGGTAGACGCCTGGACGGTTCGTTTCGAAGGTCTCCGCCTCGACGTCGTGCACCGGCGTGCGGGCCGCGTCGTCTTCGATCTCGATCCCGAAGGCGTCGAGCAGTGCGTAGTTGGGCTTGTAGCCGGTCATCGCCAGCACAAAGTCGTTGTCGATCTCCGCCTTACCCTCCGGCGTGTCGAGCAGAAGGGAGTCGGGCGTGATGGCGCGGACCTCGGTGTTGAAGTGGGCGTCGATCGATCCCTCCGCGATCCGGTTCTCCAGATCGGGCTTGATCCAGTACTTGACGGTGTCGTCGATGCCGTCATCCCGCACGATCATCGTCACGTTCGCGTCATGCCGGTAGCAGGCCAGCGCGGCCTTGGCGGCGGAGTTCGCCCCGCCGATGATGGCGGTATCCGTGAGGGCGTACGGGTACGGCTCCTTGAAGTAGTGGGTGACTTTGTCGAGATCCTCCCCCGGGACGTTCATTTTGTTGGGGATGTCGTAGAACCCGGTGGCGACGACCACCTTGCGCGCCCGCCGCTCGGTCGCTTCGGTCACGACGGTGTAGTTGCCGTCCGCCCCGTGCAGGCTCTTGACACCCTCGTACAGCTGCAGGTCCAGATCCTCGGCAACCGCCACCCGGCGGTAGTAGTCCAGCGCCTCCTCGCGGATGGGCTTGTAGTCGCGTGTCGAAAACGGGTAGCCCCCGATCTCCAGCCGCTCGGGCGTGGAGAAGAACTCCATGTTCGTCGGGTACCCGATGAAGGAGTTGCAGAGCGCTCCCTTGTCGATGATCAGGGGATCCAGTCCGCGGCGCTTCGCCTCGATGCCGCAGGCCAGCCCTACCGGACCGGCCCCGACGATAATCACGTCGTGCATCACATCCGTCCCGTTTGTCCGTGTCACGTGTCGCTGTCCGTCAGTAAAAAGTGCCTCGACACCAAGTCAACCGACCGCCCGAGGGGGCAGTTTCTTCCGCGGAGGCCCCACGCCCGAAATCGTGACAGATTCGGGGAATTCACGACGGGGTTCGGAATGAGATACAACGCTCCACCCTTCACCCGAGGGCACCGTGCCCACGGAAACGGTTCCCGCACATTTTTTCTTCAGCGGAATCACGCGCCCACTCGCACCACGGGCTCGGGGTCCTGAACGTGAGACTCGAGAAAGCGCCGGATGCCCGTGCGGAGATCCACCTGCGGTTCGTAGTTGAGGCGCTGCCCGGCCCGGTCGATGTCGGCCCAGGTCTGCGGCACGTCGCCGGGCTGCTCGGGAAGGTGCTCGCGCTCGATGGGTCGGCCGAGCACACGTTCCAGGGTGTCGATCATCTCGGTGAGCGGGACCGGCTGGCCGCTTCCGATGTTCATCACGGCATAGGATTCATCCTCGTACGTCATGGCGGCCCGGATTGCGCGCACGACATCGCCCACGTAGGTGTAGTCGCGCTGCGTCGACCCGTTGCCGTAAACGGGAATGGGCTCGTCCTCCAGGGCGAGGCGGGCGAACTTGTGAATGGCGAGGTCCGGGCGCTGGCGCGGACCGTACACGGTAAAGAACCGCAACGCAACGAACCGCAGGTCGTACAGGTGCTGATAGGTATGGCCGAGGAGCTCCGCGCTCAGCTTCGTGCTGGCGTACGGGCTGATGGGCTGCAAGTCGGTGTCGTCTTCGCTCCAGGGCACGTTCGGGTTCGTGCCGTAGACGCTGCTCGAGGATCCGAAGACGAACTGCTCGACGCCGTGCTCCTGCGCCAGTTCGAGCAGGTGCTGCGTGCCGGTCACGTTCACCTGCTGACACGTGATGGGGTCATCGATCGAGGCGCGAACGCTGGCGCGGGCGGCCAGGTGGACGACCGCGTCGAACGAGAACCGCTGAAAGATGGACCGGAGCGCCTCCAGGTCGCGAACGTCCGTCTCGGCGAGATGGTACGTCGGGTCGTCGGCATGCCGGGCGACGCGGGCCCGCTTCCGGGCCGGGTCGTAGAACGGGTCGAAGTTGTCGACAACCACCACCTTCCAGCCGTCGTCGAGGAGACGGTCGGCCAGGTGACTGCCGATAAACCCGGCTCCGCCGGTGATCAAGACCCGACCGGACGGGGAGAGACGGGAAGAAGACATCGAACGGACAAACCAGATGGCAGAGATCAGAGGCGAAGATCCCGACGAGCCGTTGCGGGCGATGGCCAGATCCATCGATCATCGGTTACAGACGCCGGAAAGGCGGGCCGCACCGAATGACCGGTGTCTAATGATCGGTGTCTAATGACCGTCTCGGCGACGGCTCGCGCTGGGACGATCGGGGGCGTTCCCCACTCCGGAGGATTCATGCCTACCGCTTCTGCTGGAAGAACGCCTTCAGGAGATTCCCGGCGCGCTCGCTTTCGATGCCGGAGTAGACATCGACCTGGTGGTTCAGCCGGTCATCGCGCGGAATGTTGTAAAGCGTAGAGGCAGCACCGGCCTTCTCGTCGAAGGCGCCGAAGACAAGCCGTTCCAGCCGGGCATTCACCATTGCCCCGGCGCACATCGGACAGGGCTCCAGCGTCACGTACATCGTGCAGTCGGTCAGGAATTTCTCGCCGAGCGTGTCGCACGCGGCGGTGATGGCGATGATCTCGGCGTGGGCGGTGGGATCGTTGAGCTGCTCGACTTGATTGCGGCCGCGCCCCAGAATCTGGTTGTCCTTCACCACGACGGCCCCGACGGGCACCTCTCCCGCGTCATAGGCCCGTTCGGCTTCGCGGAGGGCGTTCTCCATCCAGTCGTGGTGCGGCTTCATGAGTCGGGAAAGGGACAAGGGGAAGAGAGCGAGGCGAGGAGTGATTGAAAATTGAATCCTGCAAATTGAATATTGGACGGGTTCTAAACGTCCAGAGCGAAAATCCTCAGAATCTGTTTGGTGGATGGATGCGACGCCGACACGAGCGAAGCGACTGACGCAGTAAACACAGTGGGCGAAGCCTCCACGGAGCGCTCAAACGAGCCCTGTAGTGGGGGCTGAGCGAAGCGAAGTCATGCCTCTGGTGAGCTACCGGGCGAGTGCCGTAGCTTCGTGGAGCGAGATCCACGAAGTCGCAGCGCCCTGAGCGAAGCGAAGAAGTGCCCTTGGGGTGGCCGCAGACAGTCCGCCAAACAGGTTCTCATTCACACCTGTCATCCTGAACTCGATTCAGGATCTCCCCAGCGAGGGCGGTGCACCGTGCGAGGAGATCTCGACATGAGCGACGCGAATACACGTCCGGTATCGGGGTTCGGTAGCTCAATGGAAATTGAATATTGGAAATTGGGAATGGGTCGGCAGAGGGCCGCAGGGGGCGGCAGTCGCGAGGCATCTCCTGGGACGCCCATTCATCGATAATTTTCAGTTTCCATTTTCCAATCTCCAGTTTTCAATGCACAATCGCCAGACAGTCAGCCTCCATCGGGGGTGGCCGACCGGGCGAGGGGGAGGGTCATGCACCGGGGACCGCCGCGTCCGCGGGAGAGTTCGGTGCCGGCCAGCTGAATGGCGATGCGCTCGCTGCCGGGGGTGAACGAGCTCGATTCGTAGTACGACAGGAAGCTACCGGCGGTAACGACGCGATAGCCGTGCTCGCGGAGAAGCTGGAAGGTGCGGCGATTCCGCTCGTAGCCGATGATCGCTCCGGGCGCCGCACTGAACACGTTCGCCCCGTCCGTCCACTGCTCCCGCTCCTGGTGCAACAGGTCGGTTCCGCCGCAAGGAATGAACGTGAGATCTCGATCGAGAAGGGTTCCCAGCGTCTCCCTCAGGTTCAGCCGCATGTCGGTCACGAACCGGCCGGGCGAATCGTTCGGGGTGATGTGGACGGAGTAGCCGAAGCCGTGCTTTTCCAGCAGGGGCGGAAAGACAATCACCTCGTCCGGAGCCGCAAAGGTGAACACCGTGTCGAGATGCATCGTCGCACGCCGTTTCGGCAGGTCGACGGCCAGGACGTGCTCGACCGGCGTCTTCTCGAAAAGGGCGTGGGCGATGGCCATGATCGCGCCGAAGGACGTTCGCTCCGAGTGGCCGATCAGGACGACGTCCTCGCTGGCCACGAGTAGGTCGCCGCCCTCGAAGGTCGCCCCCGGCGGGAGCTCGATGATGTTGTCGCTCGCCTCCGCGAAGAGCGGGTGGTACTGAAGAAGAATTCGGATCACGAGGCTCTCGCGCGTTCGCGCCGTCGTGGCGGCGTGGCTCAGGATGACGTGGTCGTGCACGACCGCCGCCAGATCCCGCGTGAACATGAGGTTGGGGATCGGCTGCATGGTGACGGGGAGGTCCGTCTCGCCCGTGATGGCAAACCGGTGGAGCTCGGTGGGGGAGAGCTGCTTCAGTTCGTCTTCGACGCCCGCCAGGTTTTGCTCCGGCAGACTCTGGATCAGCCGCTCCACAAAATCCTCCCGTGCCTCCGCCTTCTCGAACGTTTCCAGCAAGAGCTCCCCGATCTGAAGCACCGCATCGTCGCTTCCGACGATCTTCTCGAAAATCGAGCACATCAAGAGGTGCTCCTTCCGGGCGTGGCCCAGGTGCAGGATGTCGTCGAAGAGCATCTCCTCCCGGTTCGAGGGAGAGACAAGCTCCATCTCGTGGCCGGGGGTGTGAACGAGCACCCGCTGCAGCAGGTTGGTCTCGGAGGTAACGCTGTAGGTCGCCTCATCCTGTGCGGGCGGGGCGGCGGGGACGTCGACGGGGGCCACGGTGGTCAGCGGTTGGTGAGGGAAGGACGGACAACAGGGTCACCCCCGTATACAAACAACCGCCCCGGAGGATCGAATCGCAATTGGGCGTGGGGGCTTGGGAGCGTGGGGGCTTGGGAGGCCTGGGGGCTGTGGAGGCTACGGACGCTGTGGACGCTGGGACGCGGGGGAGGGGACAATGAACAATGATCATTGATCAATGCTCAATGACCTGTGTCCATCTGCCCTCGCGACCAACGGGAGCGATCCATCCAGTGACCCATGTCGAATGACCAATGACCGTCTCGACGATCGTTCGTTGCTGCATCGACCGGTCGCGGTCACGGACATCTGCTACAAGCCTTGGGGGTTGGGGACGCTTGGACGCGGGGGAGGCTGTGGACGCTTGGAGGCTTTGGACGCGTGGAGGCTTTGGACGCGTGGAGGCTTTGGACGCGTGGAGGCTTTGGACGCTTGGGGGCTGTGGACGCGTGGAAGACATTGACCAATGCACAATGATCATTGATCAATGAACTGATCCACGATTCACAACCCACGATCCACGACTCACGATCCTCCACCCTCCATCATCCATCCTCCACCCTCCATCCTCCACCCTCCATCCCCCTGTCTTTGAACATCCCTCAACGGCTGGCACAATCCGGGGCGTGTAAGGTATGGGCATCGGTTCGCAGCCCTCTTCCACCACCTGTCCGCCGCGTATGTCCGCTCCGTCGTCCCCGCCGTCGTTTCGGCTCTACAACACGCTGACCCGCGAGGTCGAACCCGTCGAGCCGATTGAGGACGGGCATCTGAAGTTCTACAGCTGCGGCCCGACGGTCTACAACTACGCGCACATCGGTAACTTCCGGTCGTTTCTGACGGCGGACCTCATTTTGCGCACGGCGGCCGAGATCGGGTGGGAGGTCTCCTACGTGAGCAACATTACGGACGTCGGCCACCTGACGCAAGACGACATCATGGACCCCTCCGGCGAAGACCGGATGGCGGCAGCCCTGGAGCGCGAAGGCGAGCGCTTTGCCAATATCTACGACCTGGCGCGGTTCTACACCGAGGCGTTCCTGGAAGACTGGCGCGCGCTCAACCTGCGGGAACCGACCGTTCGTCCGCGGGCGACGGAGCACGTCACCGACCAACTGAAAGCCGTCGTCAAGCTCGTCGAAAACGGGCACGCCTACGCCACCGACCGGGGCGTCTACTTCTCGGTTGACAGCTTCGAGAAGTACGGGAAACTGAGCGGCAACACGCAGAAGGAGCAACTGCAGGCCACGGACCGCGACACGGTGGACGACCCCGACAAACGGGATCCGCGCGACTTTGCCCTCTGGAAGATCGATCCCGATCACCTCATGCAGTGGCACAGCCCCTGGGGATGGGGCTTCCCCGGGTGGCACATCGAGTGCTCGGTCATGGGCATGACGTACCTCGGCGACCGGTTCGACCTGCACGCCGGCGGCGAAGACCTCATCTTTCCGCACCACGAGTGCGAGATGGCCCAAAACGAAAGCCTGGCCGGCCATGAAGTATGCACCCACTGGGTGCACACCCGGTTTTTGCAGGTCGAAGGCGAGAAGATGTCGAAGTCGGCCGGCAACTTCTACACCGTCCGCGACCTGATCGACCCCGCCCCCGACGCCGACCACGTCCCGGCCCCCATCCGCGAGCAGGGCGGCCTCGACCCTCTCGCCCTCCGCTACGCCCTGATGCGCGGGCAGTACCGGAAGCCGTTCAATTTCAAGATGGAAACCCTTCGCACCGCCGCCCGGCACGTGCGCCGCTATCAGGAGGCAGCCGAGCGCATCGAAACCGCCGCCGCGGACGCCGACGGCTCCCGGCCGAACGAGGCGCTGGCAGAAGCCCTCACCGACAGCGCCGACCGGACGCTGGCGGCAATGTGCGACGACCTGAACACGCCCGCCGCCACGGCCGCCGCCCTCGAAGGGCTCAAAGCCGTCGAGCAGGCCGACGACCTGACCGGAGCCGCTGATGCCGCCACCTCCTGGCTCGACCGCGCGAACACCCTCCTCGGCGTCGTCGCTCACGAACACGCGCCCGCCGAGCGGACCGGAGCCGAAGCCGTTTCGTCCGGCGACGACGCCCCGGACCTTTCCGATGCCATCGACGACCTGCTCGACGAACGCGCCGCTGCCCGCAAGGAGGGCGCCTACGAGCGGGCCGATGCCATCCGCGACACCCTTGAGGCCCTCGGCATCGAAATCATGGACTCCCCGGACGGCACCACCTGGCGACGGAAGTCGGCGTTGTAAATTGCAAATTGCAGATTGGAAATTTGAAATCTGCAATTCGCGATGACGGGCACTCTCCCTTGACATTCGCACCTCGACACGCGCACCGCGACATTCGCAACTGGAAACGGACCATGGACCTCCCCCTTCGCCCGCGCCGCCTTCGCTCCTCCGAGAACATGCGCCGGATGGCGCGGGAGACGCGGCTGTCGACGGATCACCTCATCGCGCCGCTCTTCGTGATGGACGGAGACGCATCCCGGGAAGAAGCCGTCTCGTCGATGCCCGGACAGTCCCGCATGACGGTGAGCCGGCTCGTGGGAGAGGCGAAAGAACTTTCGGCTCTGGGCATCCCCGCCGTGGCCCTCTTTCCCGCGATTCCGGACGCGATGAAGACGCCGGACGCGCGCCACGCCACCGACCCCGACCATCTCTACCCGAACGCGGTGCGCGCCCTGAAGCGCGAGGTGCCGGAGCTGCTCGTGATCACCGACACGGCTCTCGACCCCTACAACTCCGACGGGCACGACGGCATCGTGCGGGACGGCGACATCGACAACGACGCCACGATCGAGGTGATGCAGGAGATGGCCGTCGTTCAGGCCGAGGCCGGAGCCGACCTCATCGCGCCGTCGGACATGATGGACGGGCGCGTCGGCGCCCTCCGCCGGGCGCTCGACGACGAGGGACACACCGATACGGCGATTCTGTCCTACACGGCCAAGTACGCCTCCGCCTACTACGGCCCGTTTCGCGATGCCCTCGATTCCGATCCCCGGGTGCGAGAAGGCGTCCCGGAAGACAAGAGCACCTACCAGATGGATCCAGCCAACGGCGAGGAAGCCGTTCGGGAGACGATGCTCGACCTGGAGGAGGGCGCCGACATGCTGATGGTGAAACCCGCCCTTCCCTATCTCGACGTGATCTACCGCGTGAAGCAGGTCAGCGACGTCCCGGTCGCGGCCTACAACGTGAGCGGCGAGTACGCCCAGATCAAGGCCGCCGCCCAGAATGGCTGGCTCGACGAAAAGGAGTGCGCCATGGAGGCCCTCACCGGCATCCGGCGCGCCGGCGCCGATGTCATCCTAACCTACTTCGCCAAAGACGCCGCCCGGTGGATGGCGGAGTGAGGGGGGGCGTGGGAGCGTGGGGGCGTGGGAGCGTGGGAGCATGGGGGCTATGGACGCTTGGAGGCTATGGACGCTTGGAGGCTATGGACGCTTGGAGGCTAT
>CAKZLV010000107.1 GCA_937127285.1 uncultured Bacteroidota bacterium
CCTTCGTCTATTGCTTTCCAAATCGGCACCAATTCGGTCCTCCGTGGCTCGATTCGTCCGATTCGGCCGTGCTCGGCCCCGTTCGAGAGGCGCGACGCAGGCGACACGTCGTTCGGTACGGCGTGCCGTTGAGCGCCGGCCCGCCGGTTCATGGGCTGACGTTTGCTGGACCGAGGCGCGCTTCTTTCCGCGGCGGTTTCGGGGGGCGGGTCGGTCGAGCCGGGCGTCGTCGCCCTCGGACGACGACGTCGCCGGTTGGCCCGCTGCGGTTCCGCCCGAATGGATGCAGGGTTCGGTGTTTCGAAGAGGCCTGGTCCGAGAACCGGTGGTTATTCCGGCATCGTCGGCTCGCCGTCTTCCTCCGTCGGCGGAATGACGCGCCCTTCCCCGCCGAGGACCATCTTGCCATCCCGGTAGATGTAGACCTTGACCTTGACGTGCTTGCTGGCCTCCAGCTTTTCGGACACTTTGATTTGGACCGAGACCTCCGAGCCGACCGGAACCGGGCGCAGGAACCGGCACGAAATCGCCACCGCAATGCTTCCGTGGCCCGGGTAGTCGCGCCCCAGAACCTTCGAGATCAAGCCCAAGAGGAGGACGCCGTGAACGACGGGCCGACCAAACCGAGAGTTGTTCTTGGCGTACTCTTCATCGACGTGGATCGGGTTGTCGTCTCCCGTGATCTCCGCAAACTTCATCACGTCCTCGGCACTGACCATCTTCTTCCACTCGAAGGAGTCACCAACTTCGATCGACTGATAGGTGTTAGGCATCTGAAAGGGGAAACCGGTGCGTACGGCGAGAGGGAAAACGATCGCATTCGCGCAAAGGTATCAAGGAATGAGGGAAAAACCCACCCTAGGCGTGTGGACAATCACGATTAGGGACTCTATCGGCTTCGAACTCGTACCTTTCGGCGTTGCGGTCCTCGGCCACTGCCGATTCATCGACCTCGTCTGGCGTCTGGACCGATCCAAATCGGAGTTCGAATCGCCATCCTTCCGCACATCCACAGACCCTAGAAAAGCGCCCTGAACGAGCCGGTCCACGAAAGGCCGACCTCTACGCCCAGCCGGTCTGGATACAGAGAGCCCAGGTCGGCGGCTACGGCGGTGCGAATCGACAGGTCGCCGACGTCTCGCGTGAGCGCCAGCCGAGTGGCATACTGATCCGTGCGGTCGGAACGAGCATCAACGAGCTCGGAGCACGATGCGTCAGCGCATACCCCCTGGGCGCCGTAGTGCCGGCTGTAGGTGAGACGTAAACGGTAGCGGAGCGCCGCCGGGAGCGTACCGGCCAAACCAAGGTGGTGGGCGACGACGATGTTATTGCCTACGCCAGGACCGCGACGGTTGGGGAGCAGCAGAGGAGAGCCGATCGTGAATCCACGATGCACCCAGCCGCCTCGGTACAGCACGTTGTTGTAGTACGAGTCTGCGCCCCGCTCCTGGCCCTCGGAGAACTTGGCGTTGTGCCGGGTCACCCGCATGTGGTTCCACACGAGGGTGTGAACCAGGTGGTCGTCAGAGGAGCGCTCGGCGCGTAGTTCCCACATACCGTCCCAGGGATTGCGGAAAAGCAGGGACGGGCGATCGGTGTGGTGAAAGTAGCGAGAGGCCTGCAGGTCGATCGTCCCGACCTGCACGGCTACGCCGAAGTCATACCCAGCCTCGGTGGACCCGATTGTCCCATTTTGCTCTTGCCTGGGAGCGGTGTCTCCCCCGGCCCGTCCGCCCAGGACGCGCAGGAAGGCCTCGGCGTCCTGGGGGAGCGGGCCGCGCGCCGGGTGCGTACCGCCCCAAATGGTGTGTTGGAGAACACCGAGGATCAGCTGCACCGAGCGCTCCCGCGACGGGAAGCGGAGGTACAGGTACTTCTCGTGGAGATAAGGATCGGCCACGAACCGGTCATCCGGAAACCAGCCGTGGGCGGCGTAGGCGTTGATGGCGAGAGCGTCGCCCGTTCCGGGAACGGAGACGTAGCCGGACGTTTCGAGAACAATCTTCGGAAGCGGCGGAGCGTTGCGGCTGCGCCCGAGGGACCCAATCGACAGCGTCGGGTGCGTCAGTCCCGTCGGCGACTCCTCCCACCGGCCCACCTGGAGGCGGAGGCCGCGGTAGTCGAGCCGTCCGTACAGCTGATGGGCGTGGAACGACGACTGGTTGGCGGCGCGACCGAGCAGTTCGCCTCCAACTGTGAGCCCCCAGTTCGGCGCTAGAGAGAAGCGTCGCTGAAGGGAAGCACGCAGCAGAGCATTGGCCGAGGTCGAATCCACCGTCCCGTACCGATTGGACTGCAGCCAGAACGGAACCTGCTCCGACGACGAACCCAGCACCAATACGCTCGCATCGGCCTGCCAGGGCCGGCGGTCCTGCGCCACCGCAGAGCCGTTTTCCAGGCCGATCAGCACGCAGAGGCTAGCGATCGTTAGACGCAGTAGGCGACGAACGAAGGAGGAAACCATGGAAGAAGACAGTACTGCGATTGAATCAGAGCCGAACCGGTGAGTTGTTCTGAACAGAGATCCGTTGTCTCGAACAGCGATCAGCGGATCTCGTCGGGGAGAGAGGCAGGGTCCTCCGCCACCTCGTCGGCGGTGACCTCCGCGGCGGTGGTGCCCAAGTAGGTGAGCAGGTTCAGCGCGCGGTCGATGAGGCTTTGTGCCAGCAGCATGCTCGCGACGGCCGCCGTCGGGATGTCGAGCGGACCGGAGAACTCGACGCTTGCGCTCAGAAAGAAGAGCCCGCGCGCGGGCACAAACGGAATCTGGTTGATGACGATGTGGAGCGCGAGGAGTGTGATCCAGGCGCCGACACCTACCTCCGGAATGACGATGGCCCACTGTGTGACCTGGAACCCGTTGTTGAGAACAAACCGTGTAAGGTGACCGGCACCGAAGAGCCAGAGTAACGAGGAGGGAAGCGAAAAAATAAACCGGCGGAAGTTGATGCCGACGGCAATGACGCCAATCGCGACTGCGATGCTGCCCGCCAGCGTCGAGGTCGCGTCGGGTAGAAAGCGCTCGAGGAGAGTGATCTGTCCTGTCAGAAAAAACACGGCGAGCAGCAAAAACGCCACGGACGTCGACGAGACCGACGAGATGATCACGTTGTCTTTGATCGTCTCGACGATGCGGCCACGGGCCAGCCCCAGGTTGTTTTTTACCCATAGGTAGAAGTAGGCCTCGCCCGAGTAGCCGAGGACATCGTTGTTCAGCACCCGCTTGCGGAGAAGGACGGGAAGTAGGTCGTACGACGAGATCGACCATGCCTTTCCGTACAAGACGGCCTCCGTAGCGGGAAGCGTGGCATACATCAGCAAGAGCAAAATGTAGAACCACGGCGTCGTGGGCAGCGACCGTCCCACCTCTACCCATCCGATGGTGGTAAGCTGGTAGATGAGGTACGCGACGACGCCGCCCGTGAACAGCCAGCGAACGCCGGTCAGGACCCGCTGGCCCCGCCGGCTCTTCTGGAACCGCGTCCAGCCTGCCTGGAGACGGTTAAAAAGACGTTGCAGCCAGTCGGTCATGCTCGCGTTTCACCGTCGAAAAGACCCGCGAAGAAGAAAGGGGACGTTCACCCGCCGCGCGCCGGTCGCGGCTGCGCGGAGAAACGGGCCTGCCTCCACACTGCACGGTCCATCGACACCTGAATCCGCGAGGGGCATTTCAGGGGGTCAGCCCTCGTTGTTCGCGGCCACGGGGTATCCAAACGCCTCCAGCACCTGTTCGAGACCTGCCTCGTGGAGACCCTGCCGAAACCGTTTCTCGGCCATGTCCACCTGCCGCCATCCGGCGATGCGGTTCGCATGGACGTGGTCTCTGCTGTACGCAAGAACCGAGTCGGGTGGGGGATGATCGAAGAACTGGTGGTAGACGCGAGAAAGCGTATGCTCCGGCGCCGCGCACAAGTCCTCGTACCGAATCAGGCAGTAGCGGTCACCAAAGGCCGCCTGGGCCTGCTGGTGACAGACCCACGCCTGCGCGCCCCACAGGGCCAGAGCCTGAACGAACGGCAAGCTTTCGCGAGTTGCACAGAGGCGTGCCTGCGCCCACATGGCCACATCATGGCTCGACCGGCCAAGTTCCTGGCGACCGATCTCGCAATATTCCTTCACATGGTAAGCGCCACAGTAGGCTCGGGGTGAGAACACGTTGCTCAGATCACCAGAAGAAAAGTTGAAGAACCGGCGCCGAAGAAGGGGCCAGTTCATGCGCACGCGGCCTCCCGACTGCGTTGCCATCTGCGACCACACCACCGAGCGCGGATCGCGGACGAGGTGCAGAAAGGCCGTCGAGGGAAACTGCTGGCGAAGCCACGCGCTCATCCAAAATCCTCGGTTCATCTGGAGAACCGCCGAGGAGGGTGCTTCGGCCAGAAGGTGCAGGTACCGCGACATGGCCGGGGCGTTGTCCTCGCTGTCGAGAACGGCGTTGTTGAGCGCAAAGGCTGGCGAGAACACCGTCGCGATCGGATCGAGCAGAGGCGTGAACTCAGCGTAGAGGGGAGACTTCGCGTGACTGGGAGTGGTCGTCCGAGCCTCCTGGACGTGGTCCAGCAGGTCGGGATGCAGGGGCTCGTAGTAGCAGCAGCGCTCTTCGTCCTGTCGAAGTGCCCGAAAAAGAACGGTCGTTCCCGAGCGGAAAACGCCTTGAGCAATGAGCATGGATGAGGGAGCAGCATCGACGGGAGAAGTCGAAAGCCATCAGAGGCTTGGGAGGACGCACGGCGCTCTGCGGAGAGGAAGAGAGAACGTATCGTTGCTTCTCGTCCGAGTTGAACTCACGAGCCCAACGCATAGGGAATCACTCAGCCGGGCGAGGCCGAAAGCGCCGACAGCGCCTCGAACAAGGCATCGACTACGTGGTCCCAACTCGCCTCCTGAACGGTACGCCTGCGCCCACGTTCGCCGAGGGCTGCAAGGCGAGCCGGGTCGGTAAGAAGCTGGGTGAGCGCTTCGGCGAGTGGGGTGGGGGCGCCAGCCGGAACCAACCGCCCGGTTTTTCCCTCGACGATGGCGTCGGGAATCCCGCCGGTGCGGGCACCGACCACGGGCGTTCCGCAGGCGTTGGCCTCCAAAAACACCAGGCCGAATCCCTCTACGTCGGGGGGCGCCTCGCGGGCCGGCATCACGAAAAGGTCGGCCGCGCTGTAGAAGTCAGGCAAGTCGTCGTGGGGTACTTCGCCAAGAAAGTGGACCCGATTCCGAATTCGCAAACGACGGGCCAGTCGTTCGAGACGTTCGCGATCCGGCCCGGTGCCGACAACGAGATACGTAACGTCGGGGACGTTTTCAGCGACGTGCGGTAGGGCGTGGAGCACCGTGTCGACCCCCTTGCGTGGCACGAGGCGCCCCACGGTGAGGAGGACGGAGCGGTCGTCGAGGCCGAGACGGGTGCGGACCCGAGCCTCGGGTTGTGGGCGAAAGCGGTCGGGGTCTGTGCCGTTGGGAACGACGTGGACCCGGTTGGGCGGAACGCCCAGGGCGCGGAGAAAAGCGGCCGTGTACCGGCTCACCGGAAGCGCCGCATCGACGTGCGACAGCGTCCAGCGGCGAAACCGGTTGTAGAGTGCCGAGAAGCCGGGGAGGCCGTCGACCGGGTTGAAGAGAAGCTCGCGGCCGTGGGCAGCGCAGGCAATCTGGCGGGGCCATCCCGTCACGGCCCGCGCCACCACCGACGTCACCACGGTCTGCCACTGTGCGTGAAAGGCCACGTCGGGCTGCCGTCTTCGGGCCTGCCGGCACACGGTAGGCAGGGCCGTGAGCAGGAGCAGGTCGGGCCGTCCAGAGACTCGCGAGACGGAGAAGGGACTCTGCGCATCCAGAGACGCGGACTCCGGCCGAGCGGGTGCGACAACGTGCAGCGACGACGTGCGATCAGCCAGGCGGTGCGCCACCTCCCAGGAGTAGGTCTGGATTCCTCCAATGTCGGGAGGAAAATCCTGCGTGACGAAGAGGAGGCGCATGAAAAGCGGAATGGGGCAGCCAAGGGGCCAATCATCAAGAGGAAAAGTGCTAAGCGAGACCCGAGGGCGGTGTTCCGGTCTCCGACGCTCGACGCCCTAGCTCTTCCGAGCGATCGGCTACGTCGGCTCGCCCCGAGAGGGGGGCTGCGAGGGGAGGGGGATCGAGACGTCCTCCGCAGCAGCGAGGGCGGCGTCGATCATCCGATTCCACGGAAGCGCCAGAAGGAGGAGGAAATAGGTTGAGGCGTGGAAGAAGATATTCATCGTGAAGTAGATCCCGATGTGCATTCCCAGTACCATCATCACGACGAGGTATCTGTAGCGGCGCCACCACATGCCGAAGCTGACGGCCTCGGTGAGGAGGCCGATGAGCAGAAAGAGTGTCCCGAAGCGGTAGTCGGCCAGCACCAACTCCTGCAGAATGCTCGGCTCGAAGGCGCCGAACTTCGAGAGCGTGTCGATCTTGCGCTCGGCAATCCACATCAGGAGGTGGTGTCCATCTGGCCACGTAATTCCGGTGCCGATGAGCTTACAGACGGCGGCCGACGTGTAGCCGAGGCCGATGAAGAAGTACAGGAACCCGAAGGTGAAGCGCTGACGGTTCGTTTCCGACCGAAACGCGAGAAGCGCGATCCCGAGTCCCAGAATCCCCATCCCGATGAGGTTGGAGCCGTGCGAGATCTCGCCGAGACTGTAGCGGGCCACGTACTGCAAGTGAAAGGCGAAGAGCGCAAACAGGTAACCGGGACGCCAGAGTCGAGAGAAGCCCAGCAGGCCGAGGACGCCGACGAGGATGGCGTTGGCCGGCCCGAAGTAGTTCTCAAACATGAACGACACGTCGATGTACTGCGCGATGCCGAGAGGGAGCAGGACGGAGGTTATGTTCTCCTGCATGTACATGCCCCACGTCCAGCAGTACCAGACCGCGTAGGCCAAGAGGAAAAGCTCCACGACGCGGAAGTAGATCCGGTCGCCGCGTGTCCCCGACTTTCCGACGGTGAATAGTTCTTGGGAGAGCGTCTTGATGAAAGAAGACATGGTCGTTCAGAGGATCCGGCCGGAGGCAGAGAGGCAAAGAAGGCAAGGCGCCGCGACGGGTCAGCGGGCGGACGATGCCGACGCGGGCGAGGGCGGGGCGAGCGACGGGTTGAGGTGCGAGCCTTCGTTGGTGAGAAGCAAAACCGGCGTTGCACGCACGGAAACGGAATCGTCTGCCAAGCGTCCGCGGACGCGATACACGAGAAGGGGAGAGGGAAGCGAACGGTTCTTCGCGAAGATGCTCCGCAGCCCCTGGATGCGATCGGGAGTCCAAGACTCGGTTTTCGACACGTAGTTGGCCACGTCGTTCTGGTTGATCCCCTGCGGGACGAGCGGATAGGAATCGCCAGCCAACGAATCCAGCGACGTCGTCGTCCACGACACCTTCCGAGCATCTGCAACATCAGACGGCATCTCGCGGACCAGAGAGCGCGACCACGGATTCCCAGCTTGCGAGAACATCGGGTAGATGCTAAAGGGCCAGAATTCGCCGAGGTGCGTCGCGACGAGCAAAGCGTAAATCACCAAGATGCCACCGACGATTCGGATTGATTTTTGGGAAACGTTCATGGCGCAGGAGCGACGTGCTTCGGGAAGAAAAGGTAGGGGTCTTGGAGGAGGCAGGGAAGGCTTCGGGGAAGAGACAAAATCTTCCGTCCTCCGTCGAATCAGAGGAGAACGTCGGGCGTTTCGATGAGCAAAAAGAGTACGAACGGGATCGATCTACTGCAAGCCCGTACTCCCTGAGATTAACCCGAAACGTCGTACAGGAGGAGATACGGGTAGATCCAAGAACGGGTGGAGGTACCGAGAAAATCAGCCTGCCCCTCCACGCCCCTCCGCTGCCGGGTCGCACGAGGACGGTAGAACTCGGGGTGCACGCGATTTTTCGAGCTTGCTCCGTTCTTGCGTTCGCAGGAAATGTTACCTCGACCTCCCTGAGAGCGGCTTTCGTACGACGTTCGATCGAGATTCATCGACCTCATGCTTTACATGCTTCCCTGGTTTCCTTCCGCCCTGTTGCTCTCTCCTCGCGTGTGGGCTCTGGTGCGCCGGGCTGTTTTTCTCCCCACCCTCTTGCTCGCTTTGCTCTTGCTTCCACTGGGATTTGTTTCGTCGGCCGCTGCCCAAGGCTCTTCCCACGATGAGGAGCGCGATCGCGCCCGTCCTCTGAGTCCCGTTGTTGTCGACGATTTCGAGACGTATCGGCCGGGGACGTTCCCAGGAAACTGGACGTTTGTCCGGAAGTCGGGCGAAACGCTGTCCTACGAGGAATCGAACGAGCCGGGTGAAGAAATTGTCGTCCGTTCCGAAAACGGCAACCAGTTCGTTCGCGTCACTGTGAGAAACGAGGCCATCCGGTATTCGCAGCGCAATGGAAAAGAGTTCGACTGGTCGATCAATGAGCTCCCCCGCTTGAAATGGCGCTGGCGCGCCCACCACCTGCCCGAAGGGGCGAGCGAGAAGGGGGAAAACGACACGGGGGCGGCGCTCTACGTCACGTTCGGAAGCGACTGGCTCGGGCGCCCCAAGAGCATCAAGTATACATACAGTTCGTCGCTGCCCGTGGGAACGGTGGTTTCCTTCGGCCCGCTGAAGGTTATCGTCGTCGACTCCAAACGCGAGCCCGGGCTGGGCGAGTGGAAGACGATTCAGCGCAACGTCGTGGACGACTACCACCAGGTCTTCGGGGGCGACCCGCCGGACCGTCCCCTCTCCATCACGTTTTGGAGCGACTCCGACACGACGGGAGACTACGCCAAGGTCGACTTCGACGACATCCAGCTGCTGCCCCCCTACCGCAGGGCAAACTGACGGCCGAGGGCCTCGCTTCCGTCTGCTCTTCCCAGAACGTGCCCGTTCTTCTCGCCATCGCTGCCCCGTCTCTGCCTCCCCCGGAGACATCCGAAGCAGCTTTCTTTCGCTATGAACCGACTCTTCGACGCGCTCCGCCCGTTCATCCGGTCCGTCGTTCGTCATGCCGGGCCGATCCTGGTCGGGGCCGCGCTGGCTTCGGCAGTGGGCCTCTACTTCGCCCAGAACCTCCGCATCGACCCCGACCTGTCGAAGCTCATTCCGCAGGACCGGCCGTCCGTCGAGGCGCTGGAGCGCTTGCGGGCGAACGTCGGCGGGGAGTCCAACGACGTCGCCGTCGGCATCGTGAGTCCGTCCTTCGAGGCGAACAAGCGCTTTGCCGAAGACTTGATCGACCGGGCGATGGACCTGAAGCAGCCCGACGGCGACCCGTACTTCACGCGCGTCGAGTACAAGCGCGAGATCGACTTCCTCGAAACCAACGCCCTCTACTTTGCCAGCGACACGGAGCTCCGGCAGGTCGAGCAGTTTCTCGACCAGAAGATCGAGGAAGCCAAGCAGGAGGCCAACCCGTTCTTCTTCCAGCTCGACGATGAAGACGCATCGAGCACCGACTCCCTCGCCACCGAACTCGACCAGACCTACCAGCGCCTCGTCGGCACGCGCTATCCGGTGTCGGAGGATTCCACCACGATGGTTGTGCGGTTCTTTCCGTCGGGGACGAGCACGGACATCGGCTACATCGAGGAGCTCTACGACCGGCTGCGCAACGAGATCGACCGGATGAATCCGCAGTCGTACGAGGCCGGCATGGACGTGACCCTCGCCGGACGCCTCTACCGCCGCCTCGTCGAGATTACAACGATTCAGAACGACGTGCTGGGCTCGTTTGGAACCGGCGCGCTGAGCGTGCTGCTCCTGGTCGTATCCTACTTCCTGTACAAAGCCTACCGCGCCCGCGCCGGCACCCGCCTCCACCGGCGGCTCCTCCTGCAGCAGCTCGTCCGCGCCCCGGTCATGGCGCTCATCATCGCCGTGCCGCTCTTGATGAGCCTGACGTGGACGGGCGGGTTCGCGTACCTGGTGTTTCAGGATCTGAACCTGATGACGGCCACCCTCGGGCTCGTCCTGTTCGGACTGGGCATCGACTTCGGCATCCACTTCTACGGCCGCTACGCGGAGGAGCGGGCCGAGGGGCACACGATTACCGATGCCGTCGAAACCACATTTACAAGCACCGGACAGGCCATCGCCGTCGGGGCCTTCACCACCGCCGGCGCCCTCTACGTGCTGACCGTGGCCGACTTTAAGGGCTTCAGCGAGTTCGGGGCCATTGCCGGAACCGGGATCCTGTTCGCCCTCGTGGCGATGACGGTCATCATGCCGGCGCTTCTCGCCATCCTGGAGCGCTTCTCCCTCATCGATCTCCGGCGCGGGGCGCTGGAGATGGGGGGCGACGGGTCCGGCTCCGGCCTCCCGACCGGAGAGCGCTTCCGCGCGTCGCGGCCCATCGTTGTAGGAAGCCTTCTGGCCGTTATCGCCGCAGGGGTGCTTCTTCCCCGGGTCGACTTCCAGTACGACTTCGGGGCGCTGGAGCCCGAGTACACCCGGTACGAGCAGCGCGACCGGGTCGTTGAGCGGGTCGGCGAGAGCGGCGGGGAGCGCCGGAATCCGGCCTACATCGTGGCCGACTCTCCCGACGAGGTGCCGGAGATCGTGCGCGCCGTCGAGCAGAAGATGAAAGCCGATACGACGTCGCCCACCATCCTCGCCGTCGAAAGCCTGCAGGAGCGCTTCCCGCTGGCGGACACCTCCGCCCGGGCGAAGCTGGAGCGCATCGCGCAGATCCGGCAGACGATCACGGAGTCGAAGTACCTGATGGACGATGGCGAGCCGCGCTCTGAGGACATCGGCCGGTTGCTGCAGGCGGCGCAGACGACCGACCCCGTCGAGATCGGCCAGGTCCCCGAGTTCCTCCGGGAGAAGTTCACCTCGAAAGACGGCGAGGTCGGCACGTTCGTGATGATCTATCCGTCCGTCGGCCTCTCCGACGGCCGCAACTCGATTGCCTTCAAGGAGGACGTCGGGTCGATCACGACGGAAAGCGGCAAGATGTATCACGCCGGCTCCGGCTCGCTGGTGGCGGCCGACATGCTGCTGATCATGCGGCAGGAAGCGCCGTGGATGGTGGGAGCAACGTTCGTCATCGTCGCCCTCCTGATGCTGGTCAACTTTCGGTCCGTGCGCTGGGCGGCCCTGGCGCTCGTGCCCCTCGTCGTCGGCATCCTGTGGATGCTCCTCCTCATGGAGGTCTTCGGCATTATGCTCAACTTCTACAACATGATCGTGCTGCCGGCCGTCCTGGGCATCGGGAATGACGCGGGCGTGCACCTCGTGCATCGCTACCGGGAAGAGGGCGAAGGGACGATCTGGCCGGTCCTGCACTCGACCGGCGAGCACGTCACAATGGGATCGCTCACAACCATGATTGGGTTCGGGGGGCTGCTGCTAAGTTTTCACCCGGGCCTCCAGTCGATTGGCGTACTGGCGGTGGTGGGAATCGGCACGACGCTCCTGTCGGCTCTCCTCTTCCTGCCGGCCCTTTTCCAATGGCTCGAAGACCGGGAGGCCACCCCGGACGATCACGCAGCGCCCAGCACGACCCCGCAGCCGGCTCCGGAAGAAGTCGAAGTCTGATGCGACCGCTTCGGGCGAGAGCGAGACCACCCCGTCGAGACGCCACATCGCTTTGATTGAGTGTTAAAACATTGTGTTTACAGTTCCTGCACAAAAACGGACCATCAGATTGATCGGAGCGCCGTGATCTGAAGGTGTGGCGAAGGTGAGGTCGTGTCGAAGGAATCGGCCGGATCCGACCATTCTCCGGGTTCTGAGCGGGTGGCCTCGATACGTGGGTCGGTCAGAGCGACGGGCGAGACAAACGAAC
>CAKZLV010000108.1 GCA_937127285.1 uncultured Bacteroidota bacterium
GGCCGAAGATGCGGCGGGCGCCGCGCATGAACTCGGCGGTCGGCTCGATGACGAGCTGGCGGCTGCGCAGGCGTTCGCGGCCGTTGATCTCCGGCGCGTGCACGTCGAAGTAGAGGGTGCAGTTGCCCGGGTTGTTCTCGCACAGGATCCGGAACGCGTCGAGCTGGTCGGCGAAGAGCTGCTCGAGGTCGACGGTAAGAACCACTTCCTGCACCATCTGCTCGCGCACCTTCCACATCGGGGTGATTCTCTTGGCGATCACCTTCACCGCGCCGCCGCGCACCTCGACGTTGCCCTCCACGAGAAGGACTTCGTCGACCTCCAGGTACTGGCTTACCTGGTCGAGGACGGTGGAGAAGATGACCATCTCGCCCTGTCCGGTGTAGTCCTCGATTTCGGCGAAGGCGATCGGCTTGCCGCTGCGGGTGGTGTTGCGGCTGATGTCCGTGAGAATCCCGCAGAAGGTGCGGACGGGCCCGCGGTCGCGGCCGTTGGTGCCGCCGCCGGCCTGTTCGATGACCTTCTCCAGCTTCTCCGCCTCGCCGAAGTGGGCGGTGGCGAAGGCCTCCGCTTCGGCCTGGTACTGGTCGAGCGGGTGGCCGCTCACATAGAAGCCCAAGACCTCGTGTTCGGCCTTCAGGAGGTCCGACTTCGACCAGGAGTCCACCCGCGGGAGGCTCGGGTCCATGTCGAAGCCCGCGTCCGCATCGCCGAACATGTTCGTCTGGTTGCGCATCTGCTCCGTCTGATACCGCTGCCCCTCCTGCACGGCCATGTCGACCGACTCGATGAGCTGTCCGCGGTGGCCCTCCAGCTCGTCGAGCGCCCCGGCCTGGGCGAGGGCCTCCAGCGTGCGTTTGCCGACCGTGCTGAGGTCGACCGTCTTCGTCACGTCGAAGATCGTCTCGAACGGACCGTTCTCCTCGCGCGCCTCCACGATCGCCTCGATGGCGGAGGTGCCGGCGTTTTTGATCGCCCCCATGCCGAAGCGGATCGCCCCGTCTTCCACCGTGAAGTGGACGTCGCTCGTGTTGATGGAGGGCGGCAGCACGTCGATGCCCATCCGGCGCGCCTCGTCGAGCACGACGGTGAGCTTGTCGTTGTTGCCGATTTCGTTGGTCATCGCCGCGGCCAAAAACTCGGCCGGGAAGTGCGCCTTCAGGAAGGCCGTCTGGTAGGCGACGATGGAGTAGGCGGCCGAGTGGCTGTTGTGAACGACGAGGTCGTTGGCGACGAAGTTGTGGGTTCCCTCGACGGTCAAGTCGTAGACCTCCTCCACCCCCGTCTCCTCCACGGAGCGAACTTCGTCCCAGTAGAGGTCGGACTCCGACCAGCGCCGGAGCTCGTCGCTCCCCGTCGCCTCCGCGAGCGTCGCGATGGTGGCGCGGTCATATCCTTTTTTGCGGGCGTCTCTCTGAAGCAGACGGTTCGAGCAGCCCGCCGTGCGCATGACCTCATTCATCGAGGTCCCCCGGCGCTCGGCTTCCAAGCGGACGGCGGTTTTCATCGATGGGAAGACGGAGGCGGGGACGACGTCCTGCGTCATGCGCCCGCCGCCGACGCCTGTGTCGAGAAGAGCCTCCAGGTCGCGCTTCCGCTTCCCGACGAGATGGGGACCGATGTGCCGGGCGAAGGCCTCGATTTCCTTGCTGGAGAGGCGGACGACATACCCCGGCCGGGTTCCACCGCGATAGTTGAATGACTTTTCGTGTAGGGTGCTCGGCAGGTCCAGGCGAAGGAGGGCGTGTTGGACGTCCCGGGCGAGGCGCTCCGACGACGTCGCGTAGGTCACGTGATGGCCGGAGGGGTCGATGCCGCCGTCCCCCGTCCACAGCCGACCGAGAAAACGAGCCAGCTGCGTCTTCGGAAGCCCAAAGACGGGGGCCGGAATGAACTTGTCGGTGGCCCGGCATCCCCGAAGACCGAGGTCGTCGAGGAACGTAACCGCGCCCGAGGGCTGAGAGCGGTTTTCCCGCTTCGCGTAAATCGAAGCCGCCGGCTTCGACCGGTCGATCGTCGGTACGCTGTTGTCGAAGAGACGGAGGTGGTGGCAGTAGTCCTCCAGCTCCTCCTCGCTTTTGGTGTAGACGTAGAAGCCGTTCGGATGACACAGATTGCCTTCGCTGATGGCGTATCCGAGAACCACCAGCTCGTGATCGCTCATGTGGACGGACGCGTCGTAGTCGACCGAGCGGGGAAGGGCCACGCGGTCGTCCGGTTCGAGTTCTCCGAGATCGGTCCATCCGTCCGGGGTGTAGACGGGGTGGTTGGCCGTTGCCCGGAGGGTGCGTCCCGTTCGCGTCGTGAGCCGGTAGGTCATCGCCTCCCCGTTCGAAAACGCGTCGACGACGGGGCGGGAGACGATCTCCTGGGTTGCTTCATTGAGGGAGGGGACGGAGACATCGGTTTCGCGGCCCTCAACGATGTCGATCACGGGAATGCGGCGTCCAGTCGTCGTGTCGACCACCTTCGTGTCCCCGGTCACGCACTTATTGAAGCCGTACCCCGCAAACTCGTTGATAATGTCGAACAGCCGGTTCGCCTCGTCCTCGGGGATGTCGTTTTCCTCAGCGCAACCCCGAACAAATTTATTGCGCTGTTTGGTCATTAATTTCTGCTTTTTCTTCCCCATCGCTCTCCGCAGAATGTCCGCCTCTCCGAGGGTGAAGCCGGCGAGCTTCTGCGCCATCTGCATCACCTGCTCCTGGAAGACGGCGATCCCGTACGTCGGCTCCAGGATGTCCTCCAGCATCGGGTGGGGGTACTCGACCTCCTCCTCGCCGTGCTTGCGGGCGATGTAGGTCGGGATGTTCTCCATGGGCCCCGGACGATAGAGGGCGTTCATGGCGATGAGGTCGTTCAGCTCCGTCGGCTTCAGCTTGCGCAGCCACTCCCGCATGCCGGTCGACTCGAACTGAAAGATCGACACGGTTTCCCCCCGCTGAAAGAGTTCGAAGGTTTCCTCATCGTCAAAAGGAATCTCCTCGATGTCGATCTCGATGTCGTAGTTCTGCTCGACGAGATCGACGGCGTCGTTGATGACGGTGAGCGTCTTCAGACCGAGAAAGTCCATCTTGAGGAGCCCGAACTCCTCCACCCAGTCGCCGTCGTACTGCGTCGTGATGACCTTCTCGCCCTTCGACTTCGAGACGGAGACGGGCACGTAGTCGCTGACCCGGCCCGGCGCGATGATGACGCCGGCGGCGTGGACGCCCGTGTGGCGGACGGACCCCTCCAGGACGTCCGCGTACTTCATCATCTTCTGAACCTCGGGGTCGCCGGCGTCCTCCAGCCTCGCGAACTTCGGATTTTCGTCCTTGGCGCTGTCGAGCGTCACGCCGGGTCCGTCCGGAATCATCTTGGCGATCTCGTCGGCCCGGTCGAGCGGGATGTCGAGGACGCGGGAGACGTCGCGGACGACCGTCTTCGCCCCCATCGTCCCGAAGGTGATGATCTGGCAGACGTTCTCGCGGCCGTACTTCTCGACGACGTAGTCGATCACCTTCGACCGACCGCGGTCGTCGAAGTCGATGTCGATGTCCGGCATCGAGACGCGCTCCGGGTTCAGGAAGCGCTCGAAGAGCAGGTCGTACTCGAGCGGGTCGACGTTCGTGATGCCGAGGCAGTAGGAGACGCAGGACCCGGCGGCCGATCCGCGGCCCGGACCCACGCGCACGTCCAGTTCCCGGGCGGCGGTCGTAAAGTCCTGCACGATGAGAAAGTACCCGCTGTAGCCCATCTCGGCGATGATGCCGAGCTCGTGGTTCAGGCGGTCGACGACCTCCTGGGGGAGGGGGTCGCCGTAGCGCTTTTTGGCGGTTTCGAAGGTTTTGTGCCGCAGGTAGTCGTCCATCCCCTCGAACTCGTCGGGGATCGGGTAGTGCGGCATGAGGAGATCGCCCATCGGGAGCTCAAACTCGCACTTCGCCGCGATCTCGCGGGTGTTGACGAGCGCATCCTGCTGGAACTCGGACGGAATGCCGGTGAGGGCCTCCGTCATTTGCTCCTGGCCCTTCAGGAAGAACTGATCGTTCGAGAAGCGCATCCGGTTCGGATCGTTGTAGTCCTTGCCGGTCTGCAGGCAGAGGAGGATGTCCTGCGCCTGCGCGTCGCCCTCGTCGACGTAGTGGACGTCGTTCGTGGCGATGACCTCGACGTCGTACTCCTTCGCCCACCGCACCAGCACCTCGTTGCAGGTGTGCTGGTCGTCGATGTCGTGGTCCTGCAGCTCGATGTAGTAGTCGTCCCCAAAGACGTCGAGATGCGCCTCAAAGACCTCCCGGGCTCGTTCTTCGCCCTCGTTCAGGATCGTCTGGTTGATCCAGCTCTGCAGGCAGCAGGTGGTGGCGACGAGCCCCTCGTGGTGCTCGCGCATCAGCTCCATGTCGATGCGCGGTTTGTAGTAGAAGCCCTCCGTGAAGGATGTGGAGGAGAGCTTCATCAGGTTCTCGTAGCCGGTCTGGTTTTTGGCCAGGAGGACCTGGTGGTAGCGGGTGCGGTCGGAGGTGTCCCGGTGCCCGCTGGGGGTGACGTAGAACTCGCAGCCGATGATGGGCTGGACGCCCTTGTCCTTGGCCGTCGTGTAGAACTCCGGCACCCCGTAGAGATTGCCGTGGTCGGTAATGGCCATGGCGGGGATCTCCTTCTGCTTCGCCCGCTCGAGCATCGTATCGATGCCGGCGGCGCCGTCGAGGAGGGAGTACTGGGTGTGGCAGTGGAGGTGGCAGAAGTCGCCCATGGGGACAAGCGGAGTGCGAGATGCGAAGGTCGACGTGCGGCCGGCGGCGGGAGGGAGGCGCCGGCCACTCTCGCATCAAGCAAAGGCCCGGGCGGGAGGGACGCAATGGAGCGAGGCGATTGGCATTGAAAATTGGAGAGGAATACGGCGAAACGGAGAACCGGAGAGACGGGGAACCGGAGAGACGGGGAACCGTGGAATCGGGGAACCGGGGAGGGGAGGAGCGAGGCGGAAACGCGCAACCCGAAACCCACAACCCAAAACGCGCAACCCGTAACCCTCAACGCGCAACCCGCAACACCTTCGGTGGTTGAGGAAGGCCCGGACGTCGGCGGCATCGAGGAGACGCGGCGAAGCGGACGATCCACCGCACATACGCCCGCTCGGTGTGAAGGCTGCAATGCCGCCGTCGGCAGCTGGTGCGGACGCGGTCGAGGAGACGCGGCGAATCGGACGAAGGGGGAAGCAGGGGGGAAGCGGGAATCGTTCATCCGGTCGGGGATGGATCGATACATCAAGGTCAGAGGCACAACGTCGTCCGAGACATACCCCTAATCCTCGGCCGGGAAACGCCGAACAAAGAGGGACCAAGACATTGGAGTTGTCACCCGATCTTCGTATATTCAAATCCTATGTCTATTCAAATTCTATGTCAGCCCGGTGGAGGATCCGACCCATTGTTCGGCGCGACATAGGATGCACCGTCCCCAGGTCCGTGACATAGGATCGGCCGGGCCCGAGACAAGAATTCGCCCCTGGAGACGCTGGTGGGCGATCGTTCATCCTATGTCAACCCCCTCCAGATAAGACTATGTTATGTGTCGCTGGGAGAGTCCCCGGAGCATTCCACCTGTTCGAAAGTTTGCTGGTTTAGGGATTGCGTCTCCTCCTATCGCAACGCAGGACCATGAACTGGCACGGGCACATCGTCAGCACACCGGACGTGTTGAAGGGAACGCCACGCCTGAAAGGCACACGCATTCCCGTGAGCCTCATTCTCGGCTACCTCGCCAACGGTGCGACGACGGACGACCTCCGGCGGGAGTTTCCCGATGTGACCTCAGAAGACGTAGCAGCGTGCCTCAGCTATGCGCGGGATCTTTCAGAGTTTGAGGGGGCGGCGTAATGCGCTTCGTCGCCGTCCACTGCGTGCCGGAGTCCGTCGCCGAAGCGCTCGAATCCAACGGCCACGAGGTGCTTCGGCTGCGCAACCAGATGGCTGCCAATGCGCCAGATCCAGGCGTGATTGAACAAGCGCAACGGCTTGATGCGGTGCTGCTCTTATTGAACGGCGATTTTTCCGACATCGTGCGGGATCCGCCTTCACAGTACGGAGGCATCATATCGATGCAAGTGAGAAACCGGCCGGAGGTGCTCGCTCAACTTACGGAGCGGTTGACACGATCCCTTAGAGACCCGTCCGACCGAGAGCACTATCGAGGGAAGCTGCTGTTGGTTGAGGCGCATCGCACCCGGGTCAGAGGCGCCGCATAACCCCCACTGCTGCCCACGTGCTGTGCACGCGGCAGAGTTCTGTCGTTATCCGGCCTCAGCGACGGTAGAGCGGAAGCAGGCCAAAGCGTATCTTGAGAGGACGCTGAAGGACGCGGAGATCCATGCCTGAGCAACGGGCCTCATCCCTTCAGGTCTTGCTGGACGAAACCGTAGATCGTCTGCTCAAGCCTCACCACCATTTCGGCCTGTCGATGAGGAGACGGTCTTGCATCCATTTTGCCTGATCCCAAGACTCGAAATGGAAGACACCAACAACGAAAATCACAGCAACGGAGATGGGGTCTACCTCAAATACGTTGGGCTTTTTGTTCTTTTCACCGTCTGCTTTCCACTCATCCTTCTGGGGATCTACGGCATGGATGACGGTTGGCGCATAATGGGCCTGCTAGTCGAAGGGGAGGGGATGATGCTTACGGGAAACGTCCTTGCCATCGGTGCCCTCTTGGTCGTTTTGTGGGCGGAGTGGCCGTTGGACGATTAACCAAAACCAGCACGGTCGTCACTGGCGAGATTCGAGAAGCCATGGCGGCCGAGTGACAACATACCATTGACGGCGACCCGATCAACATCCAGTACGATGCCAGTTCTATGGATGTAGGGTCACTCGGGATACATCCCAATACACCGCAGAGCGGGCGCGGACAGATGGATCCAACCAGCAGGTCGTCGACCTCGTGAAGAGAGCCACCGAGGAGATACAGAACGGTCACGACACCGGAAACCGGGCGGCTGCCGACGACAGGTCGCGGCCACTGTCTATCGGTCCCGCCTCCGCTGCCCGACGCATATCCTTTTGTTGCCCGTCGCGGCAGAGTCTCCCCGCTCTGCCCCGCCCTGCCCTGTACAATCGTGGTTCCGCTGGCTGATACCTTGCACATGATGGATCCCGCCTCCACCTTCCAGCCTCCTGAGCATTTGGGCGAGGTGCAGCCTCTCTACCTCCGGCATGTGAGAAGCCCAGACACCCGACAGTTTTCCGCCTGGCACGATGTGGTGTGGCGAAACTCTTTCCCTTCCAGAATCTTCAGCTTTGAGTTGGTCTCGCGCGAAGGGTTTCTCTATCGTCTCCTCCCCGAAGAGGCGCGTTCGCTCGTAGAACCCACCCTGCAACACGTGCCCAACGGTCGCGCCTTGCCGGAGCATAGGCTGTGGGCTGCCGAACCTGAATCGCTATCAGAAGGGGCACCACGGCCATCGCACTGGAGACCGTTGGATCCGGGAGTCATGAAACGGCTCTTCGAAGGGCTCCTCCACAGGCTTCAGACCGATCGGGAGGCATTGCCCCTTGTCCATCGGCTCTATGAGTGGACGGCGGGCAAACGTTTCGCCGGCCCGACGGGCCTATGCGCCATCTGCGCACGGGACTCCCCCGAGGTGCGTCGGCTTGACCCCATCGAGCCGATGGCGGAAGGGGAAGACCCGGCCGATGACGAGGACGAGTTACCGCTCTTTCTGCAGGGGTGGCATAAAAATGTTGACCACCGGCATGAACTCAGGATTTGGGACGTGTCGCCCGAGGCGACACCTGCCCTGGAGTTTCGGCCGCGAGGTTGGTTGCCTGTAGAAAAGCGGTTTACGTTCGGAGATGCCGATGTGGAGGTGGAGACGCAGGATGCGGTCGACTTTTTCAAGCCCGACATTCAGAAAGTGCTCCGGCATTGCGATGAGGCGATTCGGATGGGCGTTCCCATCTACTGGCTCAGCCGGTTGCCCAGAGAGGCGTAACCACGCGCTGCCCCAAACGGTGTCCGTGTGCGCTCCAAATCGCCGGTCGCGTCTCGCGTGCTCATTGCGAGGCTCGGGGAGGACCGCCGGTGAGCACTCATCCGTCGGGCAAAACCAGAACGATTGAATCCAAAGATAACGGGAGGGGGATGAAGAAGGAGGAAGCCGATTTTTTGCACCTCAGCGACGAGGAATTGCTCAAGGAAGCCAAGAAAAATAAACCATCTCCTCTGGTTGATTCCTTTTTTATCGGATTTCTGATCGGCATTATCATTTTCGGAGCGGCAGCAACCTCGTTCGGGTTTTTCCTCCTGGTGCCTTTGTTTCTCGCATATGTCATGATCAGAAAGTCAAAAAAGAATAAGGCCGTACAGAAAGAGCTGAAAAAGCGAGGGCTCAAGTAAGCTGTGGTTGAAAGTGGGCCCATCTTCCTCTTCGGAAGCGCAAATGTTCGGTTCCCGGAAGGCCGAACAAGGCGACCAATCGGATGGGAAGAACGGACGCCGTCTCTGCAGGTCCTCTTTCCGTCATCCCCTCCTCCTCACTGTCGGACCCTCTCGTGACTGGACCGGAAATCGTCATCCGCGTTGCCAGAGAAGGCGACCTCGACGTCGTCTCGCAGGACGGCCACCTCTCGGATGCCGTCCTGCAACGAAAGCTGAGCGACGGCGATGTTTTCCTCGCGCTAGGGGACAGGGAGCCTGTCGGATACCTTCGGCTGGAATGGCTGTGGTCGACGCTCCCGTACATCGAACGGATCTGGGTGCGGGAGTCCCACCGTCGTGCCGGTGTCGGGCGGAGGCTCCTCGCCCACGTCGAGAACGGCCTCGCCGGGCGCGGGCACGCGGTGCTGTACAGTTCTTCGCAAGCGGATGAGCCGGCGCCGCAGGCCTGGCACCGCCGGATGGGCTTTGAGGAATGTGGCCTCCTCGCCGGGATGAACGAGGGTGGGGTCGGGGAGGTGTTTTTCCGCAAAGCGCTCGGCCCATCCGGCGGGGCGACCTAACCCGCGACCTGCTCCATACACGCATGGGATGAACGGAAGGGGACGGTTGCCCCGTGCCGAAATGAGAAGAGACCGTCGCGGGTGCTGTGCGCAGACCCCGTCGTGGATTTCCGATCCGGTGGGGGCTACCCTACCCACCGTGGGCTTGCCGACCGTGCGCCTCCGAGAAACGAACTCCCCACCGACGGCCAACCGCATGAACGTATTCATCCCCACGATCGGCACCCGGGGCGACGTTCAGCCCTTCATCGCCCTCGGGGAAGGCCTTCGCCGCGCCGGACATGCCGTGACCGTCTGTACAAGCACCCGGTACGAATCGCTGGTTCGCGACGGCAACCTCGCATACGCGCCGCTCAGCGACGACCTCGTTGCACTCGTAGAGACACCGAAAGGACGAGAAGCCATCGCGGCGGCTGGCGGTGCCATCGGCGGGGCGCGGGCCCTGTGGGACCTGATGCAGGAGTCCCTGCAGATTCAGCGCGACCTGTTCCGGGACGGCTGGACGGCCGCGAAACCGGCGGATCCGGACCTCATCGTCTACCACCCGAAAATGGCGATTGCGCTCTCCTATGCGGAGCGCCTGGGCGTTCCGGCCGTGATGGCGCCCCTCTTTCCGGTGTTTCTTCCCACCGCAGCGTACCCTACCCCCGGATTCCCGAGGCTGGACCTGGGAGGCTCCCTGACGGCCGTGTACAACCGGGCGACGCACCGGCTCGTCCGCACCGTCGTCAGCGCGGTAGGCCGCTGGATGTTCGCGTCCTGGCGGGCGGCGCACGGCCTGCCGCCGCAGCCGTGGGGCACCGACATCCTTCACCGAACGACCGGCGAGCGCGTCCCGCTCCTGCACCCATGGAGCCGGCACGTGGCCCCGGATCCGCCGGACGGGCCGCGCAAGGACGTCTGGACGACCGGCTACTGGTTTCTCGACCGCGCCGACGACTGGATGCCGGATCCGGACCTCGAGGCGTTTCTGGATGCTGGGCCCCCGCCGGTCTACGTCGGCTTCGGAAGCATGGCCGGCGGAAATCCCGAGGCGACGGCGCGCATCGTCGTCGAGGCCCTAGATCGTGCCGGATGCCGCGGCATCCTCGCCCGGGGCTGGGGCGGACTCGCGGCGTCCGACCTCCCCGAAACCGTCCATCTTCTCGATCACGCCCCGCACGATGGGCTTTTTCCCCGCGTCGCCGCCGTTGTTCACCACGGCGGGGCGGGAACCACGGCGGCCGGACTCCGCGCCGGGCGCCCGACCGTCATCTGCCCGTTCTTCGGCGACCAGCCCTTCTGGGGACGGCGCGTCCGGGAGGCGGGAGCGGGCCCGGCCCCGATTCCTCAGAGCGATCTCACGTCTCCCCGTCTCGCGGTTGCACTCCGAACGGCAAGAACCGACGCGGTGCGCCGCTCCGCCGCCGCACTCGGAACGAAAATCCGGGGCGAGGACGGCGTCGCAACGGCCGTGGCCCGTCTGGAACGCCTCGTCACCACGTCCGGCCCGCCCGTTCGCTGAAAGGGACACGTGGAAGGGACACGTGGAAGGGAGGCGTAGGAGAAGACACGTGGGAGGAAACAAGACGCGGAGCCGGCTGCGCCCGGCAGCATCGGTTGGGGCCCGCTGGTTGAGAGCCCCGTTCCGTGTCGGATCTGGAAGGGCTGCGTCGGGAGAGAGCCCTGCGCCTCTACCGCCGCGAGAATGCAGTGGAGAGGCTTGAACAGCAAGGCTTCCGGTCGACGGCCTGTTTCCGCAACCGGGCGGTCCGTCGTCTTGCTCCGTCGTCTTGCTCCGTCGTCTTGCGCTGACCAGGCGGTGCAGAGGACAGGACGCGTTTCCGCCGGCTGCGCGTCTTCCGTCTCCTCCTGCGGGGGGACGGGGCAAGGAATCGGGATGGATGCGAACCTCGCCGCTGCGAATCCCTTCTATCGATCTATGACCGAAACAAAACACGCGGCCGCTGCCGGCCCAACCTTTGTTGTTCTGGCAGCTTTGTTCTGGGGACTCTCAGGCGGTATCGCCGGCATTCTTCTGGCGGACGGCTGGGGGGCTTTCGTGGTGTCCTTTTACCGAGGGGCCATCGGACTGCTGTTCGTCCTCGCCTGGCTGGCATGGCGTCCGGCTGAGAGCGGACTCTCCTCCCGCCGGCTCTGGCTCTGGTCGGCCGTGGCGGGGCTTGGTGTGGCTGGGAACTTCACCTTTTACTTCGTAAGCATCGCGGAAGGGAGCGTCGCGGTTGCGGCGACGCTCATGTACTGCGCACCGGTGTTCGTCTACCTCGTCTCCTTCGTTCTGGGAATCGAGCGCCCCACGGCCCTGAAGCTGAGCGCCATCGCGCTTGTTCTGATCGGGATTGTGCTGCTCACCCGGCTGTACGAAACGGGCGCCGGGGGCATCACCCCGCTCGGTGTGGGAGCGGGCCTCCTGGCGGGGCTTTCCTACACGGTGTTCATCTTCGGCTTCAAATACGCCGCGCCGCACGGCAGCCCCCAGGCAATCCTGACGATCGCGTTCGCGGTCCTCGCCGCCGCCGTGATCGGTCCGGGCGATGCCGGGCAGACCGCGGCGGTCTTGCAGACACCGGATTGGCCGCTGTTCGCCGCGCTGGGGGTGTTCGGGGCGGGGATCTCCTTTTTCCTGTACATCCTCGGCCTCGACCGCACTCCCCCGACGGTGGCTGCAATCGTGGCCATGATCGAGCCGGTCACGGCGTCGCTCTTCGGGGTCGTCGTGCTGGACGAAAGCCTGCGCCCCCTGCAGATCCTCGGCATGGGGCTCATCCTCGCCACCGTTACGGGCCTCAGCGTGCGGTCGAACGCGTGAGGGAGAAAGCCCGGCGGCCTCCTCCGTCGCGTCTCCGGCCTTCGCCCCGCCGTCTCCGGCCGCCAGCCTCGGTCCGCCGCCGCACCCCCGCGTGCCCGACTCCTCGGCGGTCACTCGGCCGCGGCCGCCTCCTCGTCCGCGTCTGCCGACACGGAGTTCGTGGCCTGACCGTTTTCGCGGCGTGCCGCGTCGGTCTCCGGAGCGAAGAGGGTGTCAAAGTACTGCTCGCCGCCGTCGCAGATGACCACCACGACGCGGGCATCCGGGTCGTCCTGCGCGATGTCGAGGCCGACGGCCAATGCCGCCCCGGCGCTCGGGCCGATTAAGAACCCGTGCTCCTCGGCGCTGCGGCGCGCGGTGTCGAAGGCGCGGTCGTCGTCCACGTCGCGCATGGTGTCGATGTCGTCAAACCACATCGTCGGCAGCTCGTGGCCCTTGCCCAAGCCCTCCACGGCCGTGTCGTACGGAACGGGGTCGGTGCCGTAGAAGGCCGTCGAGATGTTCGAATGGGTGGCGTCGACGCCGACGGTGGTGACCGTCGTGCCTGCCTCGGCGGCCTGTTCCTTCACCGCCCGGGCGCTGCCGCTCATAATGCCGCCCGTGCCCATCGCGCAGACCAGGTGCGTCATGTCGGGGCCCGCCTGCGACCACATCTCCCGGCCCGTCCAGCGGTAGTGGACGCCCGGATTGGACAGGTTCCGGTACTGGTCGATCATAAACGTCCCGTCTTCTTCGGCCAGGCGCCGGGCGGTGGCGCGGTAGTGATCGGGGTGGTCGGCGTCGACCGCCGGACAAAGCCGAACCGTGGCCCCGTACGCCCGCATGTACCCGATCTTCTGGCCGCTGGTCGTGGCCGGGCACGTGACGGTGCAGTCGATGCCCATCCGGTTGCAGACGAGGGCAACGGCGCCGGCCGTGTTTCCGGAGCTGGCCTCGACCACGCGGTCGTAGTCTCCGTCGGCGAGGGCTTCGGAGAGGATCCCCAGAGCGACCCGGTCTTTCATGGACCGCGTCGGGTTTTCGGTCTCCAGCTTGCAGAAAAGGTTGTCGACCTCGGTCCCGGGGTAGGGAATCATGGGCGTATTGCCGATGAGACCCAGAACGGGGTCGTCGGTGGGAAAGGGGGACGGGAAGGCGGCGGTAAGATCCATAAAAGAGCGGGCGGCTGAGCGAGAGGGGGTACGGTGGGGTGCAGGAGCGCCGGGCAGGAGATCCCGCGGCCGGCGCCCAACGATCCGAACGGGCCGGCGAGAAACCTGCTGACGGCCAGCGCGCATGAAAACAACTCCAGATGGTATACACAACGACGCCCGCAGGTCGTCGGATCGCAAATGCCGGCGACGATCCTTGCACGATTCGCACGACGAGCGAGCAGACATCCTCTCCCTACGGCCGCATGCGCGAGAGGCTCCCGCTTCGTCTCGCCCCGTCCTCCTCGCCTCGTCAATGACTGCTCACGGCGGCGTCGCGAGATGACGGAGGCCGTCGTTTTATGCCCCCGGAGCGATCCCCCCAAAACGATCCCTCCTGGAGCGATCCGACCTGGAGTGACCGACCCAGAGCGACCGGGCCGGAGCGACCGATCGACCCCGCCGATCGACCCCGCAGCGAGTCTGCACGGAACCGGGGCAGGGCCTGCACAGCCCGGGGACCGGTCTGCGAAACGACGACCCGCCGGGGTGGTATCTGTCTGTCCACCCCCATCCCCCGATCCCCATCCGCCCATGAGTGCAGACCCTCCCGACGCGGCGCCCGTGTCGTCCTTTGGCGACATTCTCGTCTTCACCGTCCTGGCCGGCCTTGCCGCCGTGACGCTCTACGTTCTCGTTGACGGCGCCGGCTTTCAGGGTCCGTACGTGCTCCCCGCCGTCGTTGCCGTGTCGGTGACCGGCGCTCACCTCACACAGGTGCTCCGCCGGCGGTCGATGGACGACCTCGCCCCCGCCGACCTGGCCGAGACGGTCGCCTACGGTATCAGCGGCGGCGTGGGGATGTGGATCGCCCAGTCCTTCTTCGGCGCGTAGCCGGTCCCTCTCCCCCTCAAGCCTTGCCCTTCACCGTCCCGGATTGCGCTGCCATGTGCCTCATCGTCTTTCGCCACGACGACCACCCCGACTATTCGCTGATCCTCGGCGCCAACCGGGATGAGTTCTACGAGCGACCCACCACCCCCGCCCGGTTCTGGAGAGAGCACCCGCACGTCCTGGCCGGACGCGACGAACGGGCCGGGGGCACGTGGATGGGCGTGACGCGCTCCGGCCGGTGGGCGGCAATTACCAATGTGCGCAACCCCGGCTCGCACGACCCCACCGCCCCCTCCCGAGGACGTCTCGTGGCCGACTTCCTGGAGGACGAACCGGATCCCCAGGCCTATCTGGAGGCCCGGGAACGGGAGGCCGATCGCTACAACGGCTTCAACCTGCTGGTGGGGCGCCCGGGGGAAGTCTGGTACCTCTCCAACGCAGACGGGGGGAGGCGACGCCTGCCGTCGGGGGTGCACGGGCTCAGCAATCGCGTCCTCAATGCCCCGTGGCCGAAGGTGGAGGCCGCCCGCGAGCGCATTCGGCAGATCGATCCGCCCGCGCCCGAACCGGTCGTTCCCGAAGACGACGAAAAGCCCCCGCAACCCGGCGACCAACGCCGGCCGGACGACGGGAGCGACCCGGTCGGCGCGCTCCTCGATCTTCTTGACGACCGGACGCCGTTCCCCGACGAGGCGCTTCCGGACACGGGCGTGGGGTTGGACACCGAGCGGATGCTTTCGCCCCTGTTCATTGACAGCGATACCTACGGGACGCGCTCGTCCACCGTCCTCTTGATCGGCCGCGACGGCCAGGTTACCTTCGCGGAGAAGACGTTTCGGGACGGGGCGCCGGGAGCCACCCGCCGGTTCACCTTCCAGATTCGATCGCCGGAGTCGGCGGCCGCCTGAGCATGAACCGCGGCAACGGGGAGGCGGCGCGTCCGGCCCCGCGGCCGGATCCGCACCCCCAGGTGTGAAACGAACCGGACGGAGAACGAACCGATCGTGGAACGGGCGGGGCGGGGAACGAACGCACGCTGGGGTCCCGCTGCGGTCCCGGTGGGGGGCTGAGGGGCAGCGTACCTCGCGCACCGCGTCCGGACACAGCCGGTTGCACGCCCGATGTCCTGTCCGAACCGCTCCCGGCCGAACCGAGCCGCCCCCCCGGCGGCCCCCGGCCCGCTCCTGCGACTGATCGCCGCCGGTCTGCGGCCGTTCGCTCATCCCTCCTTCATTCCTCTTCTCTGCGCACATGCTCTTTGAGAAAATCACCTTCCAGAATGAACACGGCGATCGTCTGGCGGCTCGCCTCGACCAGCCCGCCGACGAGCACCCGAGCGCCTACGTTCTGTTTGCGCACTGCTTTACGTGCAGCAAGAACCTGAAGGCGGTCGGCACCATCAGCCGGGCCCTCACGCAGCAGGGCCTCGCTGTGCTGCGGTTCGACTTCACCGGGCTGGGAGAAAGCGAGGGCGACTTTGCCGAGACCAACTTTTCGTCCAACGTCGACGATCTGGTCTGTGCCGCCGATCTGCTTGCGGAGCGCTTCGATGCGCCCCGCGTTCTTCTCGGCCACTCGCTCGGCGGGGCGGCGGTCCTGCAGGCGGCGCGTCGCATCGACAGCGCCCAGGCCGTCGCCACGATCGGGGCCCCGTACGACCCCGAACACGTCACCCACCTGCTGCGCGACTCGGTCGACGAGATCGAACGAACCGGGCAGGCGACGGTGACCCTCGCCGGCCGCTCGTTCACCATCAAGAAGCAGTTCCTCGACGACCTGGAGGGGACGAAGATGGAAAAGACCATCGGCTCCCTCGACCGGGCCCTGATGATTTTCCACTCGCCGTTCGACCAGACGGTCGGCATCGACAACGCCGCCCGGATCTTCGAGGCCGCCAAGCATCCGAAAAGCTTCGTCTCGCTCGACCGGGCCGATCACCTCCTCACCGATGAGGCCGACTCCCGCTACGTGGGCAACGTGGTGGGAGCCTGGGCGCGCAAATACGTCGGCCCCACCGATCCGGCGCCGCGCGAGACGGACGAGCAGGCGGCCGACCGCGTCATCACGCGCACCGGCGACGGCTTCCGGACGGAGGTGCTCGGCGGTGGGCACGCGTTTGTCGCCGACGAGCCGAAAAGCATGGGCGGAACGGACACCGGGCCCACCCCTTACGATCTCCTGCTGGCCGGGCTCGGCTCCTGCACGGGCATGACCCTCCGCATGTATGCCGACCGCAAGGACTGGCCGTTGGAAGAAACGGTCGTCCGTCTCTCTCACGGAAAGGTCCACGCCGCCGACTGCGACGACTGCGAGTCGACCGATGGCAAGGTCGACCGGATCGAGCGCGAGGTCGAAGTCCGCGGAGACCTCACGGACGAGCAGCGGGAGCGACTCCTGGAAATCGCCAACAAGTGCCCGGTACACCGGACGCTCCACAACGAGATCGTGGTGGCATCGTCTCTGCGCGACGCCGTCGTGAAGGCGTAGCCCTGCAGCCGCCCGAATCCGCTGGATGTCCCTCCGGCGACCCGTCCCTCGACGCCGGCCTGTTTGACCAGCCTGTTTGAATTGTTCGCACCCCTCAGCTCGATGAAAGCCGTTGTCGTTACCCAACCCGGTGGCCCCGAAACCCTGCAGATCGCCGACGTGCCGACCCCGGAGCCCGGGCCGGACGAGGTGCTGGTGAGGGTGCACGCCACCGCACTCAACCGGGCGGATACGTATCAGCGACGCGGGCACTACCCGCCCCCGGAAGGTGCGCCGGAAACGCTCGGCCTGGAGATGGCGGGCACGGTGGCCGAGACGGGGCACCGGGTCGTCGACTGGTCGGAGGGCGACCGCGTCTTCTCGCTGCTCCCCGGCGGCGGATACGCCGAGGCGGTGTGCGTGGATGCCGACATGCTGATGGCCCTCCCGCCCGGCCTGTCGATGGAAGAGGCAGCGGCCCTTCCGGAGGTCTTTCTCACCGCCTACCAGGCCCTGCACTGGCTGGGCGGCCTGCAGCCCGACCACCGCGTCCTCATCCATGCCGGGGCCAGCGGGGTGGGGACGGCGGCCGTCCAACTGACCCGCCTGGCCGATGCCCACCCGTACGTGACGGCCTCTGCGCCCAAGCACGACGTGTGCACCGCGCTGGGAGCCGAGGCGGCGATCGACTACGAGTCCGAATCCTTCGCCGACCGCATCGATGCAATTACGGACGGGGCGGGGGTACACATCATTCTCGACTTCATCGGTGCGCCGTACTTCCACGACAACGTCGCGTCGCTGGCCGTGGACGGCCGGATCGTGCAGCTGGCGACGATGGGTGGGGCGACGGTCGACGGCGTCAGCCTCCGCGACCTGATGGCGAAACGCGTCCAGCTGCTCGCCACGACGCTGCGCTCCCGCCATCCGGCCTACAAGATCGACCTGACGCACGAGTTTGCCGCCGACGTGCTGCCTCGGTTCGTCGACGGAGACCTGGAGCCGGTGATCGATTCGGTGATGGACTGGCGGGAGGTGGCCGCGGCCCACCGCCGAATGGAAAACAACGACAACGCCGGAAAGATCGTGCTCCGGGTCCTGGAGGAAGCCTGACGGGCCTCGGGGACGGGGGCACCGGATCGGACCCGAGGAGATGCCTTCCGGTTGGCACCGGTCGATGCGGCGCCGCCTTCTCGGCCGGATGCATGCACAACCCCTCCCGCGGACGAACCGGGGAGGGGAAGGGGCCGCCTCCGTGAGGGGCCGCCTCTGCAAGAAGCGAGGGGCTGCTTACGCCAGGGCTGCGTCCAGCGTGATTGTATCGACGCCGGAGAGAGCCTTCGACACCGGGCAACCCTCCTTGGCCTCCTGCGCGTGCGCCCGAACGTCTTCGTCCGAGAGCCCCTCGGCCGCGACGCGGGTCGTCAGGGCGATTTCCGTCACCGTCGGGCCCTTCTCCGGAAGCATCCGAAGCGTCACCTCGGCCGATGTCTCGACCGACTCCGGTTCGTAGCCGGCATCGGTCAGCAGGTTGGCCAGCGCCATGGAGAAGCATCCCGCGTGCGCGGCGGCGATGAGCTCCTCGGGGTTGGAGCCGGCGCCATCCTCGAAGCGAGAGCGGAACGAGTACGCGCCTTCGTAGGCGCCGCTCTCCACTTCCATGTTTCCAGTGCCTTCTTGCAGGGATCCCTCCCAGCGTGCAGATGCGGAGCGTGTTGGCATAAACGTCGGTACCGTCGGTTCAGGAAAAGAAATGGGAGCCAGAAGCACCCGCTCGAAAGCACCGCCGGTGGAGGCGTTCCGGCCGGGGCGACGGCATCGAGGCGCAACCCGCCGCCCGCCCGGTTTTTGTTCGGGCCTTCCACATCAATAAGATTGGGTGAGGCCATCCACGGACGAGGGCCCGTTGCGCCGTTCGCGCCGTTGAAGGGCGGGCTCTCGCCTCCGCATTCAGCCGTGCGGCAGGCGTGGGGGGCTCCTCGCCGGGTGGGGAGCGCCTCGTCAGGCGGAGCGCGTCGAAGATGCAGACGGTGCGGCGTCGCTCGATGCCGGACCGGCTCCGTTCACCGAGTCCACGTGCACGTCCATCTGCGGATACGGGATCCCGATGTCGGCCGCGTCGAGGCGGGTTTTGATTTCGCGAGTGAGCTGCTCGCGCACCGCCCAGTAGTCGTCGGTCGTCGCCCAGACGCGCACGGCCCAGTGGATGGCCGAGTCGCCCAGGCTGTCGAGGTACACCACGACGTCTTCGTCGGGAAGCCGGTCGTCGATGCTCTCGGCCGCGTCCACCAGGACCTGGCGGGTCGCCCCCAGGTCGGCCGGATAGTCGGTGCCGACGGCCACGTCCACGCGCCGGGTGTCGTGGTAGGTGACGTTTTCGATTTTCGAGCTAAAGACGTCGCTGTTTGGCAGCGTGATGCGGCGGTTGTCCGGCGTGTCGATCTCGGTGGTAAACAGCTGAACGGCGTAGACTTTGCCCCGCGCCCCTGCGGCCTCGATCACGTCGCCGACGGTAAAGGGGCGAAACACGACGAGCATCACGCCGGCGGCAAAGTTGGAGAGAGCCCCCTGAAAGGCCAGCCCGACGGCCAGCCCGGCGGCACCCAGCACGGCGGCAAAACTCGCCGTGCTGACGCCGAACTTCTGCAGTCCGGCAATGAGCGCTACGATCAGAATCACGTAGTACGTCAGGTTGCTCACAAAGCGCGTGAGCGTGACGTCGAACTCGGTGCGCTCGAGGTTGCTGCGAATCGTGCGCCGGACGATCCCGGCCACGAACCAGCCGACGATGACGAAGGCGAGAAAGCCGACGAGGGGGGCAACGTAGGCGCTGATCAGCGGATTCTGCAGGAAGGACTCCATGGGAGACAGGAGAAGGGAGGGAAAGAGAAATACGAGAAAAAGAGGATTCTGCGTCGAAGAGGGGGGCGCCTCCCGCTTGTGAGAGGGGGGGAAGCGGCGCAAATTCACGCCGGATATTGCGGAGGGGGCGACGGTTCGCCCGGCTCACCGGCGACGCGGGAGGCCCTTACGCGGAAGCGTCCTGAGGCGGAAGCTGTGCGTGAGCATCCGTCCGGGAGCGCGGGAACGCAACAGCAACGCACCGGCGGCGATGTACCTTGGGCAACGCACCGGTCGGTGCCCGGTGGATCCCGTTGATCGCTCAGGAAGATGGCCGGACGGCCGACTCGTTGCCCCGCACGCGCTGGACGAAGCGATGAATGAGATCGCTGCGGGCATCGATTTGCGGGTCGGTTCGGGTGAACCCGGTCACCGCCCCGTTCGGGCCGCGCGTGAGGCGAAAGGTGAAGATGTAGCGGCCCGTCTTGGTCAGGCCGAGGTCGCTGCGCCCGAAGCGGAGGTCGTGCACGGCCAGCGACCCGTCCGGTTGCCGGCTCACCGTGAAGTAGCCGCGGGAAAACCGGCGCAGTTCCTGCACGGTCGGGTTCGTCCAGGCCCCCTTCAGGAGATGGTGGTTCGCGGGAACGAAGCGGACGTCGACGTGGGTGTCGTCGTCGAGGAGCGAGTAGAAGCCGATGTAGAATCCGTCCTCGGCCTTCGCGATACCGGACCAGAGGATGTTGTTAAACGCGGTTGGTTTGGTGAAGACTTCCTGGTGGGGGAGGTTCTGCTCCTGCAGGGAGGTTTCGAAGACGTGCTCGACCCACAGCTTGTTGCCGATGGTGGCGAGGAGGTAGAGGGAACTCAGCGCCAGGCCGAGGCCGTTGGCAAGGCGGCGCGGACGGGCGGTGGGGCCCCACCAGAGGCCGGCGAGAAGGCCGGTTGCCAGCGGTACGGTGTAGAGGGGGTCGATGATAAAGATCGTCCCGAAGATGACGGGAACGTCGCTGAACGGCCAGAAGACCTGCGTGCCGTAGGTGGTCAGGCAGTCGAGCAGTACGTGCGTCAGCAGGCAGGCAAACGCAAGCCCCGTCCACTGCCTCCAGGGGACGTCGTCGGAGGGGTGAAGCCGGCGGAGGAACCAGCCGAGGAGCGGGGCGGCCACCAGCACGAACAGAAAGGAGTGCGTCATGCTTCGGTGAAAGGCCAGCGCCTGCACCTCCGTCAAGAACGGGTTGGCGAGCACGTCGAGGTCGGGCAGCGTGCCGAACGCCGCGCCCCAGAGCGGGGCCTTGCGTCCGACCTGCTTGCCGAGGGTTGCTTCTCCCACGGCGGCGCCGAGGGTCAGTTGCGTCAGAGAGTCCATGGATAAAGCCGAGCGTGACCGAATCGATGCGTGGCGGGCGGCGAGGGCGGGCGGCCGCTCCGTGCCGCCCGCGTGCACACCACCCGCCGCCTGCAAACGAGAAGCCCCCGAGCCGGTTGCATGCAAGAGGAAAGAGCAAACGGATCGTCCCGTTGCCCCGTCACCTCGCCCCGTCCTCTCGAATGCGTCTTCCGCCGGACCCGCCCGTCCCTCGATTGCTTTGGCCCTCCTCCCGTTGCCGCCCATGCCCCGTATACCCACCGCGCCCTGTAGCCTGCACAACGCCCGCATTCGTTGCGAAAAAGAAGCCGATCTGCAGCGGCTCGTGCGGGTCCTTTTCGAGCGGCGCCATCATCACATGGTGGCGGGAAGCGACAAGAAGTGGATGACCGTAGAGCTGGTGCAGTCGCTGCGGCGCAAGAGCCGGGTCTACCGCGAGCACCTGAGCTCGCAGATGTCGGGGCCGCTGCCCTTCGCCCTCGGCTACCTCCGACTTCACGAGGGGGCGGTCGACCTGACGACCGACGAGATCCCTGCGAGCGTTGCGCCGCGGGTCCTTCTCCTGCTGCTCAGTGAGTACCTGGAGCCGGGGGCGACGCTGATCATGGACTGGGAGGGGGAGACGCAGCGGTGGGTCGTGCGCGGGGAGGCCGAGGTCGAACGCCTCGACGAGGTGGGGGAGAGAGGCGAGGATGCGGGCAAGGAGAGAGGCGAAGGGTGAGCGGCCGGCACCGGGCAAGGCAGGGAGTGTCAATCAGATCCTTGCGACCCGGACGCCTGCCCAGATGCAAAGTACTGAACGAGGGCGTGCGTTGCCCGGCGGCGGTCCACATCTTCGAGGGGCGAGCGGTCCTTCGGGAGGAGCGTAAAGGCAAGGCGGGAGGTCTCCGCCCCGGCGTCGCGGCTCTGCACTGCCTGCACGGCCAGGGCGCGGCCGTCATGGGCCACCACCCCCGTGGCGGTGTTCGGACGGTTCGGGAAGGGATCGCTTGTCGGGAGCGCCTCCGCCACGGCCTGCAGCGCCTCCCGGACGGCCGTCTCCGTCCGAGCATCGAGCCGGTAAAACATCTTTACGTCCTGGTCCCAGTCGAAAGTGAGAGTCACGCGGCTGAAGTTGGGGGTGAGCGGCCGCCAGTCCAAGTCCAGCGAGGCCGCTCCGTCGGTCAGCTCGTCCACGGCCGCCACCAGCTCCGGAAAGGTGGCCTCCAGGTCCTGGATCATGTGCATGTAGCCCATCGCTTCGGCCTGCATCCCCTGCATCTCCGCCACGCCGCGGGCCGCCTCGAACGAGGCCTCGTGCAGCCACGTCTGTACGGCCGAGGTGCGGGTGATGCGATCGCTCACCTCCCGAAGAGAGGTTGAAAGGGCAGGTGCCAGCCGGTCTTTCCAGTCGTCTTTGGTCATGGTCGGTCGGGAGGCAGGTGCCAGCATGGACGGGAGACGGAGCGAGCGGACCC
>CAKZLV010000109.1 GCA_937127285.1 uncultured Bacteroidota bacterium
AGGCATCGAGCGATACGTCGTATCCGCTCGGTGCACACGTTCTCCGGGGCGGCGGATTTGTCCCTGCGACGAAACGGTCGGCGTCCTGCCCGGCAAAGCATGACGATTCAAGCCGGCCCGGTTGAAGCCGGCCCGGTTCGGTTGCGCCAGATCGGTGCCCCGGGTCTTGTACTGCGAACGGGAGCACGTCGGTGTCCCGGGAGGAACCATCGGCTCCGTTGAGAAGGAGGAAACGAGAAAGGCATCACCGCGACGGGCCGTCCCTTCACGGACGACTCATCGAACCTCTCTGATTCCATGACTCAGCTTTTACCTATCATCCCTCGTTTGTACCGTCTCGGGCTTTATCGCTGCAGGCTTTATCGCCGCGGGCGCCGGCCGGCCGGTACGCTGGCCGTACTTCTCTGACATGCAATAAACCTTGAGTGAGGGCACTCTCCTAACTCGTTCAGCAGGACGGCTACCAGGTTGGATATTGCACGAGACGAGCAGGGAAGGTCAGGATCCTTGCGTTCTCAGAAAGCCAGAGTGGTCTGCACCTCATCCTGGCAGCTTCACAAATCCACGACAACCGATTACCCCACGAGCACCGATACTATGACTGTAGATAACATTTTACTTCCGCGGCCATGGGCATTCACGACGTGTCTAAAGGCTGCGTTTGCTCTTATCGTCCTAACCCTCTTGGCGCCTTCTGCATCGGCTCAGACGACATCGCCGGAGGCGATCACAGTCGATGCCGCTTCGGAGGTCTGCACAGGCGAAACCATTACGGAAAACGTTTCCATCACGTTGCCGCCAGAGACGATAACCGACCAAGTCGACGTATTTCTCCTGTTCGATGATACTGGAAGCTTTGCGGACGAAGTATCCAGTTTGGCCTCTCAGTTTACAGCGCTGGTGGCCAGCCTTGAATCTTCACTTCCGACGGTTGAATTTGGCTTTGGAGTCGGTCGTTTTGAAGACTACGGTGGACAAGGGGCCGATTTTTCCGGAGAGACAACCACTGGACGGCCTTTCACGCTGAATCAACCGATTATCACCGTTGCTGACGCTGGGGGCATTACGGCTCGTGACAACCTGATTGCGACAGCTCTTGGTAACACGGCACCAGGGTTTGGCGGAGATGGTCCGGAGTCAGCCATTGCCGAGGGCCTATTTCAAGTTGCAACGGGTGCGGGCTTCGACGGCAATGGTGACGGCGACACAGTCGATAGCGGCGACGCAGGGGAAACCTCAACGCAAACAAATCCGGGTTTTAGTGGAGACGTTCCGGCGTTCGATACCAATGTCCTCCCAACATCCGGCTCAATCGGTGGGGTTGGTTTCCGGCCCGGTGCTCAGCGTATTGTCCTCCTCGCGACGGACATCTGCTCGATTGCTGCTTTCGATCCGGACACAGGGATTCCGGCAAACATCTTTGGGGCTGGCGGATCTTCTGAGCCGGTGAGTGCGCTGTCGTGCTCGAGCACCCCAGGCTTCGACCGGTTCGGATTCATAAGTGATGCGAAATCATTTGCTGCCAATACCATAAGTAATGCCGTTGTACCTTCGGACGCGGCGCCCGTGCAGCAGACCGTCGACGCGTTGAATGCACTCGGCATTCAGGTGGTTGGCGTCGGTCCGGATGCAGCGCCAACGACCAGTCCGGGACCGGCTTTCGATGAGAGTGTGTTTCTGTCTGCACTCGCGCGATTGACGGGAGCGATTGACACCGAGGGCGATCCGATTGTGGTCGATCTCAATGCGGGTGGACTCGCGAGTGCTGTTCAGGAAGCGATTGAGGTTACAGCCACCTCGGAGGTGGATATTACTCTTGATACGAGTACTTTGCCCTCTGGGCTAGCGTTTGATTTCAGTCCATCCGTTGTTCCCGATGTGTCACTAGGGGGGACAGCGAGTTTTGCAGTGGACCTGATCGGTGACGGATCTGCTATCAGTGGAGCTTTCGACATTCAGTTCAAGAACGCTGCTAGCAACGCTGCCCTTGGTACGGTGCCGGTGACTGTCGAATGTGGAACAGTTGACGGAACCCCGCCGATTTGCGCGGACATCGAGCTGGAGTTCGACGGGCCGGGCGGTGCGCTCTCGGCGGTCAACACGGCAGCCTCCGACCCGGAAAGCGGGATCGCCTCCGCCACGTTCACCACGCTTCAGAACCTGGACGGCTTCGTGGGCGGCTTCGGTCCGTTCGTTGAAGGCGACGTCCAGTCCTTCGACGCCGGCTCGACCTCCTCGATCGACATCCGCGGCGAGCGGATTAGCTACTCGGCCGGTGGCGCGATCGTGGTGACGGTCGAGAACGGAGCGGGCCTGACGTCCGACTGCGACCCGGTGGTCGAGCAGATCTCCGCCAGCATTCCGGAGCGCTCGGCGCTGCTGGGCAACTACCCGAACCCGGCCGTGGGCTCGACGACCATCGAGGTCCGCGTGGCCGAGCCGGGACCGGTGCGCCTGGAGGTGTATGACCTCCTGGGCCGGAAGGTCTCGACGCTGATCGACCGAGAGATGATGCCGGGAACCTACCAGGTGGAGTGGACGCGATCGGAGACGGCGCGTCTTTCAAGCGGCACGTATCTGTACCGCCTGGAAGCCGGAGACGTCGCCACTTCGCGGAAGCTCACGCTCCTGCGGTAGCCGTCGACGAACCGGCCCCCGGTGCGCCGAGAGCGGTACGCCGCTTGCGCCGGAAGCGCATCTGAACACGCAGGACGAGAGGGTAGGCAGACCTTCGGGAATGCCTACCCTTTCTGTATCTGTACAGCATGTCGGCGCGCGGGGTGGTTCGATCCCCCTGCCATCTCGCCCGACCGCTGGTTGCTCCGCCCCTCCCAGGAACCGCCCAACGGTCTTCGTCGCGATGCATGTGTCTTTCCTCCTCTCGCCGCCCGGGCGTCTCGCCCCGGTGCTCGCCGCGCTCGCCCTTCTGGTCGCTTCCGTGCCGGCCTCGGCTCAGGTGCAGGCCAAGATCGATGCCACGGCCGGCCGCGATACCTTTCCGCTCATCGACACCGATACGCTGCTCTATGTAGACAACCGCGGGCTCGACCGGATCTTCGTCAACCTGAGCGGCAACCAGTTCCGCCTCGTGGCCGATCCGACCGAGGTCGACCGGTCGGCGAACGCGTTTCCCATCCCGCGAACGGGAGAACTCACCATTCACGTCGGGGCCTTCATCGAGTCGGGCGACGGCAACTTCGTTCGCCTCGCCTCGCAGGGGCGGGCCGAGGCGGATGCCGACGTCGTGATTGCTCCGGTGTTCGTCCGGGGACAGACGGACGTGGCCTATCGCATTCGCCGGCTCGATCCGGTGCCTGTCTCCTTCGATCTTCGCGCTGCCCCGAACCCGTTTCGGTCCGAGACGACGATCCGGTACGAGATCCCCGCCCGCCGCATCAGCGGCGTGGAGGTGGTGATCGAGATCTACGACGTCCTCGGCCGCCGCCTGGCCGTCTTCGACGAAGGGCGACGGTTCCCCGGCACGTTCGAGCGGCCCTGGCGGGTTCCGAGCCGATATGCAAGCGGCGTCTACTTCGCCCGCATCCGAGCCGGTTCCGACCAGGAGACCGTTCGGGTGGTTCAGTTGCAGTAGTTGTCCGGAGCGGCCGTTCTCGTCCGTGGATTCGGATGCGCCACCGCTTCTGCCCGTCGTGTCTACTCTGTGAAGATGTACCTTCCCGGGCAGCCCAAGGAAAAAGGAAAAGGAAGAAGAAAAGGGTGTGCTCCGCTAAGGATGCACACCCTTTCCCATATTCCGGCACGTTCTCCGCAGCATTCAGCGGACGACGGTCTTTCAACTGACGCTTGGTTCCGGAATGACGAATCCGGTCAACGCCTCCAGCTTCTCGTGGCGTTCGAGCTTCGGAGGAACGAACGGCGTTTTTTTGTCGGAGGAGGAAGTCTTCTTCATGGAACTGGGAGTTGGATGAGCGGAAGGTATGATGGATGGGCGCGCTTCTGCAACCGGGGCGGACGGCGCATCCGCACCGCCGCGTGGCGTGTCGGCACGTCTAACACCTACAAAGTACATCGATGCAATGCCGCCCTCCCTGCTTCTCTGGTGCATCGTTTGGAGACGAGGGGCGTACATCCGGAATGCCATTCGGGCATCCGGTTGTGTTCCTCCGGCGAATCAAGACATACTCCGATGGCGAAGGGGCCTTCGGCGACGTCCTCCACCGTCAGGGGGCGATTGGGGCTGCGAACAGGCGGGCGACCCGGGGACCGTCCTCGAGCACGTCCTGTCCGGCCTTGAACCGATACGTTGTGCACTGCTGCAGGAGCCGCCCGATCAGCCGAAAGTGCCGCTCGGCCCGCTCGGAGCCGACTGCCAGACGGAACCCGCTTTGCTGCAGCAAGGCCGGAACGACCGACCGCGATGACGTAGGAGCAAGCGTGCTGTGCACTGCTCCGGTCATCGACGGGAGGACGATGGCCGCCGGACGGCAGGAGGAGACGAAGCGTCCGGGGTAGAGCACCTCGGCGTCGACGCGCCACTTCACCTCGTCGCGCACCATCTCCGGCCAGTCCCGCCCGCCCAGTTCGGGAAAGTACCGCTCCGAGCCGGCATCCAGGCAGAAGTGCGGGCGCATGCTCCGGGCTTCGATGCCGCGATCCGTCTCGCGAAGCAGAACGCTGTCGTCCGAGACGAACTGCCATCCCTGCCGCACCAGCTGAAACGCCGTCGTCGACTTGCCCGCGTCGCTCTCCGCCAGGAGCATCACCCCGCGGCCGTTCCGCACCAGAACGGCCGCGTGCAGCGACACCCACCCGGCCGCCTGCGTGAGTCCGACGAGAACCATCCCCACCAGATGTGTGAACGTCTGGGTGGGGCCTCGGGCCTCCTCCACGGCCCATGCGGGTGTGAGGCCGAGCCGGCCCCGGCCGCTTGCCACGTCGACCTCTGCCTGCGCCCCGTCTGTCCGAACGATCAGGCGATCGCCGCTGCGATACACATCGACCGCCGTCCGGTCCAACCGGCCGATCTGCTCCACCGCCGGCGGCAGGCTGGGAAGCGTCGACAGCCGTCCCATCTGAAGGTCCCAGGCGGGCCCGGCAGCCGGTGCGTCGCCTCGGTCGGGAGCCGGAGAGGAAGCCGTCAGCCGGTCGCGGGGAGCCGGTCGACGCGGCAGGATTCCCCGGTGGCGGAGCACGGACGCCGTTGCGCGGTGCAGATCCTCGTCTGCTGCCCGCACGGTCAGCCGGCGGCCGTGCACGTCGTAGTCGCGCACCGGGACGTCCAGCCCCGGCCGGAAGGGAAACGAGAGGCAACGGACGGGCATCGATCGATGGAAAGAGGAAAAGGACGTTTCCGATCGGAAGTCAAGGAACCCGTCCGGGAGCCGCCCTGAATCGGTTTTCGGCGCTCCGAGGCGGGGAGAGTGGATTGCTCCGGCTCAGCGGACGGATCAATCCAAGCCGACTTTCGCCGCAACCGGAGTGCTCGCCTTGCTCGATGAGGCGACGATCCCTACCCTCGTCGCTACACAGTCCGTCGAGAGGCGACGAGATCCCGCACGTCAATCACCACTCCGGTCTGACAATCGCGAACGCCATCGGCGCGAATGCCACCCAGAGCCTGGCGCCACCCAGAGCCTGGCGCCACCCATTTTGCTGACTCTCTCGTTGATTTCCGGTCCGTTCCCTTCGCGGCGGGTTGTGCCGGTGCCAGCCGTCTCTTCGATTCGATCGATCTCTCTTCCCCCGTTTCCCCGTTCCGTCTCTCCGGTTTTGACTTTTGCCATGACGTTTCAGCGCAGTCCCGACCTCGTCACCACGTCCATCAGCGATGACGAACTGGTTCTCTTGCATCTCCAGACCCACCGCTACTACTCCCTGAACACGACCGGCCGGTTTATCTGGGCCGGCCTCGTGGAGGGAAAAACCCCGGAGCAAATCGTGGATGCTGCGCTGGAGCGGTGGGAGGCAGAGCGCGGGGAGGTTGAAACCTACGTCTACGACCTCATCGAAGAACTGAAAAGCGAACGTCTTCTCATCCCGCAGCGCGACGCGACGTGACGACCGGTCCGTCCGGTCTACGCCGGGCCCGGAGCGGTGGGCGAGACGGAATGGGCGTCCGCCTCCGCCCCCCGGTCTTCTCCAGAGGAAGATGCCGCCCGGTTGATCATCGTCCGAATCGACAGCTCCGTCTGGTAGAAAAGGGTGCCGAACGCGTCGCGGACCCGGTCGCGGAGGCGAAGGTGAAACGCCCCGCGCTGCAGGAGTCCGGCGACGCCCCGTCGCGGGGCAAAGAGAAGCGCACCGGCGCGCTGCAGAAGACCGGGCGACGCCGGATGCGCCTGACGAAAGCCGGGAGGAAGCGGGGCGTCGAAGAGATGGGCGGCGAGGGTCAGGGTCAGCACCGCCATCCCCCGGCACCGAATCGCCGCCGCGCGCTCGAGGACCCGGTCGATATCGAGGTCGGGGTGCGTATGCAGAAACGCGGCCACGTCCGCCAGCAGGCGCAGGCGGTCGTAGTTGTCTTTGGCAGCGTGGACGCAGAGGAACAGCAGCGTATCCTCGTCCGAGAACGTCGGGACGGAGTCGCCGCCGGGCAGGCGGATCGTCTGCCGCCGCTCCCAGATGCCGTCCGGATCCCAGGGAATCAGAAAGTAGCGAGACGCGATGCCCCAGTGCAGGTCGAGGTACAGCGCTCCCGGCGCGTCCTGGCCCCGCACGTAGCCGTTGGCGTTGCCGTGCGGGCGCTGATGCGGGAGGTAGCGGCTCCACGTCGCGTCGTATCCGTCGTACAGCGGATTGCGCTCTTCGAACCCCAGATTGAAGAGAGCGCGAACGGTCCGTTCGACATCGTCCTTCCGGATCAAGAGGTCGAGGTCCGTGCAGCTGCGAAGCCCTTCGGTCCGGTAGGCCATGGCCCCGATGACGGGCCCCTTGAACGCCAGGGCCGAAATGCCGGCATCTGCCAAGTCGTCCAGAAGCGGCCTACACTCGCCCCGAATCTGCAGGCTCGTTCGAAACGTGCGCAGATAGGCTGCTCGCAGCGTGTCCCGCAGGCGGGGCGAAACGATCCCGTCCGGGAGGTCGGGGGGCAGGTTCCACACGAGGGAGAGCAGGCGGTGGCGGGCCGCCGCCTCCAAAAAGGCGCGCTCGTCGACGGGCTCGAGGGAATCGGGGCGGGCCGCAGCAGACGCCCCCGAAAGCTCCTGCGCCAGCCGACGCCGAGCCAGAATCAGGAGAAGGCGGTGTTCGGGCGAGAGAGGCGGCGAAGAACGCGCGGCCGGCGAAGAGCGAAAAGACGGCATGGTAGAGGAAGATGGGAGCAGACGGCTGGAGCCGACAGCCTACACATCTCTTCCTCCAGCATCCGGCGGGAGACGCCCGGATCGGGTCAGCCTGCGGCGTCATCCGCCTGCGCTTTCCGTCCCCGGGCCGCCCCCCTCAGCAGCAAATCGGGATTCTGTCCGGCACCTATTGCTACCTGTACATCCTGCCATTGCGCCTCCCACGCAACCAGATGTGGACCGTCGAAACGGGATCGTCAAAACGGCACCTCCTCGTCGACATCTGTGGGCACGTCCGCTTCGTTTTCTTGCATCTGGATCTCGATGCCGTTGGCACTGAAGCCGAAGAGATCTTCCGGGGAGAAGACGAGCCGGAAGTCGGCGTCGGTGAAGAAGGGCTCGAACTTGCGGGCAA
>CAKZLV010000110.1 GCA_937127285.1 uncultured Bacteroidota bacterium
GACCGAGGCGGGGACTACGTGCTCGCGCTCAAAAGTAATCACAAGCGCCTATACGACCGCCTATACGACGATGTGCGCACGTTTTTCGAAGAGGCGGCCGGTCGAGGGTTCCTCGGTATCGACCACGATGCCGACCGACAGGTTGATGGCGGACACGGGCGGATTGAAGTCCGTCGATGCCGGACTGTCGAGGACATCGGCTGGTTGGACCGGCGCGACCAATGGCCGGGACTTCGAAGCATTGCGATGATCAAGGCGGACCGAAGCGAGAACCGATGGGACGAGGCGTCCCGCAAGCGGGTCTGGACGACGACCACGCAGCGCCGTTTTTACATCAGCAGTCTCCCGGCGGATGCAGAGCGCATGGCCCAAGCGGTTCGCTCGCACTGAAGTATCGAGAACCGCCTGCACTGGGTGCTGGACGTCAGCTTTCGCGAGGACGCCAGCCGCATTCGGAAGGGGGACGGTTCCGAGAACGTCGCGGTGCTTCGGCGCATCGCCCTGAATCTGGTGCGACAGGAGGACCGCCCCGGTAGTCTCCGCCAGAAACGAAAGCGGGCCGGGTGGGACGACACGTACCGCGAAGAGATCCTCGACATTTAAATGAGATCGCCCTGACCACTGTAGTAGATGTTTATTTTTCGTTTACCTTATTCCAGAACCCCTGTTTTTTGTTCTGTTAAATCGGTTCTGTTAAATCGACTGCAAGCTTAAACCGCTTCATTCTCACTTCCTCCGCTGATGCCAACATCCACTTCTGCCAACCACCTATCGTTTCTACATCTTCTTGTCGTGAGCGGTGTTAGTCTCTGGGATTGTGATACCGTTTCTGAGTCCGACTCGCAGGTTTTGCCCCGGCCCGACAGTCCAAGCGAGGCTTTGTCCGCGATCAGAGTGCTGTGGCACGACGCGCGATTCCTGCGCGCGATTCTAAGGACACGCCGTAGCTGCATAGCTTCCCATCGTTGAGTTTCGAAACCGATCAAGTGCCATGTTTTCTCGCTTCCTCTGCAGAGCACACGTTTACCCTATCACGTTGGCAATCCTCGTAGGCCTTTTTTCCACATCGGGATGTAGCCTCTCAGGAAGTGAGAGACAAGAGGAAAGGAGCTTTCAGGATCTGGAACGGGTGACGTTTCGAGTAAACCAGATGGACGACGAATCCGCTCCGCTCCGCCTGGAAGGCTTTACTCCGGAAGGGACAGATTCGCTCGTCGTAGAGGACAGCCTTCGGATGGGGGCGGGAACGCGTTTTACCGTGTCTCTGCAGTCAGAGTCGTCAGACGTGCAATCTTATCTCACCACAGCGGGTCCACCGGCGGTTCTTTTCTACAAATCTACTCCCTCCGTTGATGCATTTCTGAACTTGAAGTCAATCTCCGTTTCAGTTCAACAGCTTTCCCGTTCGAGCAGAGAGAATACGCGGTCGGGACACAAGGGAAGGCAGGACGATCACTCTGCCGAACGTCATGCCGCCTCGCAGGCCTCTGCCCCGGCGGATCTGTTCCGGTTCGAAATTGCTACGGCCGACACGAGTGCGACCGGTTCCCTCCGGCTTCGACTTGGACGGTATCGCGACACGGCAACGGGGGGCCCTGATCATATCGACTTCGACGTGGTGCTACCGATTCGGGTCACCGGGGAGTAGTCCGTGCCCATCTTCCGCACCCCCCGGAACACCGATATAGTCAGATTTACCCTCAACGCTTAATGGCACTCTCGGCAAGTTCTTTCCTGCGGCGCTCGTCCGTCGATGGCCGGTTCATCGGGGACGACCTGCTGTTGCGGGCGTTTCTTCCAGCGATAGGAATGCGGACGATCGTCAAGCCCTGCCTGACCTTTTTCATTGAACCAAACACCCAACCGTACGATCGGTCCAGAATCCACTGCGATGGCCGGTCAACGGGATGTGCTTTACGTTATATTCACACAAGGATGTAGAAAGGTAGCGCAGGACACGTCTCGCAATGGTACAATGGATTGGTAACATCTCTGCATTGCGCACCGTCTTCCTGGTTGTCCTCCGGGTTTTCTCGTCCCGTCCCCCGTTGCCATGTCTTCTCCCGAGTCCTCATCCCCATCCACGTCGTCGTCGGACGACGCCCGAAGCTGGCTTGCCGAACTGATTCATCGCCGCGTCCCCCACGTCGCTGCCATCTACGTTGGGGGCAGCTGGACGTGCATCGAGATCGTCCAGTGGGCTGTCGACCGGTTCGTGCTGTCGCCGCATCTGGTCGAGGTTGCCCTCTTCGGGCTCCTTCTCATGCTTCCGTCCGTCCTCCTCCTGGCGTACGAGTACGGAGCGCCCGGGCCGGATCCGTGGTCGCGCCTGGGCCTGATAGGCAGCGGGGCCAATCTTCTCGTGACGACCGCTCTCCTGACCCTGCTCTACGGAGGCGAGGACCTCGGATCGGCGCAGCAAACCGTCACGGTGGCCGGGCTCTCGGGGGAGACGGCACAGCGGACCGTCCCCAAGAACGAGTTCCG
>CAKZLV010000111.1 GCA_937127285.1 uncultured Bacteroidota bacterium
TTTCGGGGATGGACAGCAGAATCTGAAGTCCCAATACGCTCACGATTTCAAGCGACACCGGCAGGTCGTTGGACGCAATATCCAGCAGGAACGTCGGACGAATCATCGGGGAAACGACGGCTGTGCCGGCATTGGCCATTCCGGTGATCGCAGCGCATCCGATGATCAGGTGCCAGAGGGGAGCTTGCAGAGATGGAGTCACGACGTCTCTACACATGACGTCTCTACACAGATTGATATCAGCAGCCGCTGAAGAGGAGCATTCGAGAGCCGGGTCCTTCCGGTACTTCAAGAAACTGCCCTTGATACCGGCACGACCGATCGGTGGTGTTGAATCCGGTCGCTATTCGGATCTCAGGACCCGCGACGGATCCACGCGGGCTGCCCGCAGTGCCTGCAGGCTCGCCGCGCCGACGGCGACGACCAGCGCTCCGACGCCGGCGACGGCGAAGGGTAGAACCGAAAGCTCCACCTGATACGCAAATCGTCCCAGCCACCAGTCGGCCGCCAGCCAGGCGAGGGGAGCTCCCGCCGCGAACGCGACCCCGACGATCCGGAGGTACTCCGCGTTGAGGGTGGCGACGATGTGAGAGACGGATCCCCCGAGTGCTTTTCGGATGCCGATCTCTTTCCTCCGGAGGCGGGTCAGGTACGTGACGAGGGCCGCCAATCCGATCACCGCCATCACGATCGCCAGGAGGGCCAGCGTTCCGGCGAGGGCGGTGAACCGGCGTTCCTGCTGGTAGAGGTTGGCCACCTCCTCACTCAAGAACGTGGTGGTGAGCGGCGTGTCCGGTTTCATGTCCGACCAGACCGACTGGATGTGGGCGAGGCCGTCCTGGGTGCGCCCGGGTGCCAGTCGCACAAGGACGTTGTAGCCGAACGGCGCCTGGCGATAGACTTCGTAAAGCGCGGGGGGTGCCTCGTCCCGCATGGGATTGAGATGCAGGGTCGGCAGGACGCCGGCGATCGGGTACTTGGTGTCGGGGTCGGTATCTTTCGTGAAGTCCCAGGTTTTCCCAACGACATCTTCTGCTTGAAGGACATCCGCCGCCGCCCGGTTGATGAGATAGCGCGGTGCGGACGACGAACCGGCCGCTCGCATCGAGTCGACGACGGGGTGCTCGATGCCCATCACGTCAAACCAGTGGATGTCGACCCGCCGGCTCACGGCACCCTCGTACGTTCGATCGGATTCGACGAGGGAGAAGGGGGCTCCGGTCTCCGGGGTCCCGGGCGTTCCGGACGCGCCGGCAAACCCGGCGGCTTCGACGGCGGAAGACTGCATCACTCGCTGTCGAAACTGCTGGTAGGCAGTGCTGTCGCCGGAGAAGTTGG
>CAKZLV010000112.1 GCA_937127285.1 uncultured Bacteroidota bacterium
GGGGCTTGGGGGCGTGGGGGCCGTGGACGCTTTGGACGCTGTGGAGGCTATGGATGCGTGGAGGCTTTGGAGGCGGTGGACGTACTGCATGGGGCGGCCATCGTTCGCCCTTTCCCGTTTACCATTCGCATTGGCAAGGCTTCGAGGGCCGAAAGGCAATGATCAATGCCCAATGACCATTGATCAATGAATCCTTCCACCCTTCCCCCCCTTCCACCCCTACCCGTCGTGGGCGACGGTGTAGCTGTGGGCGATGGGGCGGGCGGCGAAGAGGGGTTTGGTTTTCTTCCAGGCCGCGGCGAAGAGGTCGCCGTGGCGGTAGGCGTCGAGGGCGTCTTCGCTCGTCCAGTGGCTGTAGGTGGTGCAGACGTTCGGGTAGCGGGTGTCCCGCCACAGCTCCAGGTGCTCACACCCCTCCACCTGCCGGATTTTCGGCGCCACCGTCTCGAAGTGATCCAGAAAGCGATCGACGGCGTCGGGCGCGAAGGTCATGCGGACGATGCGGATGATCATGGGGAATAGGAGCGTCCCTAGGAAAGTGAGTACAGGAGTCTATAAAGAGTGAAGCCGTTTGTCGAACCGAGAGGCTGAGAACCGGCGAATCGGAGAACCGGCGAGACGGTGTGTCCGCGGCAATCCGCGTTCAGCGGCTGCACCACTTGTTGGGATGCTGGGCCATCCGCGTGAGACCACCGATGATGTAATTCAGCTCGTTTCGAAGTTCGGCGGCGCGCCCGTCTCCCAGGTAGCCACATTCCACAGCGAAGTCGATCCATACGAGCGTTTCTGATGCTTCTGCCCCGGCATTGTACAGGTTGCTGACGAAGGCCTTTGGGTAGCGTCGCCTGTACCAGGCTTCCGCGATATTCGCACATACGGACCGGGAAGAGCGACGAACCTGGTCGGTTAGCGCATACTGCTCCCGCTTCGGCCACGGGTGTGAAAGTTCAAACACCTCCTGTGCCACCGCAAACGCACGCTGGTAGACCCGCAGGTCTTGAAAGGAACGGATCGTCGCTGATCTTTCCGGGCTCATTTTCGATATTCTGTTGGATGTCCGTGTCTGGTTCCGATCCTGATTCTAACCCCCGCCTTCCCGCCTCTCCGTCTCACCGTTTCCCCGTTTCCCCGCATCCCCGTTTCCCCGTATCGCGCGCTGCCGCCTCTCATCGATTCATCGGCACTTCCCTGCACGTCCACGCCAGCAGTTGCAGCGGCACGACGGCCAGGATTGCCGAAACGTGATCGGTCTCCCCGTCTCCCCGCTTCACCCCGTCCCGTCCACCAGCCACTGGCCGATGGCGCAGCGGAGGCAGCCGCCGGTCTGGCAGTAGGACCGGTAGAGGCGGTGCAGGCCCTGGGCGTCGGCGGCGGAGCGGGCGCGGGTGCCGAGCCGGCGAAAGCGGCGCAGGATGCGGTCGCGCGGAGCCGGCAGGTCGTCGAGAAGACGCACGCAGCGCTCCCGCTGATCGGCATCGCCCCGGCGGTCGGCGTCGAGGAGCAGGACGGGCAGCACGGCATTGACGATCAGGGTGTCGATGCGCGATTGCCCGAGAGCGGCGGGTCCGGGCGAGGTGGATGCGGTGAGATGGTAGTGCGTCTCCCAGAACGCCGACGGCTCGGCCGCAAGGAGACGGCGGAGCGACCGAGGCGGGCGTTCCTCCCGGAGCGCCGTCCGCAGACGCGGAAGAGGGTCGCCGTGCAGAAGTCCCTCCGGACGGTACCAGGCGGCAGCCTGGGCGATTCGGCGGGTGGGGAAATTGTTTGGGCGGAGGCGAAAGAACGTCCACGCCGCCGCATCCATCGGGGCGAGGGAGAGATGCGTCTGCAGGCGACGGAAGCGGGTCCGGAGGTCCATCGCGTAGTCGGCCGTGGGCCGGTCCGCCTCCAGGAGGTCCTTCGGCTCCGGAATCAGGCCGGCGGCGCCGAAGTGAAGCGCCTCCACGTCGCGTGGATGGTCGAGCGTCGATAGAGTGCTCGCGGGGAGGCGGTCGGCCAGCATCGACAGGGGCGTCGCATTCGCCGCGTAACCGAGTCCGGCGTACAGGCGCTCGCGAAGCGCGTCGGGGAGCGAGCGATCCCGATCGGTGGCGAGACGGTCTCGCTTCGCTTCCATCCGCTCGTCGGAAAGGCGAGCGATCCAGGGCCGGCGGACGTCCTCCGGCACGTCCGCCCAGCGGGACGCGCACACCAGGTCGTCGTCCGGTCGCGTCCGAAACCGGTGCAGAAGGTCGCGCAGCGGTGTTTCCAGGCGGGAGGCGAGAACGAGCTCGGGCAGGACCGTATCGTCCGCGCGGGTGAGACCGCCCGTCCACACGTCTGCATGCAGCGTGACGTGCAAGACGACGCTATCGTAGCGCGGGTCTTCGTGGTGGCCGTGGTCGAACCAGGACCGAGAGGCCACATGAATCTCGACATCGCCGCGCCACTCCATGTCGCCGATCCGGACGCGGGCATCGCGGAAGTCCGGGCCGGCGTCGTCGTTGGGGCGGCCCGGGTCGTACACGACGACCTGCTCCCCCTGGATCGTTTGTAGGGCGTCGGTGCGAAACTGCTGGTAGTGCCAGAGGTCGTGGACGAACGCCTCCGGAACGTGTCGGGCGCCGGATCCCGGCTCACAGATCTGCAGGGAGGCGGCAACCTCTCGAAGGCGGTAGACGGGCCGGGGAGCGGCTACGAAGGGAACGGGCGGTGCGGGGGAGGAGAAGACCGGAGGCATCGCGGAATCCGGGTAGAGGGAAGGGGCTTGGAATCCGATCGGGGTATATCCAAGACACCCGCGGTCCGCGAATATAACGTCTTTCGATCGACCGGCCGCCCCCGTTACGAGCCGCGCAGCCGGTCGCGCAGCGAGCGCGCGGCGTCGGCCGCCGCCTCGGCGTAGTCGTCGCCGTCCGACGCATAGAGGATCGACCGGCTGGAGTTGACGACGACGGGCGCCCGGTCGGTGTGGGCGGCGGCCATGACGGCCGCGGGATCGCCGCCCTGCGCGCCGACGCCGGGGACGAGAAACGGAAGCCTGGGGCAGGCCTCGCGGATCTCCGCCAGCGCTTCCGGCGCCGTGGCGCCGACGACGAGCCCGCCCGTCGCCGGAGCGTCGTCCGACCATTCGGCAACCTTGCGGGCGGTGTGCAGATAGAGCGGCGTCCCGCTGCAGGTGCAGGCCTCCTGCAGGTCGGCGGCCCCGTCGTTCGAGGTGCGCGTCAGGACGAATGCTCCCGTGTTCGCTCGCGCCAGAAACGGCTCGACGGCATCGCGCCCCATGTAGGGCGCCACCGTGCACGAATCAAAACCCATCTCGTCGAAGATCGAGCGGGCGTAGAACCGGGCGGAGTTGCCGATGTCCCCGCGCTTTGCGTCCGCGATGGTGAGGCAGTCGTCGGGGATGATGCGCGCGATTTCGCCCAGCATCTGAATCCCCGTCGGCCCGAGGACCTCAAAGAACGCGAAGTTGAGCTTGAACGCGCAGGCAGCTTCCGCCGTCGCGTCGATGATCGACCGGCAGAAGACGAGCGTGGCGTCGAGGGGCGACCGGTCGCGGAGCGGCGCCGGCATGCGGTCCGGGTCGGGGTCGAGTCCGACACAGACGGCGCTGTTCTTTTTCGACTGGATGCGGCGGAGGCGAGACAGCATGGAGGGCAGGGTGAAGCGGGAAGGAAAGAGCGAAGAGGGCGGGTTTTACGGCGTTGAGGAGACGCCGGTGAGGCGGAGCGTCTCGGTCAGGACGGCCCGCCCCTCCGGCTGGTTGTTCGGCCCCCGAACGGTGATCGTATCCTGCACGATGCGCTCGACCAATCCCTCCGGCGCTACGCGGTCCTGCCACCGGAGGTCGTTGAAGGTCGAACTGGTCGTTTCGATCAGGACCGTGTCGAACGTCCCGGCGGGCGTCGTCATGCGCTCGGCCCCGACCACCGTGCGCGTTTGCAGGAACGGGTCGCGGAAGCTGGTCCAGGAGAGGCCGGGCTCCAGCGGGGCGCGATAGACGATTCGTGGATCGTCGCGCAGGCGGATGCCGACCTCGGAGGTACGTTGGGTTCGGGCAGGAGCCGCGAGCCGGGCCCGGACGAGCCGCGGGAGGCCGAGCCACCCTCCGGCGTCCTCGTCCATGCCGCTCGTCCCCGCGGTTACGACCGGCAACCTACCGGTATTCCGATAGGCAACCTCCACCAGCGAGTCGGGCGATTGCACGTACCAGACCGTTTCCCGCTGCTGCGGGTCCGACGCGTCGTAGGCGTGGACCTCCACCAGGTCCGTGAGCGAAACCCCCGCCGGGTTCCGGTCGAGCGTATCGAGGGAGGCTTCCAGACTGGCGACTTCCACGACGACGTCCTGCGTCCGCAGGGTATCCGTTCCCGGCTCGCCGATGGGCTCTTCCACGACGGTGTACCGGTACTGAAGAACCTGGCCGTCCGAGAACGGAGCAACGGCGCTCTCTGCCGGAAGGGAGAGGGTTGTGCTGTCGCATGCAACGAGCAGCAAGGGCGGAATCCAGAAGACGAGAAGAAGGGAGAGAAACGAGCGCATCGGCGGGCGAGTCAAGGGAAGAGGATCGTCTGGAAAATGGGGAACCGGAGAGGAAATATCGAGCCGGATGCCGCGGGTAGGAGGCAGAGGACGAGCCACGAGACGTCTCCCCTCAGGAACTGCCAAAGTTCTCGCACTTTACACCATACCTCGTGGTTTGGAAGCACTTCCAGGTTTATCTTTTCACATTCCAGCGTCAACGGCTACCGGCAGAAGGCCGATGCATCGCCAGGTCCGAGCCGTGCCGGGTCCGATTTGCACGGTCGTGCGTCGTTCGATTCGCTGTCGACCGAGGGAAGCATGCGTCGGCTCGGCGGTCCGATGCGGCACCGAGGACCGCGGCACCCGGTGCGCCGGTATAAGCGCGTGCGCCGAACCAACCGCCGGAAGGGACCGGGCGGTGCCGACATCCCGCGGCGGGCAGCGTGAGGTGCGCTGCGCATCCGGCGGGAGGATCGGCCGTTCGGAGAGGCTTGCGCGGGACGGGTGTACGGCACCCGGCTCCGGCGCTGCACGATCCAACCCATTCATCGTCACGTCCACAACCCACACCACGTCATGGCTGAGAAAGGCTTGAGTAACATGAAGGGCGTCTCGAAAGAGGATCAGCAGATGATCCAGGATATCGAGACGATGATGGGGCCCGAACCGGAAGACATGGGCTTCATCAAGAACGTTTTCTGGGGCCGCTTCCGCGAAGACCTCGTCTTCCCGTATCCGCGCGAGAGCAAGGAAGAGCGGGAGCGCTGCGACGAGCTTCTGGAGGAACTGGAAGACTACCTCGAGAACGAGCACCCGCGCGTCGAGATCGACCAGGAGCAGTACATCCCCGACTGGGTGATCGAGCGCCTGTTCGACATGGGCGTGATGGGCATGATCATCCCGAAAGAGTACGGCGGGCAGGGTCTCGGCGTCACGAGCTACAACCGCGTCCTCGAGATGATCGGGCGCTACTGCGCCTCGACGGCCGTGATGGTTTCGGCTCACCAGTCGATCGGGTGCAAGGCGCTCGTGATGTTCGGGGACGAGGACCAGAAGGAAGAATACCTTCCGATGGTCGCGAACGAGAAGCTCAGCGCCTTCTGCCTCTCGGAGCCGAACGTCGGCTCGGACGCGGCCGGCCAGGAGTCCTTCTCGGTCAAGACCGAGGAGGGCGACTTCATCCTGAACGGCGAGAAGAAGTGGTCGACCTCCGGCGCCCTGAGC
>CAKZLV010000113.1 GCA_937127285.1 uncultured Bacteroidota bacterium
ACGAGAGCGAGGACGTGGAGGGCCTCTACTTCGTCGGGGCCGGGACGCACCCGGGCGCGGGGATGCCGGGCGTGATCTCGTCGGCGCGGGTGCTGGATACGGTGGTGCCGGACCCGCAGGACCTGTCGCCGCTTCGCACCGAGACGCACGAGGCGGCCGCGGCGACGGCGTAGGATCGGTACTGGGTATTGGGTACTGGGTACTCGGTATTCGGTACTCGGTACTGGGTACTCGGTATTGGGTGCTGGGTACTCGGTATTCGGTACCCGGTATTGGGGGCTCGGTACTGGGGGCGGTCGTGCGTGCCTCCCCGAGATGGACTCCGGAGGGGAACCGTTGAGATGGGTCCCGTGCGTCCCCTCCGGAGCAGGTGCTTGTCTCTGCTGCAGTGGGCGGGGGGCGTCGCCTCCCTGGAGAAGGCGTGTCCCGGACCATCATGCGGGAAGGGATTCCTGTCTTTACCGCAGCAGGTACGGGAGGAGCCGGAGATCACACTCGGTCGTTCCGTGCCGACCTCCAATCCCCCACTCCTCCGATCATCCAATCACACGATCTCACCTTTCCCCTCCCGCTTCGCCCGGGCGTCACGGCACGTACCAGATCCCGTGGTCCGGGTCCATCCAGGAGCCGACGACGATGTGGGGGAGGGCGATGATGCTGACGAAGATGCTGTAGAAGGCGACGAGTCCGGCCCAGAAGGGGGCGCCGCCGAGCGGAGAGGGGAAGAACGTGTAGAGGGCCGCCATGAGGCCGAACGTACCGAGGGTCCCGGCCATGAACGTGCCTCCCGACTTAAAGCGAGCCATGAGGTTCGGCTCGTCGTCGGAGGCCGAGCCGTACGCGTCGTCGCCCGTCGCCACGGCGCGGGCCACCTGGCGGAGGGAGTACCAGAAGGGGAAGTAGAGTCCGACGGCGATGAGGACGGGAACGACCGAGAAGTAGGTCACGAGCAGGATCGTCTCCACCGCGTCGATCCGCCAGGAGGAGAGTCCGTCGGCGTACACGTAGCCGAGCACGAGGTGAAGGAGGACGGCCGTGCCGTAGCCGAGGGCGAGGGTGGTGCGGACGGTTTCCACGTTGGCGGCGGCGGAGGCCAGGGCGCCCGGCTCGAAGATGTTCACCATGTACTGGCTGAAGGCCAGGAACGTACCGGGCCAGGCGATCATCGGCACGATCATCACCGCTCCGCCGCGGACGGTCGCCGCGAGTCCGCGCTGCAGGGAGGAGTGGAGGTGCGTCGTGCCCGTCGTTGCGTCCAGAACCCGCACGCCGCCGTGTCCGCCTTTCACCATGGCGACGGTGAGAGCGAGGCCGAGCCCGAGGACCGGGTTCCAGAAGAGGAGGCCGACGAAGAGCGCGATGGCCGTCAGGAAGAGCGCCACGTAGCGGGCGGCGAAGGAGAGCGGCCGGTTCCAGAGGTTATTCGCATGCTCGAAGCCCCCGTGCGGCAGGTTCATCGCCACCATGCCCACGAGGTAGACGATGCTCTGCGTTTCGATGGAGAAGCGGATGCCGGCGAGATTAAGGCCGGCAAAGACCGCGGCGAGCGCGACGAGGAGGCCGCGCGAGGCCCAGAGAAGCGTTTCGGCCGCGCTCTGCTTTGTGTCCTGCTGCGTGTCGTCCGCGGTGCGAGAGGTGGTCGTCGGACGGGCAATGCGGTGGGTGGACATGGCGGCGGAGCGGCGTTGGTGATCGGAGCGACGAATTCCATCGTCTGGACAATGAATTTCTCAAACGATGAAATGAGCCATTGCTCCGAAGGTGCCGCTCCGAACGGTGAACCGCCGGCGAAACACAGGTTTGTAACATCTTCCAGATGGCGTTCAGTCGTGGCCGCCCGGTCGGCTGCACGTGGACGGGATCGGCAAGCGGGCGACGCGCCGAGGAGTTGGCCCTCGGCCCCGCGTCGCTCCTACGCATCGTTGATGCTCTCACCGATCGGCGGGTGACGCTTTCCATGCCCCCCGGCCCGCGGTCGTCCGGCGGCGGTTCTTGCTCGGGGCGAAGCCTCGCCCCTACTGATCGTTGGCGACCCACGGCGTGTCGTAAACAGAAATGGTGGGCCCGGTGGGACTTGAACCCACAACCCTCGGCTTATGAGGCCGGTGCTGTGACGAGGCCGTCGCCGCCGGTGTCGACGAGCACCGCGTGGTCGGCGAGGAAGGCCCCATTATCGTTGCTCAGCACTCAGCGCCACCGGGTGCGGTCAACGTACTCTGTCAGAGTGAGATGAAGCATAGCATACTCCCGCAATAGCATATCCCGCGAAAGACAAAAGAATTGAGGCGGCCACATGCTGACCGGAAGGAGGAAGGCGGATGTGTCCAACCAGATGGCGTGGTTTCCGCACGGAAAACGTCCCTACTGAATCGAGTTCAGCACAGGCCTTGTTCTCTCTTCGGAAGCGGCTACGTGCCGTCGCTACACGCCGGGTGCGCCTCCACCCACGCGCGGGCGGTGCCGACGACATCGTCTTGGCGGCTTGGGTTTGCCGGGGATTTGCCCGGGGCGCGGACCTCGGGAACGATGGGGCCTTCGTACACCCGTCCGGTCCGATCCGCGAACCGGGAGACGGCGAGCCCCAGGCGTGCGCCGTCGCGGAGCCGAAACAGGCGGATGGCTGTCGTGAGTCCGGCGGTCGGCCAGCCGAAGGTGCGCGTGCGGTTCCGCTCCTGAAACGCCACGGCCACCGCCTCTCCGGAGCTCGCCGTGCGCGAACCGAGCAGCACAGCTACCGGCGGCGCCGGCCGGTTCACCGTGTACGGCTCTCCCGACACCCGGACGACCGTTCGTCCGCGCACCCTCGACGCCCCGTTTCTGTAGCCCCACCGGACCGTGTCGGCGTCGGGAGGAACGAAGGATCCGAGGTGCCCCTCCCCCACGATGGGCCCGATGCCCGCCACCATCGGCCACATGTTGCCCCCCGGATTGTCGCGAAGGTCCACCACCCACCCGCACATCGAGGTTGAGTCCGTCGACGCGATGACCGACTGCAGACGATCAGCGAACTTCAACGCCTCCATGCCTCCCCCCGAGATGCTGGGGACGTCGACGTAGCCGGCTTCCGCTGTGAGCCGGTGCCCCTCGACGTCGCCAATCGCCTTCCCGCTACGAACCGCGTCGTCGGTCCAAACCGCGTGCGGGGCTTTCTGACGGGCGCTCTTCTGCGGCGGAAGGAAGTAGCTGTGGTCGTCCAGTTCGTTCAGCGCATACCGGATGTCGTCGTAGGTGTCCGTGATGAGCGTGTCCCCGACAGCCCGGTCGAGAATCTTCGCCCGAAACGACGGCCAGTCGACCTCCTTCCGGCGCACGTGGGCCGTCTTCATGGTGTCGAGCGCCGCATTCAGATAGGAGGCCACTCCGGGCGGCAATGCATCGGCGGGGTCCTCCGGGTCGGAAGAGGTCGCGTCACAGCCGGAAAGAACGCCCAACAGGAGAAAAGCGACGACAATCCGATGCATGGAAATGAAGGAGTATGGACGGGCTCAGCCCTCGGAGGCGGCTCCCCTGCCGCTTCGGGACATCGAAGGAGAAGTGGGGGAGAAAGAAAATAGTGGGCCCGGTGGGACTTGAACCCACAACCCTCGGCTTATGAGGCCGGTGCTCTAACCGATTGAGCTACGGGCCCATCGGGGGCAGACGGTTCGTCTTCCGCCGATGAATGGTCACGACACCGGCTGCTGACGGTTCCGACACCTAGAGATCCGACCCCGCTTCCCTGGCGACCCATCCTCCATCCTCAATCCTCCATCCACTGGCGATTCCTCAGCGCCGTGCCGGGCCGTAGCGGGCGGGCATGCCGTCCTCGGGAATGGAGTCCTCGATGAACTGGCGGATGTCCTGGTTGGAGGTCTCCAGGTCCTCAGAGCGCAGGTACATCATGTGCCCGCTCCGGTACCCTTCGAACCGCAGTCGCTCGCGCATCGTGTCGCGGGTGCCCAGGTTCCACAGGACGGTCTTGGCCGAGAAGTAGTCCGTCGCCCCGTCGTAGTAGCCGGACTGCACCATGACGTGCAGGAACGGGTTCTGCGCCATCGCCTGCCGAAGCTGTTCGCCGGTGTCGTTGTCGTCGTCCTCCCACGGACGCACCGGGCCGAAGACGTTGTACGTCAGGTCCGTCTCGAATCCGAGGTCGTCGCGCAGGTAGTGGTTGATCGCCGGCGTGAAGGCGTGATTCCAGGAGGTGAGCTCCGCCGGGTAGTCGTATTCGTCGCCGGCATTGGTAACGTCGACGCCCCGGTAGCGAGAATCGAGGCGTCCGACCGTATAGCCGTCCTCCTGCAGCAATTCCTTCCAGAAGGCGGAGGCCGGAACGGCGAGGTTGTGGTCCAGGACGAACGGCTGCGAGAGACCCGCGTAGCGGGCCACCTGTTCGGCCACCTGCTGCCGCCGGTCGTCGTCGATGGACCCGGCGCGGGTCAGGGCCGGCACGTACTCCTCAATTGTGTAGTCCTCCACCTCCGAGAGCAGGTCCGGCAGGTCGCGGTTTTGCAGGTCGGCGGGCAGCTTTTGGTGATACCACGCCGTCGCCGCGTAGTAGGGCAGCTTCAGCGCTTCGGAGCGCGGGGAGGCCCCGGGCGTTTCGAGTCCGAGCCCGGTGGGCGAGACGAGAATGACGCCGTTCAGGTACATCCAGTGGCGGTTCTGCAGCTCTCCGGCGAGTCCGGCCACCCGCGTCGTGCCGTAGCTTTCCCCGATCAGATACTTGGGGGAAGTCCACCGGTTGTGGCGGGAGACGAACGTGTCGATCCAGTCGGCCAGATAGGCAACGTCGGCGTTCACGCCGAAAAACGTCTCGCGGTCGACGCTCTCGTCGAGGATGCGGGAGAAGCCGGTGTTGACCGGGTTGACGTAGACGACGTCCGCCACGTCCAGGATCGAGTGCGGGTTGTCTTCGATGCCGTAGGGCTGGACCGGGTACCCTTCGTCGCTGATTTTCAGCTTCTTCGGGCTCGTGTAGCCGAGGTGCATCCAGAGGGAGCCGGAGCCGGGGCCGCCGTTGAAGGAGACGACGAGCGGTCGGCGGGACCGGTCGTCGACGTCGGAGCGCCGGTAGTAGGTGTAGTGCAGCGCCGCGATCGTACTGTCGTGGTCGCCGTAGACCGGCTGCGTGCCGGTGATGACGTCGTAGGGGACCGACTCTCCGCGAATCGTCACCTCGTCGGTGGAAGAGATCGTCGTGTCGGCCGGCAGGGTGCGCGTGGGCATCGCATCCTGCGCATCGGCCGGCGGCGCTGCGCACACGACGGCGAGGACGAGGGCGAGAAGGGCGGAGAGGCGGGAGGGCATGGGGGGCTTGACGTGTTGGGAGGGTGTTTGGGTGTTGACGTAGACGCTGGACGGGAGGGAGACGTTTTCTTGCTTGCTGTGGGGGACACCCTGATGGAAGAGAGCATCAACTGTCGACACCGCTGCTCATCTACCCACCCTGTCCCTCCCTCTCCAGGGAGGGGACTTGAGGCCCGACCGTCTCGCTCGGGAAAGCGTCTTCTTCTTTCACAAGGCACGACGCTCGCCCTTGAGTCTCTCCCCTGGAGAGGGGAGAACAAGAGGGGTAGAAAGGAGGTGGACCGAGTGAATTTGGCTATTTCATCCCCCTCTTCCTGTCCTTCTCCCTCTGGAGAAGGGACTCGGGCCTGGCCGTCCCAGTAGGGACGAGCGTCCCCGCAACAAACAAAGCACGCCGCCTGCCCCCGAGTCTTTCCCTTAGAAAGGGGAGAAAAAAGCCGACCGGAGGGAGGTCATCCCGTGGAGAGGGGGTAGAAAGACCTCAGCACCAAGCGTCGATTTCATTTCCCATCTACCCACCCTGTCCCTCCCTCTCCAGGGAGGGGACTTGAGGCCCGACCGTCTCGCTCGGGGAAGCGTCTTCTTCCTTCACAAAGCACGACGCTCGCCCTTGAGTCTCTCCCCTGGAGAGGGGAGAACATGAGGGGTAGAAAGGAGGTGGACCGAGTGAATTTGGCTATTTCATCCCCTCTTCCTGCCCTTCTCCCTCTGGAGAAGGGACTCGGGGGTCCGGCGTTCGTGCCGGACCCCTCAATCAGCATGACATCGGGAACTGCCACTCCAACATCCCCGATTCTGAATCTCGAATTAGATCACGTCGTAGTCCTTCGCGACCTCCGTAAAGGCATCGATGGCCCGGTCGAGTTGCTCGCGGGTGTGGGCGGCGGACATCTGGACGCGGATGCGGGCCTCGCCCTTCGGCACGACGGGGTAGCTGAAGCTGATCACGTAGATCCCTTTCTCCAGCAGGTCGTCGGCGATCTGGGCGCTCTTCTTCGCGTCGTAGAGCATGATCGGGATGATGGGATGGTCGCCGGGCTTCAGCTCGAAGCCGCGGTCCTCCATCTCCGACCGAAAGGTGCGCGCGTTTTCCCAGAGCTGCTCGCGTCGATCGGCGCTCTCCTGCAGCATGTCCAGCACCCGGATGCTCGCGTTCGCGATCATCGGGGCGATGGCGTTCGAGAAGAGGTAGGGGCGGGACTGCTGGCGGAGGAGGTCGACGATCTCCTGGCGCCCGGTCGTAAATCCGCCGGTGGCGCCGCCGAGGGCCTTGCCGAGGGTGGAGGTGATGATGTCGACCTGGTCGAGAACGCCCTTCGCCTCGCTGGCGCCGCGGCCTTTCTCGCCCATGAAGCCGGTGGCGTGGCATTCATCCACCATCACGAGGGCGTCGTATTCGTCGGCGAGGCGGCAGATTTCGTCGAGCTTCGCCGCGTCGCCGTCCATCGAAAAGACGCCGTCGGTCGCGATCATGCGGATGTTGGCGTCCTGCGCCTCCTGGAGCTGCACCTCCAGGTCATCCATGTCGCTGTGGTCGTAGACGTAGCGGTCGGCCTTGCAGAGGCGCACGCCGTCGATGATGGACGCGTGGTTGAGCGCGTCGCTGATGATCGCGTCGTCGGGGCCGAGGATCGTCTCGAAGAGCCCCGTATTCGCGTCGAAGCACGAGTTGTAGAGGATCGTGTCGTCCGTCTCGTGGAACTGCGATAGCTCGTGCTCGAGCTGCTTATGGACGGTCTGGGTTCCGCAGATGAAGCGGACGCTGGCGACGCCGAACCCGTAGCGGTCCACGCCCTCCTTCGCCGCCTCCATGATGCGGGGATGGTTGGCGAGACCGAGGTAGTTGTTTGCACAGAAGTTAATGACGTGGTCGCCGGAGGCCACCTCGATGTCGGCGTCCTGCTGGGAGGTGATGACGCGTTCCTCCTTGTAGGTGCCGGCATCTTTGATGTCCTGCAGTTCGCGCTCAAATTCGGCCGTCGCGGCCTCGTACATCGGCATAGCGCTTCGCGGGTTGGATGTGTGGATGTGTGAACGTGTGGATGGGGGGGACGGGGGGAGGCACGGAAGTGCGGATGGAAGCGTCCATCCCTCCATCCTTCCATCCCTCCACACCGCAGGGAGTCGTCAGACTTCGAGCGATTCCTGGAGGTGGTCGAGCATGTCGTCGGTCATGGCGTCGAGGTCGTACTGCGGCGACCAGCCCCAGTCGGAGCGGGCGACGGAGTCGTCGACGGACTGCGGCCAGTCGTCGGCGATGCGCTGGCGTTCGTCGGGGTCGTAGCTGCAGGAAAACGTCGGCATCCGGCGCTCGATGCTGGCGGCCAGCTCGCGGGCGGAGAAACTGAACGCGGTGATGTTGTAGCTGTCGCGCACCGTCAGGTTGCCGGCGTCGGCCTCCATGAGGTCGAGCGTCGCCTGCAGGGCGTCCGGCATGTACATCATGGGCAGGCGGGTGTCCGGCCGCACGAAGCAGGTGTAGGGGTCGCCGTCGGCCGCAGCGTAAAACATGTCGACCGCGTAGTCGGTCGTTCCGCCGCCCGGCGGCGTTTTGTAGCTGATGAGTCCGGGATAGCGCAGGCTGCGCACGTCGATGTCGTAGCGGCGGTGGTAGTACTGGCAGAGAAGCTCGCCGCTTCGCTTCGTGACGCCGTACATCGTGGACGGATCGAAGACGGTGCGTTGGGGCGTCTGCTCACGGGGCGTCGACGGGCCGAAGACGGCGATGGACGAGGGCCAGAAGACGCGGAGGGAGTGCCGGCGGGCCAGGTCGAGGACGTTCTTGAGTCCGTCGAGATTCACCTCCCAGGTCTGGTCGGGCTTCTTCTCGCCGGAGGCGGAAAGCAGGCTGGCGAGGTGGTAGACGACCGACACCTCGTGGTTGCGGATGACCGCCTCGATGGCATCGCGGTTGCGGACGTCCCCCGTCACGTAGGGGCCTTCCTCGCGCTGCCCGTTTGGCGACGACGGCGGGGCGAGGTCGAGCCCCACCACCCGGTCGCGCCCGTGGCGGCGGCGCAGCACGTCGACGAGTTCGCTCCCAATTTGGCCGTTGGCACCCGTAACCAGAATGCGGTTCATGTACGCGACAACCTGTGATGAGCCATGCGGTGAGGTGCTGCTTTGTGTATCCAGAACGATCCGTCCGAACGATCCGTCGTACGGGCTTCCGGACGCACCGACGCAGTGGTGGCATCGGACCCTCCGGACAACCCTATGCACGCAAACGAGCCCCGTCCGTTCACGTTCGGAACCGCTTCCACCGTGAAGCCGCCGCGAGGAGTTTTCCCTCCAAATCTCATATAGGCGCGGGAGCGGGGGAGCGTGGGGGCTTTGGACGCGTGGGGGCTTTGGACGCTTGGACGCTTCGGATGCTGTG
>CAKZLV010000114.1 GCA_937127285.1 uncultured Bacteroidota bacterium
CCGCAGCGGACTGGCCGTCGAACTGCCGATCGACGCGAGCCGCATCGTGTCTGTGGCCGGGCAGGACCTGCGCGCGGGAGCCGTCCAGACGCGCCCGAACGGCACGGAGGCCGGCAGCGACCGGGCCGTGATTCCGATTTACGATGACGCCTACAACCGGCTCGACCAGACCGGAGAGTCCTTTCGCAACACCGTCCCCGGATCGCCCGCGGTTCCCTTCGACACGATCACGGTGACGGTTGCCTTCGACATCCCGGTACCGGCGGCCAACCTCGGCACACCGCCCTACAACCCGTTTATCTTCGCCACGAGCGACCGGGGGCGGGAAGTGCACCTGCCCGACCGCCCGCCGACGGTGAAGGCGGATCCGTCCCTGTTCGGCCGCTCGGGAGACACGACGGACCCAGGGGCCAATCGCTTCTACAAGACCGATGAGAACCTCCCCTGGGCGCTTCACCTGCCGGTGTCGTTTGCGTACCCGTCCGAGAAGACCGACGTGCGCGATGCCTACCGCCAGTTTGCGCCCTGGGCGCGCTCAAACGGGACCCGCTTCCGCACCTGGTACGCCCCCGCCAACCGAGACCCGTCCCGAATCTACTGATTCTCAATTCCGAATCCGCGAATCCTCAATCCTCCAACCCGTCCGGCATCTCCGGATCCGCCGCCGAATGCCAACGGATTGGCCAGCCTGAATGGATTGGCGAGCCTGAACGGATTGGCGAGCCTGAACGGATTGGCGAGCCTGAACGGATTGGCGAGCCTGAGCGGGCTCGCGAGCCCGAGCAGGTTGGCAAGCCCCAGCGGGTTGGCAAAGCGGACTCGGCCGGCGGATCGGCCCCGGTATCCACCCCGGTATCCGTCCCGGTATCGGCCCGCGCATCGCTCGCAGGGGCCATCGCCGCGTTCTCGACCTCTTGCCTTCACCCCCTTTCTCCGATGAGCTCGTACCTCCGCCTCGACACCCGCCGTCATGGATACGGCCGCCTCGACCGGCCGGGCCGGTGGGCGAAACGTCTCCTCGACCTTCTAATCGCCGTTCCCGCCCTCCTCCTGCTGGCCCCTTTGTTTCTCTGCATCGCCGTTCTCATTCGCCTGGACTCGCCGGGACCGGTGTTTTACATCTCCCAGCGTGTCGGCGAGGGCTACCGGGTTCTTCCCCTCATCAAGTTTCGGACGATGTACGTCGATGCCGATGAACGCCTCGAGATGCTCCAGCATCTGAACCAGTACGCCGAGCCCTCCTCTCGTTCCTCGTCCGGCCCGACGCCGGAGCCGGTGTCGTGGCAGGCGTATGCGAACGCGCAGGACCGCGCAGACGCAGTGCTCGTCGGCGATGACGGCGTCGTGCCCGAAGCCGCGGCCCGGGCGCAGAGCGAAGAAGAAGAGAGCGTCTTCGTGAAGCTGTCTCACGACCCGCGCATCACCCGGGTCGGGCGCTGGTTGCGCACGACCAGCCTCGACGAAACCCCGCAGCTTCTCAACGTGCTCGCCGGCCACCTTTCCGTGGTCGGCAACCGGCCGCTGCCGCCTTACGAGGCGGAGCAGCTCACCCGCGACGGAGACGTTGAGCGGTTTCTGGCCCCCGCCGGCGTCACCGGTCTCTGGCAGGTGACCCAGCGGGGCACCGACTCGGTGTCTACCAAGGAGCGGATTGCGCTGGACGTCGACTATGCGCGGCGCTGCTCGCTCGGGTTCGACCTCTCCATCCTTCTGCGTACGCCGCGGGCCCTCCTTCAGAGCGAGGACGTGTGATCGCCCTCGCAGCACCGGCGGCTCTCCGCCGCCGCGCCCCCTCTTTTCCCCTCACCGCCCCACGCCCACCGTGACGCTTCTCGGATTCATCCGACTTCTTCTGCGTAACGTGCGCCTTCTGGTGCTCGTGCCGGTCGTCGTCGGTGCGGCCACGTTCCTGTTGACGCGGGGTCAACCGAAGGAGTACACCACGCACGCGACGGTGCACACGGGCATCGTCTCCGGCTACCAGGTCGACCAGGAGCGAGGCAAGGTCGACTACCAGGCCGTGCGCAGCGCGTTTGACAACTTGATTGGAACCGTCGAGGCGCGGTCGACGCTTCAGGCGGTTGCGCTGCAGCTTCTCGCTCACGGCCTTTCCCCGTCCGATTCGACGCAGGGCGCGCTTCGGGAGGCCGTTCGCGACGAGGCGGGAGACGCCCTTCCCCCCGCCCTTCGCAGCCGGCTTCGGGCCGCTACGGTCGAAGCAACCCTCGACCGCCTCAACCGGGCCTTTCCGACGTCCGAGCCGCTTCGTCGCCTCGTTCTGGCCTCGAAAACCGCGGTGAGCGTCGACGGCCTCCGGAGCAATCTGAAGGTTCACCGCGTGGGCGCCTCCGACCTTCTTGAAGTCCGCTACACAGCCCGAAACGCCCACCTCGCGCACCGGACGCTGGCTCTGTTGCTCGAAGAGGTTCGATCGCGCGCCGGCAGCCAGCGTCTGGAGCGTCTCGGCGGCGTGGTTGCCTTCTTCGAAAAGCAGGCCCGCCGCGCGAAAGACAAGCTGGACCGCCGCGTCGCCCGCCTCCGCCAGTTCGGCGTTGAGCACGAGGTGATCAACTACAACGAGCAGACCGAAGCCATCGCCCAGGCTCGCGAGCGCGTCGCCGACGCGCTGACGGGGGAGCGAATGCGACTGACGGCCGCTCGCCGTGCTCGCGACAGCCTCGCCCGGCGCATCGGCGACCGGCGCGCTCTTCTTCAAGACCGCGAGGGGCTGCTGCAGCTCCGGCAGGCGCTCTCGGCCGGGCACGCCCGGTCGGTCCTCGAGTCCGTCGGCCGCGCGAGCGGGTCCACCGGCTCCCCGACAGAAGCACCCGCGACGCGGGGCGCGCTGCCGGCGGTGGACACGGTCGAATCGAGCCTCGACCACTCCCTGAAGCGGCTGCACGCGCTCAGCTTCTCGCCGAGCGGCGTCGACCGCACGACGCTTCTCGGGCGCTGGCTCGACCGGTCGATGACGGTCACGGAGGCCTCCTCCCGCGTCGACGCCCTGAAGGCCCGGCTGCAGGAATTCCGGGATCAGTACCGGACGCTGGCCCCGCTCGGCTCGGAGCTGGCCGGCATCGAGCGGGAGGTCGACCTGGCCGAAAACCAGTATCTCGAGGCCCTCCGCAGCCTCAACGAGGCCCGGACTCGGCAAAAGAGTGCGCGGGGGCGCCAGTCGTTTCGGATTATCGACGCACCCTTCGTCCCCTCCAAGCCCAAGCCCACCCAGCGTCTCGTCCTCGTGGCCGGGGCCTCCGTGGCGGGGTGGGTCCTCGTTCTTGCCGGACTGGTGGCGCTCTCGCTTCTGGACCGCACGCTGCGGACCCCCAACCGCGCGGCGGCGGCCACGGGTCTGGAGCTGGCCAGCGCGTACCCGGTCCTTCCCCGCCCGTCGGGCCTGGCATCCGGCTCGACCTCCAGGGGACCGGCGGCAGGAGCAGAGGCCGCGGGAGCAGAGGCGGCGGAAGCAGAGGAAGCAGAGGCCGCGGAGCAGCAGCGCATGCACCGGATCCTGGATGCTCAGCTGCTTCGGTCTCTCCAGGCCGCCGGGGTCGACGGGCCGTCGGGCGGGCCCACCGTCCTACTTGTGGCAAGCCCGCGGCCGCAGGAAGGAAAGACCACCGTGGCCCGGCGACTTGCCCACACGCTGGCCGGAGAAGGGGCGTCGGTTCGCCTGCTCCAGCCCGGCTCCGATGCCGCTCCGCACGCCAGCGCGCAGCCCGGAGACCCGCAGCCCGGAGACCCGCAGCCCGGAGGCGTCCGGGAAGACTCCTACTCGTCCGATGCCCCCCTGTCCTCCCTGCCCGATGTCCTGGACCGCCTCTCCAAGTCCGGCGCGCCGGCCGAGAAGGCCCGCCCCTCCGGAGAAGAGGTCGGGAGAGCATCTCCAGACGTCGTCCTCGTCGAGGTCCCGCCCCTCATCGAGCGCGCCCTGCCGGGCGATCTGGCGGCGCGTGCGGACGGGACGCTGGTGGTGGTGCGGGCAGACCACAGCTGGGCGCGGGCCGACAGCAGCGCACTCGACGCGCTGCAGGCGGCAACGGCTTCGCCCCCGCTCCTGGTGCTCAACGGGACCTCTCGCGAAGCGCTCGATCCCATCGTGGGCGACCTCGCTCGCGAACGCTCACGGCTGCGCCAGCGCCTGAAGCGATGGGTGCGCCTCGAGCTCCGCGCCCCTCTCGCCTTCGGGCACGAGGACGGGCACGAGGAGGCGTCGTCGCCGACAGGCCAGCAATCGGCCTGACCCTGCCCTGCCTTTCCCGGCGCTCATTTTCCATCTTCTCTCTGCTTCTCCCCCCCTGCGATGCCTGACCTTCCTTCGGCCACGGACCTCCCTTCCGCCCCGCCTGCTCTTCCCGACCAGTCCTGCGACCTCGAGGTCGCCTCGTCCGGCCGCTCCTCAATGCCTGTAGGCGCCGCGCCGGCTCCAGCACCGGCGGCGGACGGCCGCAAACCGCCGCTCTTGATCTTGGCCACGCCCGACTGGGACGGAACCTATATGAAGTCGACCGTCGCCCTCGCCGGCGAACTGGCCGCCCACTACCAGGTCCTCTACGTCGAGCATCCGCCCACGCACCTCTCGACGGCCCGCGACGTCGCCGCCGGACGCAAGTCCCCGTCCGAGATTGTTCGGCGCGCCCCCCGGGTCCGCCGCGTCCAGGCGCGGTGCGGAACGTCGGTGGACGTCCTGACGCCCCCCAGCGTCTGGCCGCTCAACCGGCTGCCGCGGCGGCTGTACGAGCCGGTCCTCGCCCGAAATGCCCGTCGAGTTCGAGACGCCGTGCAGCCCTGGCTGGACCGGCTGG
>CAKZLV010000115.1 GCA_937127285.1 uncultured Bacteroidota bacterium
GGTCCCCCAGGCGTCGAAGACATCATAGTTGAGAACGGAGTCTTTGATGAAGGGAACGTACGTGAGGGTGTTGTACTCGGCAAAGGACGGGTGGAAGTACAGCACCGCGCCCACCACGACGCCGATGCCGACCTGTCCGGCGATCTTGGTGCGCGCGGCCAGCCCGTCTTTGTTCTTGCGGACGGTCTTGATGTAGTCGTCGGCGAACCCGACGGCGCCCATCCAGGCCGTCGCCAGCACGATCAGCCACACGTAGGTCTCGGCGATGGCGCCCCACAGGAGCGTAGCGCCCAGAATGGAGAGCAGGATGATGACGCCGCCCATCGTGGGCGTGCCGGCCTTGTGGGCGTGGTCGATCACGCCGGCGGCCTCGCCCTCGCGCACCTGTTCGCCGAACTGCTTGCGCGCCAGCCACCGGATGATGCTGCGACCGGCGAAGAGGGCCAGCGCCAGCGCGGTGATGGCTGCCAAGGCCGCGCGCACGGTGATGAACTGAATCACCTGAAAGCCGGGCGGCTGATACAGCTCTTCCAAGTAGCTGATGAGGTAGTACAGCATTCGGGGTTGGGTTGCGAATGTCACCGCAGCATCGGACGCGTGACATTCCGTGGTGAAGGCCGGGGAATCCGTGGTGACGGCCGGGAATCGGGGAGTCAGGAGCGGGAACCGAAGGCGGCGCGGGCGACGGCGCGGTCGTCGAAGGGGCGGCGGTCGTCGCCGATGACCTGGACGGTTTCGTGGCCTTTGCCTGCAATCAATACGACGTCGCCGGGAGCGGCAGACCGCGCAACGGCGCGAATTGCCGCGTCGCGGTCAACGATCCACTGCGCGTCGGCCGGGTGGCGCATCCCGCGACGGATGTCGTGGAGGATCGATTCCGGGTCTTCGGTTCGCGGGTTGTCGCTCGTCACCACGACGCGGTCGGCGCGCTGCTCGGCGATGCGGCCCATGGGGCGGCGCTTCGACGCATCGCGGTCGCCGCCGCACCCGAAGACGCACCAGAGGGTCCCGTCGAAGGTCGCCGGCAGGGCGGTGCGGATCGACGACAGGATGGTGTCGAGCGCGTCGGGGGTGTGGGCGTAGTCGACGACGACGGTCGTGCCGTCGTCGAAGCGAAGCGACTCGAAGCGGCCGGGGACGGGCGGCGCGTCGGCGAGGGCGTCGAGGACGGCGCCGCCCGCGTGGCCCATCGCCCGGCCGACCGCGTAGGTCGCCGCCAGATTCCCGGCGTTGAATCCGCCCGCGAGCCGGAAGGTGCGCTCCCGCCCGTCGATGCGCAGGCGCAGTCCGTCGACGCGGCGCTCGAGGATGTCGACCGAGACGTCGGCGTCGGCGTCGAGGGCGAAGGTGACGACGTCGGCCTCCGTGTCGGCCACCATCGTTTCGGCGTGGGCGTCGTCGGCGTTGACGATCGCGGTGGCGCCGGGGGCAAGGCCGTCGAAGAGTTGCTTCTTCGCGGCGCGGTAGGCGCTCAGGGTGCCGTGGTAGTCGAGGTGTTCGGGCGTCAGATTCGTGAACACGGCCGCGTCGTAGGCGACGCCGCGCACGCGATCTTGATCGAGCGCATGCGAGGACACTTCCATCGCGCAGGCGCGGCAGTCGTCGTCGACCATGCCGTGCAGCGTGCGCTGCAGGTCGACCGGGCCGGGCGTGGTGAGGGCGCTCTTCGTAGAGCCGGCACCGCTTCGCACCTCGATGGTGCTGATCAGTCCGGCGGCGGTGCCGAGGCGACTCAGCAGGTGATGGACCAGGGTGGCGACCGTCGTCTTGCCGTTCGTGCCCGTCACGCCGACCATGTCGAGCCGGCGGGAGGGGTCGCCGTAGAAGGCCGCGGCGGCCTCGGCCAGCGCGGCACGGGACGACCGCACCTGCACGAAGCGGACGGACGGGTGGCGGGCGGCGGCGCGGTCGGGGATCTCTTCGCAGAGAACGACGCACGCTCCGTTGGAGATCGCGGTGTCAATGAACGAATGGCCGTCGGCCGCTGCGCCGCGGATGGCGGCGAAGAGGCTGCCCGGGGCCGCCTGGCGGCTGTCGTCGGTCACGCGGTGCAGCCGGCAGTCGTCCTTCGGGGAGGCCTCCCGCCCCTCCTCCACAGCGTCGAGAAGGCGGGCGCGTCGCAACCGGTCGCGCAGGGCCGTCCACGCCACCGACCGTCCGCCGGCGTCCGGGGAGGCGTCGGTAGGCGAGGGGGGGTTGGGAGCGGGCATAGGCGAGAGCACAGGGCAGAGGAAGCCGATCCAGAGGGTCCGTCAGGGGAGCTGCGGGGACGTCTTCGGGGAGTCGTCCGGGGTTGCGGGAAGCGGTCAGTCGGACGGTGCGGATGCCGGCGGGCCGGATCCGTCCGATCGTGCCGTCAGGACGGCGCGGCGGGGGAGCGGGGTGCCCGGATCCGGCGCCTGCTGCGTGACGGTCCCGCTCCCCCGCACGCGGACGTCGACGCCGCGGCTGCGCAGCCAGAAGATGGCCCGGCGGAGGCTGTAGCCCGACAGGTTCGGCATGCGGTCCACTGCTTCTGGCAGTGCCCGAGACGCTGGGGAAGACGCCGAGGCCGGCGACGCCGGCCGGGCACCGGCGTCCGTCCGCGCCGCCACCATGCGGTCTACGACCTCCGGCATCGAACTGACCCACCGTTCGGCGATGCGCCGAAAGACCGGGGCCGCCACCGAGCCGCCGTAGATGCTTGTTCTCGGTTCGCCGATGATCACCAGCAGAGCCACCTCCGGGTCGTCGGCCGGAAAGAAGCCGACGAAGGACGCCCGCGCCTGCTCCTTCGAGTAGTGGCCGCCGCTCACCTTCAGGGCCGTCCCCGTTTTGCCGGCAATCGGCAGGCCGTCGATCTGCGCTTCCGTTCCGGTCCCCTCCGTGACGACGCGCTCGAAGGCCGGACGCAGCGCCTCGGCCGTCTCTTGATCGAGGGCGCGCCGGATCGAATCGGGCTCGTTGCGCCAGCGCGTCTCCCCCGTCATGCTCCGCCGTTCCTGCACGACGTAGGGCTCGACGAGGAGACCGCCGTTGGCGAGGGCACTGTACCCTGCCAGCAGCTGCATGGGGGTGACCGCCACCTCGTACCCGATGCTCATCGACGTGAGGGACGTCCGGCTCCACTGGTCCGGCTTTTTCAGCACGCCCCCCACCTCGCCGGGCAGGTCGATGTAGGTGGGCTGGCCGAACCCCAGGTTCCGGGCGTACTGGTAGAAGATGCCCCGTTCGATCTTCGAAGCCGTCTTGGCCATGCCGACGTTGCTCGACTTGGCAATGACATCCTTGAACGGAATCGTCCCGTAGGCGGCGACGTCCTTCATCGTGTAGCCGTGAAAGACGGCCCACCCGTCGCCGGTCTCCACCGAGTCGTTCATCGACACGACGTCCTGTTCCACCGCGGCCGCCGCCCCGACGAGCTTAAACGTCGAGCCGGGCTCGAAGCGATCGGTGATGGCAATGTTGCGGCGGGCCGAACTCCGGTAGGCACCGGGGCGGTTCGGGTTGTAGGTCGGCCGGTTGGCAAGGGCGAGGATCGCGCCGTCCTCCGGGTCCATGGCAATGGCGGTTCCCCAGGAGGCGTCCGACTCGTCGATGCCGCGCTCCAATTCGTCCTCCAGGGCCGACTGCAGGACGAGGTCGATCGTGAGGCGAAGCGTCTCGCCGTGGTCGGGTTCGACGACGTTGCCGCCGACGAACGCCTTGATGCGGCCGCTGCGGTCGCGCTTCACGACGCGCCGCCCGGGCGTCCCGGTGAGGGCCTCGTCATATTCGAGTTCCAACCCGGCGATTCCCTCTCCGTCGGCGTTGACGTGCCCCAGCACGTGCGCGGCGGTCGTCTCGTAGCTGTAGCGCCGGGCGAAACGGGGCGTGAGGATCAGGCCGGGGATCCCCCAGGACCCCACCTGCTCGCGCTGCTCTTCGGTAAGGCCGCGGTAAAGACGCACGTACTGCGGACTGTATCGCTCTTCGACGCGCTCCCGGAAGTGCGCGGCCGGCGTCCCGGTGAGCGACGACAGCTTCTGGAAGAACGACGCCCGCTGCTCCGCAAATCCGTCGACCGTGGGGTCGAGGGCGAGGTCGTAGCGGGCGGTGTTGATGGCCAGCGCGCGCCCGTCGCGGTCCAGAATGGCGCCCCGCATCGCCGGAATGTCAACGGTCGAGCGCGCCTGCTTCTGCCCCTGCTCCTGCAGCGCCTCGCCCTGAACGAACACGATCCACCCGACCTGTCCGGCCACGAACAGGGGGATGATGCTGAGCAGCGTCAGCACCACGTACATCCGGGTCAGGATCTGGTCTTTGGGGGTCATGGCAATTTCGAGGGTCGAATGGCGAGGGTCGAATGCAACCGCCTCTTATTCGACCCCTGGAACTCACTATTCGACGGTGATCTTGGGTCCGTAGGTAACGCTTTCGCGGAGACCGAGAGCGCGGGCGCGCTCGTAGATGACCGACGGACCGGTTTTGCGGTCGTACTCGCCCTTCAACCGGTTGTGCTTCAGGTGCAGGTCCTGGTTGACGCTGCGCGCTTTCTGCACGTCGGCCAGGAGGCTCTGCGTGGCGTGCACATGGCCGACGTACAGTGTAAACAGGGTGGCGATGGCGAGGATGATGAGGGCAAAGCGCACCGTCGACACGCGCTGCAGGAAGGAAGCGCCGTCCGTGCCTCGGCGGCGACGGTTCGGGCCGGTGTCGAGGTCCGACCACGACGGCATCGCCGTGCCGTGTCGCTTCCATCCGGTGCGACCGGCGGCGCCGTCGCCCGATCCGGCTCCCGCAGCCCGGCGCTGCGGACGGCTGCGGCCCGAGCTTCCCCGGCGGCCGGA
>CAKZLV010000116.1 GCA_937127285.1 uncultured Bacteroidota bacterium
CGATGGTGTAGTCCCCATCGGTGTAGTGCCGGATCGCCTGCATCTGCGCGAAGATACCGATCCGGTTCCCGATGAAGTACGGAACGTCGTTCGCCACCACGATCCCCTTCCCGAGGTGCAGGCGGCCGTACTGCGCGACGCGCTCTACGACGGCGGGGTCGGTCGCGTCCGTCGGGATGATTTCGAGCAGCTTCAGATAGCGGGGCGGATTGAAGAAGTGCGTTCCCAGAAAGCGCCGTTTGAAGCTTTCGCTCCTCCCCTCGGCGATCTCGTGGATGGGAAGGCCGCTCGTGTTTGTGGAGATGACGGCGTCTTCGCGGGCGTGCTCCTCGATGCGGGCGTGGACGTCCCGCTTGATGTCCATCCGCTCGACGACCGCCTCCAGCACCCAGTCGACCTCGCCGATGCGATCGAAGTGGTCGTCGAAGTTGCCGAGATAGATGCGTTCGGCGACCTCGTCGGTAAAGAACGGATCCGGGCTCGCCGTTTTCGCCTGCTTGAAGCCCTTCTCGACGACTGCATTGGGACCCCCGTCATCGGGAGCGATGTCGAGCAGGTGCACCTCCAGACCGGCGTTGGCCAGGTGGGCGGCAATCTGGGCTCCCATCGTCCCGGCGCCAAGCACGGCGGCGGTTCGGAAGGGCTTCCGAGTCGCCGGCGCAGAAAGAGTCAGCGTTCGCGTGTCGAGTGATTTGGTTTCCATTGCTTGGGCAGATTGGTATGAGTGGATGTCGGAGGGGCGGCATCGTCACCGTCGGCGCTACGGAACAACGTTGTCAAAGTTAACACTGTTAACCCACGGGTGCAAGAGAGGGGATGAATCCGCGTCGGGAGTTGGCCCGAGGAAAATCGGTATCCGCCCGTCCCGCGATCTCTCAGCTCCCGAAGACCCGCTCCTGCGGGTCGTGCGGAGGAGTCGGCACGCAACGGGTCGTTCGGACGGACCTCTCCGGAACCGTCACGCGACGATTCTTGCCTTCTTGGTCGTTTGAGTCGCTGCCGACGGCGCTTCATCGTAGAGCGCCTCGATTTCGTCCGCGTACGCCTCGCGGATCTTCGGGCGTTTGATTTTCAACGTCGGCGTGAGCAACCCGGACTCGATCGTGAGTTCGTCAGGGATGAGGGCGAATCGTTTCACCGTCGACCAGTGGTCCATCCCCTCGTTCGCCTTATCGACGAGGGACTGGGACAGGTCGACGATTTCGGGCTCGTCCAGCAGGTCTTCAAACGGCTGGTCGGCGTCCAGGCCCTGGGTACGTGCCTTCGAGCGCACCTGGTCTTCGGACGGGAAGATGAGCGCCGCGCAGAACTTCCGGCTATTGCCCACGACCACGGCTTTATCAACGAGCGGCTCACTGCCAAGCCGGTTCTCGATCGGCTGCGGCATCACGTACTTGCCGGTAGAGAGCTTGAAGAGGTCCTTCTTCCGGTCGGTAATCTTGAGATACCCGTCCTCGTCGAACTCCCCGATGTCCCCGGTGTGGAACCAGCCGTCGTCGGTTATTACCGCGTCGGTCTTGTCCGGTGCTTTGTAGTAGCCTTTCATGACGTGGGGCCCGCGCGTGAGGATTTCCCCGTCGTCGGCGAGGCGCACCTCCACCCCGGGCAGCGGTTCGCCGACGGTGCCCGGCTTGTTGCGGGAGGGACGCGAGTAGGCAATTACGGGGCTCGTCTCGGTGAGACCGTAGCCCTGCAGGGTCGTGATGTTGGCGGCGGCGAGGGTGTTGGCCAGATCCGCCTGCAGCGCCGCACCACCAACGACGATGTACTTGACGCGCCCGCCTAGCGCCTGCCGCCACTTGCTGAACACGAGCGAGTCGGCAAGCGACTTCTGCAGGTCGTAGAAGAGGCCCGTTTGCTCCCCGAGACGGTACTGGCGGGCGACGCCGAGCGCCCAGGATCCGACCGTCTTCTGAAGGCCCTCCATTTCCGTGATTTTCTTCTGGATGCCGGCGTAGACCTTCTGCAGAACGCGGGGCACGGAGGCGAAGGCCGTCGGCTGCACTTTCGGCAGCGCCGAGACGAGGTCGTCCGGCGACGTAAAGTAGACGCTCACACCGCGGGCCATGAACGCGTAGTGCAGCGAGCGGGCGAAGACGTGCGTCAACGGGAGAAACGAGATGATGACCTCGCCGTCCGCGCCCTCCTCGAAATTTTCCAGCTCCTGCACGGCGGTCATCGCGTTGGACGAGATGTTCTCGTGGGTGAGCATGACCCCTTTCGGCTGCCCGGTCGTCCCGCTCGTGTAGATCAGCGTCGCCAGATCGTCCGGTTGAATCTGCGACCGGAGATCCTGAATGGCCCGCGACACGTCCTCGACCGACGCCCGGCCGCGCTCGCGCACCTCGTCGAGCGTGAGCACGTCTACCCGATGGGGAAGCTCCGGCCGCGGGCTTCCGTCGTCGTTGCACAGGATGATGGTCTCCACGCGCGGGAGGTCGGGGACGATTTCGGCAGCCACCTCAAGGCGCTCCCCGTCCGCGACGACCAGCGCGCGGGCCTCGGCGTGGTCGATCACGTAGGTCATCTGCTCCGGCGAGGTGGACAGATACACCGGGACGTCGATGAGTCCGCCGATGAGGCAGCCCATGTCGACGCGGCAGAAGTCCACGTCGCTCTCCAGGAGGAGCGCCACGCGGTCCTGGCGCTCCAGCCCGAGGTCCCGGAGGCCGAGCGCCACCTCTTCGGCCTGCGTCTGGAAGTCCGTGAGGGAGAGCGGCGTCCAGCCCTCTCCCTCCGGCTGGTTCAGAGCACGGGGGTTTTCGTAGGCGTCGACGGCGTCGTACAGCAGGTCCGGGAGCGTCTTTCCGAGGACAGCATCTCCGGATTCCGCAGGGGCGGTGTGAATGGAGCCAGGCATGGGGCCGATGTGCGGGTTAGGGAGAACAGGACAGGTTTGTCGGGCGGTTCGGTCGGGCCGGTAGTGCTTCGGTTTACCCGGACGGAGCCGGTTGGCCGGATGGGGTGTAGCTTCGGATCGTCTGCCGGACGGCGGTATCGATGAAGGTTTCGCGCTCAATGCGAACATCGACGCGTTCGGCGAGGAGCAGGGACACGGTGCCGTGAAGCGAGGCCCAGATGGTCGAGGTCGAGACGCGCGGGTCCTCCACCTCGAAGACGCCGGCATCGGCTCCCTGGGTAAGCGCTGCGCTGAAAAACTCCAGGTTTTGCCGTGCCTGCCGGTACTTTTCCGCCGGGTATCGTTTCATTCGCTCCGGGCGAAGCTGAAACATGATCTCGTAGTACTCCGGGTTGGCGAGGCCGAATTCGATGAACGCGTTGCAAAGCGCTTCCAGCCGGCGGACAGGGGCGTCCGAGTACTGATGGGCTGTTGCGTCCAGGTCGGCATACAATTTCATCATGCCCTCATGGATGAGAGCGTGGAGGAGAGCATCTTTGTTGTCGAAGTACAAGTAGATGCTGGTAGCGCTGTAGTCGATCTCTCGAGCAATCTTGCGCATCGACAGATTCTGGTATCCCTTCTGGACCAGGAGATGTCGGGCGGTGTCGAGAATCGTCCGCCGAAGGTCACCGTTGGACGAACCAGTAGGGGAAGCAGACATGCAGTGATTAACGGCGTTCATCAACAATTTTGTCACGAAAAAGTCAAGAAGCGCGCTGCACGAAGGAGCAGACAAAGTCCGGTTTTCCGAGCCCCGCCTGTGCGATCGGTTTCTGCGAAACAGCGCCGGCCTGCTCACGTCGGTGCGTCAAGACGACGACCGGATCCAGCGATGGATCGACCGACGTCCGCCCGCGAAGGAATCGTGAACATCTGTATACACGCGTCTCCGGCGACGAGGTTGCACACCGGAGCCCTCGGCGGATCGGTGGCATCGCATTACATCAGCGAGGGATCGGAGCGTGGCGAGGCACGTGAGACGAAATGGACCCCCGTTGTGCGCGACGATCACGGCGACCGCCGTATACCTCTTCTGCACCTGTAAACTCTGGCCCCCTCTGGCGACCTATGTCCGACGACGCCCCCTCCTCTTCTCGAAACGACACTCCCTTCAAAACGCGCCCGCTGGGTCGCCGGGCCTCGCGATGGTTTCTGGCGGCGATGTTTGTTCTCATCGTCGCCGGCGGCATCGGGATGGCTCTCTTTGTTGTGGACGCTGCCCGGGGGCCCTCCTCCTCCCCGTCGGCCGCCGACTCCACCGCGGCCGCTCCCGCCCCGGATACAACGAACGTTCGGTAACTCGGGGGACGGAGACTCAAGAACCGACGCCGAACCGCGAGCCTGCGGTTGACGGGCGTCGCCGCCGGTCGCATTCGTGGGCGCTCCCACGACCTGCAGGCACGTCCTGCCGGAGGCCTCGTGCACGGGACGCACGTATTTGAGCCCCACGGACTTGAACCGACTCTATGCAAAAAAGGACGCCCGATGTGGACGTCCTTTTTCCGTCGTCGACCCCTCCTTCGCTATCCGCCGCAGAAGAGGGCCGGGTGTTTTATGCGGCATCGTCTCGGTCTTCATCTTCGCCGGACGACTGCCGGAGCTTGCGAGCTGCGTACCCCGCTCCAGCCAGGGCGAGCAGGGAGAGGCCGCCGTCGACGGGAACGGGTTCACCACCTGGCGGGGGAGCGTTGGTGATCGGACCTGGACGATCTCTCGGCTCTTGCCCCCGGTCTGAAGGTCGCCCAGCGTTTGGCTCTGCCCACGACGGCAACTGCCTGGACGCATCCGGCTGGCTGGGTCGGGGGCGGTCCATGGTAGGTGCCGATTCGGGCGACCGCTCCGGGACCTGAGCGGTCGCCTCCCCACCGCACACGCCCGTCAGGAGGAGAGCCCAGACAGCAAAAAGAGCGGTCCAGGAATACAGTGCATCGCGGGGGATGGCCATGGTTGGGTAGGGGGGTGTATGCGGTTACTGCGGAAGAAACCAGCGCGTTTTGAAACCAGGCGAGCAGGTCGGCCCGTCCACATCGCGTCGGTGATTCCTCGTCCGCACCCGAACGGTTCATCGCTCCCAACAACGGCCCGTCGTCGAGCGCTTACCTGGGCGAAGCGTCACGTCCAGGACACCCGTTCCGGTGCGACCGCGATGGAGCGCGATCCGACCATGAACTTGGCTTCCAACGCGGGGGCACGCCTCTCTGCCTTCGACCTTTACATCTTGCAAAGGCAATGCCACCGGTTCGTGAGACCATCCTCGATCCGGCTCTCTTCTTCCGTCCCCCGTCGGTTCCCCTACTGGTCGGTTCCCCTACTGGTCGGTTCCCCTACTGGTCGGTTCCCCTACTGGTCGGTT
>CAKZLV010000117.1 GCA_937127285.1 uncultured Bacteroidota bacterium
CGCCGTCCCGATCCCCGGCATCGGATTCCTCGCGGAGGGCGGCTTGAAGGGGTGCAGGGGCGTCCTCGAGCACCGCGAGCGCAACGGCCCGGTACATCGCCCCCGTATCCAGATACACATAGTCGAGTCGGTCGGCTACGGCCCGCGCCGTGGTGCTCTTTCCCGATCCGGCCGGTCCGTCGATGGTGATGATCACGATGGTGCGGCGATCTTTGTGAAGAGGGCCTCGAGAAGGGGTGTTCGGTCGGTCGATCCCGATGCGGAGATCAGCGGCCCTCCGATCCCGAAGACGCCCCGACGTCCCGGTTGACGATCGTGATCTCTCCCGGATACCGGATCGGGCCGACCGAGGTACGAATCGTCGGGCGAGCCCGGAGTTTCACGTTCTGCGCCTCGCCCCGCCCGCCAACGGCCAGCGCCAGGTCGACGAGTTCGCGAAGGTCGTTGTCGAAGAAGCGGACCAGGTCGAGTTCGATGTCGATGGGGACGTCCGTCGGCTCTCCCGGTGGCAGCACCACCTCGCGGTCGAACGTGCCCGACACCGTCTCCTCCTCGTTCAGGAGCAGCGTCCAGTCCATCTGCGTCAGGCGGGCATTCCTTTCGTTCGACGGCGGGTTTTCTGCATCGAGGTGCAGGCGAAACGACAGCGGCAACGCACCGTCGGCAATCGAGGCGCTGAGCCGAAGCATATCGCTCGCTCCGATGTCTTCGTAGGATCGGACCCCGTCGATGTTGATGCCCGCCAGGCGAGGCTGGGCAACCCGGTCAATGGCGAAGTCCACCGTCCTCAGGTTGGTGACCTCTCGAAGGGCGGTGCAACTGGAGACGGCGAGAGCCACCCCGAGTACGGAAACCACCACGAAGAGGGTGGGGCGAAGATGACGGCGGAGATCTTTCATCGTGGGGTGTTGTGCGTTACGTTAGAACGTTAGACATCGATGGCGAACCCACTGCCGGCGGGAACACGGCCGGCCGGGCCACGGGTAGTGAAAGGTGGAAGCGAGCAGGGGTGGATGCGGACTCCGCGCGCGGAGGTCGGCGGGCCATGGGTGAAGAGCCGGGCACCGCTCGCTCTCTTCCACCCCTCCTCGTCGCCTGCTGCGCCCGAACCCTTTCCGGCCTTTTCTCGGTGCCCGCACCGGCCGGTGGTTCTTCAGACTTCCGGTGGTTCCTTCAAACCCTCCTTCTCGAACCCTCCTCTTCGAGTCTTCCTTCTCGAATCCTCGGATCCACCGGCATCGTACACGATCCCGTCCCCCGGAGACCGGGTGTGGAGGGCGCGTGCGGCGTGTTTTGCCGGGCCGGCGATACATCTGTTCGAACGTTCGGGCCGCGGTGCCGGCACCGCTTCTTCGCAGAGCCCTCGCCCGACGTCTTCACTCGCCCCCACGCGAGGTGTTCGCTTGAGGCACTCGATTGAGGTTCTCGCTTGGGGTCTTCATCGGGCCCCCGAAGAGGGGGCGGCGCAGCAATCTGCAGATACGTAACGTCACCACCGACGCCGTGATGCGCAAACTCAGTTGGGATGAAATTGACCGTCCGCGCCCCGAAGCCGTCGCGGAGCTTCCGAAGCATCCCGTACGAACGATGGTTCACAACGTGCGCTCCATCTACAATGTTGGAGCCATCTTCCGAACCTCCGATGCTGCCCGCATCGAGCACCTGCACCTCAGCGGCTACACCGGTACGCCCGACCATCCCGACCTGCACAAGACGGCGCTCGGTGCCCAGGACGTCGTTTCGTGGTCGGCACATGAGGACGCGCACGCGGTGCTGGACGATCTGGAGACGGCGGGCTACACGCCAGCGGTTCTCGAAATCACCAGCGACCCGACGCGCCCCTCGGAGGTGACGGCGGAGCAGTTCCCGCTCTGCCTCATTGTGGGGAACGAGGTCCACGGCGTTGACGACGCCCTCGTTTCGCGTGCGAACTTGGCCCTGGAGATCCCGCAGTACGGCGCCAAGCAGTCGCTGAACGTTGCCGTGGCGTACGGGATTGCCGTCTTCGAGCTGGTGCGCCGCTACCGGCACCTCTCCGGCCCGCCGTCCTGACGGCCCGGTGCCGCTCCCGCCCGCGCTTCTGCCGGCGGAGGGCGGCGGGCGTCCTCGACCGGGCGCCCCGCAGCGTCCGGCCGACGCTACGAGACGCCGATGCATTTCGCCTTTCCGACGTGCCCTTCCTTCTCTCCGCTCGCTCACTATGCCTGCCCAATCCCCTCTGGAGCCCCTCTTCGACGAGTTCCCCCCTACATCGACCAACGCCTGGGAGGCGAAGATCGAGGAGGATTTGAAGGGAAAGAATCGCTCCGACGTCCTCGTGTGGGAGGCCCTCGACGGCGTCACGCTTCAGCCGTACTACCGGCGGGAGGACCTGCAGCGCATCGATCACGTCGACGAATCGGCAGCGGTGCCGCCCCTTGCCGGCGGCGACGATCTGGCGGCGCAGTCCTGGACGGTCCGGCAGGACGTCACGCACCCGGACCTCGAGGAGGCCGCCCGCCTGGCGCGCCGCGGGCTGGAGCGGGGGGCCGATGCCCTCGGCGTGGTGGCCGCCCGTCCCGGCGGCGACGGAGACCGCACGCCCCTGGCCTCTCGGGAAGCGGTCGACCGCTTCCTGGATGCGTTGCCCTCTCCGCTTCCCCCGCTCCACTTCAGCAGCGGGCCGGCGGCCGTCGCCCTGTTCGCCCTCTTCGATGCAGCGGTCCGGGAGCGGACCGCCGCAGATGCGATCCGCGGCAGTATCGAGTTCGACCCGGTGGAAGCGCTGGCCAACGGCCGGATGCACGAGCCCGGCCGGGCGTTCGACCTCGGCGCCTCCCTCGTCCGCGACGACGCTCACCCGGAGGTCCGGACGTGGTCGGTGCGCAGCACGCCCTACCACGACGCCGGCGCGTCTCTCGTACAGGAGGTGGCCGCCACACTGGGCGCGCTCAGCGAGTCGCTGGCGCAATTTACCGATCGCGGCGTCTCCCTGGGCGAGGCCGTGGGGTCGATGCAGGTGGTGACGCCGGTATCGACGGGGTACTTTCTCGAAATTGCAAAACTTCGCGCCCTGCGCCTTCTCATCCCCCAGGTGGTTCGCGCCTTTGCCGACGCGGCCGGCGCGTCCCTCTCCTTCTCTCCGGATGACCTCGTCCTGCAGGCCGGCACGTCCGGTCGCTCCCACACCCGATACGACCCGTACGTCAACATGCTGCGAGGAACGACCGAGGCGATGGCCGCGGTCATCGGCGGCTGCGACGTCCTACGCGTCCGCCGCCACGACGCCCGGTTGCGGGCCGCCGAGGACTTTTCGGAGCGCATCGCCCGCAACACGCAGTTGATTCTTCGGGACGAGGCGCATGCCGACCACGTGGCGGACCCATCCGCCGGGTCGTACTATATCGAGGCGGCGACCGACCGGGTGGCGGAGAACGCCTGGTCGCAGTTTCAGGACCTGGAGGCGCGCGGCGGCCTGCTGGAGGCCCTCCGCCACGGCTCGCTGCAGGAAGCGATCGCCCGCGTCCGAGACGAACGGACCGAGCGCGTCGCCACCCGTCAGCAGGTGCTAGTCGGCACCAACCACTACCCGAACCTCTCCGAGCGTCGACCGGACGTCCGCACCGACGACGGCACCCGCCCCGGCGACGGCGCCCGCCCCGATGCGACCGACGAAGGCGCAGGCCGGCCGAGCCGGTCGGAGGCCGGGAGCGGCGCCTCGGCGACGGACTTCACGGAGGCGCGGCTGAGCCGGCTTCGGGAGGCCGTCCGCGGCGGGGCCCGGCGGTCCGAGCTGGTCGATGCCCTGACGCAGACTGCGAGCGAGGAAGCAGGCGACGCAGACGAGCGCTCGGAGTCCGGCGGCATCTCCTCCCTCCCTGTCGTTCGCCTCAGCGACCCCTTCGACGACCTCCGGCTGCGAACCGCCGCCCATGCCGATGCGACCGGGGCTCCGCCCACAATTTTTCTGGCTCCGCTGGGTCATCCGGCCATGCGGTCGGCCCGGGCCAACTTCGCCCGTAACTTCTTCGGTGTCGCCGGGTTTGAAATCATCGAGAACCTCCGGTTTGATCACCCGGCCGCGGCCGCAGGCGCCGCCGTCGACGAGGATGCCGACGTTGTGGTCCTCTGCTCGTCCGACCGCGAAGTTCCCGACCTGGCGCCCGCCCTGCGGTCCGCCCTTGAAGATGCCGAGCACGAGGCCCTCCTGGTCGTGGCGGGCAACCCGGAGACGATCGAAGGAGACGTAGACGCCGACGGATTCATTCATCTCGGCTCTCCTCTCCTCGACACCCTGCGCGCGTACCAGGACCGGTTGCTCGCAAGCGGCGGATGACCGGCCGGGGCCGCGTCGTGCGCGGCCGACCGCCGTCATCCCGGCCGCGCAACCGCCCCGGCGGGCCCATCCCGTCCCGCACCTTTGCATCTGCGCTCTTCAATCCCCTTGCGCTCTTCGGTTTCCTTGCGTTCCTCGATCCACCTGCGTTCCTCGATTCCTACCCCCGCCCATCATGCGTCCTGATTTCTCCAGCATTGCCTACCGTCCTCCTCGTCGCGGCGAGGATCGCCGCGGCGACGACGCGCCGGACCGCACCTGGTCGACCGCCGAGCAGATCGACATCGACGCAATCTACGGACCCGATGCCGTCGACGATCTGGATCATCTCGACTACGCGGCCGGCATCCCGCCGTACCTGCGCGGACCGTACTCGACGATGTATAACTTCCGGCCGTGGACGATTCGGCAGTACGCCGGCTTCTCGACCGCCGAGGAGTCCAACCGGTTTTACCGCAAGGCCCTCGCCTCCGGCCAGAAGGGCCTCTCCGTCGCCTTCGATCTCGCCACACACCGCGGCTACGACTCCGACCACGACCGCGTGCAGGGAGACGTCGGCAAGGCGGGGGTGGCCGTCGACACCGTCGAAGACATGAACATCCTCTTCGACGGCATCCCCCTCGACGAAATGTCGGTGTCGATGACGATGAACGGTGCCGTGCTTCCGGTGATGGCCTTCTACATCGTCGCCGCCGAGGAACAGGGCGTCGCGCCGGAGAAGCTGACCGGGACGATCCAGAACGACATCCTGAAGGAGTTCATGGTGCGGAACACCTACATCTATCCGCCGCAGCCGTCGATGCGCGTCATCGGCGACATCTTCGCGCACTGTGCGCGCACGATGCCGCGTTTCAACGCCATCTCGGTGTCCGGCTACCACATGCACGAGGCCGGCGCTCCGGCGGATCTGGAGCTGGCCTACACGCTGGCCGACGGCCTGGAGTATCTGCGAACCGGGCGGGACGCTGGTCTGGACATCGACGAGTTCGCCCCGCGGGTTTCCTTCTTCTGGGCGATTGGGATGAACCATTTCATGGAGATTGCCAAGCTGCGGGCGGGGCGGCTGCTGTGGGCGAAGCTCGTCAAGCAGTTCGACCCGGACAACCCGAAGTCGATGGCGCTGCGCACGCACTGCCAGACCTCCGGCTACAGCCTGGCGGAGCAGGATCCGTTCAACAACGTGGTGCGCACCACCATCGAGGCGATGGCCGCGGCGCTCGGCCACACGCAGTCGCTGCACACAAACGCGCTGGACGAGGCCATTGCCCTGCCCAGCGAGTTCGCCGCGCGCATCGCCCGCAACACGCAGCTCTACCTGCAGGAAGAAACCGACATCACGCGCGCGATCGATCCCTGGGCGGGCTCGCACTACGTCGAGCGACTGACCGGCGAGCTGGCGCGGCGCGCCTGGAGCCTGATCCAAGAGGTGGAAGCAGAGGGCGGCATGACGCGCGCCATCGAGCAGGGACTGCCGAAGCTGAAAATCGAGGAGGCCGCCGCCCGCAAGCAGGCCCGCATCGACACCGGGCGCGAGACGATCATCGGCGTCAACGAGCACCGGCTCGACGAGGAAGAACCGATCGACACGCTGGAGGTCGACAACGAGGCCGTGCGCCGCCAGCAGATCGAACGGCTGGGCCGAATCAAAGAAGCGCGCGACGAGGCGGCCGTGCGGTCGGCACTGAACGGGATCACCCGTGCCGCCGAGACGGGCGACGGCAACCTCCTGGCCCGCGCCGTGGAGGCGGCCCGCGAGCGGGCGACCCTCGGGGAAATCAGTCAGGCCATGGAAGACGTGTTCGGGCGGCACACGGCCCAGACGAAGACGATCTCCGGGGTGTATTCCTCTGAAGCCGGCGATGACGACACCTTCGAGCATGCCCGCGACCTGGCCGACGCCTTCGCGGCCGCGGCGGGGCGGCGCCCGCGCATCCTGGTCGCCAAAATGGGCCAGGACGGCCACGACCGGGGGGCAAAGGTGATTGCGACCTCGTTCGCCGACCTCGGCTTCGACGTCGACATCGGCCCTCTCTTCCAAACCCCGGAGGAAGCCGCCCGCCAAGCCGTCGAAAACGATGTCCACATCCTGGGCGTGTCCAGCCTCGCGGGCGGACACAAAACCCTCGTCCCGCAAGTTCTGGACGCCCTCGAAGCCTACGGTCGCGACGACATCCTCGTGATCGTGGGGGGCGTCATCCCGCATCAAGACTACGAGTTTCTCTACGAGCAGGGCGTGACGGGCGTCTTCGGGCCGGGGACGGTGATCTCGACCGCCGCCGCCCAGATCCTGTCCGTTCTTCTCGACCGTTCGTCCGAGGAGGAGGCTGTCCGGGCCTGACGGCCGCGCCGCTCCCCGTCCGGCCCTTCCCCGGACGGCCTCGCTGCCTCCCTGGCGAACGGCTTCTCCTGGCGAACGGCTTCTCCTGGCGAACGGCTTCTTCTCGAACGGTTCTCCCTCCCGCTGCATGTCCGACTCCGACGCCGACGCCTCGGCTCTTTCGGAGACGCGATCTCCCGGTCGCGTCTCCAGCCTGAACCCCAACCTGGACCCCTCTCCACCGCGTCGGCGCTCGCCCGACGGCGTGGACGCGTACGTGGAGAAAATTCGCGACGGCGATCGCGCCGCTCTCAGCCGGGCCATCACCCTCATCGAGAGCACGCGCGCGGAGCATCAGGCGACGGCCCGCGAGATCCTACACGCGTGTCTTGCCCACCGGAGCGCCTCGATCCGCGTCGGCATTACCGGAGTGCCCGGCGTGGGGAAGTCGACGTTCATTGAGCGGCTGGGCACGCAGCTCGTGGATGAGGGGCATCGGCTGGCCGTTCTCGCCATCGATCCGAGCAGCGAGCGAACCAAGGGAAGCATTCTCGGAGACAAAACCCGCATGGGCGCCCTCACGCAGCGCGAAGACGTGTTCATCCGCCCCTCGCCGACGGCGGGATCGCTCGGCGGCGTTGCCCGCAAGACGCGCGAAACCATCCTCCTCTGCGAGGCCGCCGGCTACGACACCATCTTCGTCGAAACCGTCGGCGTCGGCCAGTCCGAAACCACCGTGCACTCGATGGTCGACTTCTTTCTTCTCCTCGCCCTGGCCGGCGCCGGCGACGAGCTGCAGGGCATCAAGCGGGGAATCGTCGAAATGGCCGACGCCATCGCAATCAACAAGGCCGACGGCGAGAACAAGCGCGCTGCCGAGCAGGCAAAGCAGGAGTACGAACGCGCGCTTCATCTCTTCCCGGCCCCGGAGACCGGATGGGAGCCGCCGGTGCTCACCTGCTCGGCACGGACCGGGGAGGGCGTTTCGGCCGTATGGGACGCGGTGGTCGACTTCGAGGAGCAGATGAAGGCGGCCGGGCACTTTCAGGAGAAACGGAGCGAGCAGGCGCGCTACTGGATGTACCAGACCATCGAGCACCGGTTGAAGCAGGACTTCTTTGCCAGCGACGCCGTCCAGTCGCGCATCGACGAGATCGAAGCGAAGGTGCGGGACGGGCGGCTCAGTTCATTCGTCGCCGCCGAGCAGTTGCTCGACGCATACCGGAGGGGCGGCCGTGCGGACTCTGCGTCCGCCTCCGGTTCGTCTGCGCAATAGGCTGCAGGAGGCCGGACGCCGGGAGCGGCCAGAGGCCTCGGGGCGGGCACATTCGGCGGGGAGAAACCGTATCTTCCTCCGGGGCCGTTCATGCCTGCTTCACCGCCCCGCCCTCCTACCGGCGCGAGGTTGCCACCGCTGCCATGACGTTCTCTCGACCATGACGTTCTCTCGACTGCTGTCTCTGCTTGCTGTCTGCCTCCTCGCCGCGGTGACGATCGCCGGATGCGCGTCGTCCGGCCCGGCCGCGTCCGCCGACCCCTCCGACGTGCTCGGGGTGTGGGAGTATCGCTCGAACGGCAGTCCCTACCTCGACCGCGGCCGGTTTCGGATCGTTCGTGAGCGCGGGGGGCGCCTGGACGGGGTCCTGCGAGATTCTCGCCTGGGCACCGTCGACGTCGAGGACGTGCGGCTGCGCAACGGCCAGCTCCATCTTCGCATCGAAATCCAGAGCGCCTACTCGGCCCAGACGAGCGTTCTTCAGATCAGCGGGCAGGTGCGCAACGACCGCTACACGGGCACCTTCCGCCAGCCGATGTGGGACGTGACGACGTCGCAGAACCTGCGCCGCTATCGCCAGAGCGCATCGGGCGGGTCCCTCCTTGCGCGCCGCGTGCAGGAGGGCGGATTTCAAGGACCGGCGGTGCCGCTGGGGTGCACCGATGCGCTCGTCGAACACGACTACCGGTGCGCATCGATTCCGTAGCCGGCAAGAAGTGGGTGCCAGGAACGAGTAGGTGCCGGGAACGAGTGGAAGCCGGCAAGGACGGGGACCCGGCCCAGCGGGGAACTCGAACCGGCGGAGAATCCAAACCGGCGGGGAACCCAGACCGGTGGAGAACCCAAACCGGCGGAGAACCCAAACCGGCGGAGAACCCAAACCGGCGGAGAACCCAAACCGGCCGGGACCCCGGCCTCGTGGAGAACCGGAACCGGTGCCCGCCGGGCCGGCATCGTCGGGGCGAGGCGCAGGAGACCGTCGGAGGGGATCCGGAAACCCACCGAGAGCGATCCGTTGAAGGGACTCGGTTATTCACCGCTCGCCGTATCGCCTGATCAACCGTTTGTTCTACCGTGCCGGACTCTACCGCATCCGTTGACGCTCCTGCCTCCCCCTCCGATGCATCGGGCGCCGGAGACGCCACCTCGTCCAGTTTCATCTACGACATCATCCGAGATGACCTGGAGACGGGAACGTACGGCGACCGCGTCGTCACCCGGTTCCCTCCGGAGCCGAACGGATACCTGCATCTGGGGCACGCCAAATCGATCGTTCTCAACTTTGGCATCAAGCAGGACTTCGCCGACCGCGCCGACACGCGCTGCCACCTCCGGTTCGACGATACGAACCCGGAGACCGAGTCGATGGAGTACGTCGAGTCCATCAAGGACGCGGTGCGGTGGCTCGGGTACGACTGGGGGGAGCATCTCTACCATGCCTCCGACTACTTCGAGGAATTCTACCAGTTTGCCGTTCGGCTGATCGAGCAGGGAGATGCCTACGTCGACAGCCTCGACGAGGACGAAATCCGCGAGTACCGGGGCACGGTGAACGAGCCGGGCACCCCGTCTCCGTACCGGGACCGATCCGTCGAGGAGAACCTGGATCTGTTTCGGCGGATGCGCAAGGGGGAGTTCGACGACGGCGAGCACGTGCTGCGGGCCAAGATCGACATGAGCAGCCCGCACATGATCCTGCGCGACCCCCTCCTCTTTCGCATCAAGCACGCCGATCACTACCGGCAGGGCGACGACTGGTGCATCTATCCGATGTACGACTACGCCCATCCGCTCGAGGATTACCTCGAAGACGTCACGCATTCGCTCTGCACCCTGGAGTTTGACAACAACCGCCGCGTGTACAACTGGGTGCTGGAGCATGTGCTCGACGAGGACGAGCAGGATGCCCGCCCGCGGCAGTACGAGTTTGCGCGGTTGAACCTCACCTACACCCTGATGAGCAAGCGCAAGCTCGGCCGCCTCGTCGAGGAAGAGGTCGTCGACGGGTGGGACGACCCGCGCCTGCCCACGCTCTACGGCCTGCGGCGGCGCGGCGTCACGCCGGACGCCATTCGCGCCTTCTGCCGGGAGGTGGGAGTGACCCGGTCCGAAAGCCGCGTCGAGGTCAGTCAGCTGGAGCACGCCATCCGCGACGACCTCAACTTCAAAGCGCCGCGCGTGATGGCCGTTCTCGACCCGGTGAAGGTGGTCGTGACGAACTGGGACGACCTTGACGACGTCGACGGAGACGTCGACGCGCTGTCGGTGCCCTGCTGGCCGCGCGAGATGGATCGAGACGAAACCCGCACCGTCCCCTTCACCCGCGAGCTCTACATCGACCGGAGCGATTTTCGAGAGGACCCGCCCGACGACTTTTACCGCCTCTCGCCCGGACGGGAGGTGCGTCTTCGCTCGGCCTACTTCTTCACCTGCGACGAGGTTGTAAAGGACGAGGACGGAACGCTCCTGGAGATTCGGGGCCGGGTCGATCCGGCGACGCGAGGCGGCGAGGCGCCGGACGGGCGCTCGCCCGACGGAACGATTCACTGGGTGTCGGCCAGCAAGGGGGAACTGATGGAAGCGCGCCTCTACGAGCGCCTCTTCGACGTTCCGGATCCGGACGGCGGTGAGGACGACTTCACCGAACACCTCAACCCGGAGTCGCTTCTCGTCCGGCAGGGCGTCATCGAGCCCAGCGTGCTGCAGGACGACCCGCAGACGCGCTACCAGTTCGAGCGGGTCGGCTACTTCTGGCAGGACCCGGAGGACTCCGATCCGCAGAACGGATCTCTCATCTTCAACCAGATCGTCCCGCTGCGCGACCGGTGGGCCGACGACGAGCAGCGCCCCAGCCACGAAGAACTGCAGCGGAAGAAGGAACGGAAAGAGAAACGGAAGCAGCGCCAGCGCCGGCGGTCCATCGAAAACAAGCGCGACCCGGTCGAGCGGCTCTCCGATGCGCAGGCGGAGCGGTTCGCCCGGTATCGGGACGAGCTAGACGTTGCGCGCGAAGACGCTGCGGTCCTCGCCGGCGAGGACGACGCGGCTGCCTTTTTCGAGGCGACCGTTCGCTCGCTCGACGGCGACGCCTCGCCGCAGGCAGCGGCCAACTGGGTGGTCAACGAACTCTTGCGCGCCCTCAAGGATCGCTCGACCGACGAGCTCCCGTTCGGTGCCGATGCCTTCGCCGACCTCGTGCGTCTGGTGAGCACGGACGTGATCTCCAACCGGGCTGCGCAGGACGTCTTTGAGGAAATGGTGGAAGAGGGAACCGCTCCGGAAGCCGTCGTCGAGGCGAACCGCCTCCGCCAGATCGACGACGCCGACGAGCTGGAAGAGGTTGTCAGCGGCGTGATCGAAGATCACCCCGACGAGGTCGAGCGCTACCGGAGCGGCAAGACGGGCCTCATCGGATTCTTTATGGGGCAGGTCATGCAGTCGACCGGGGGCACCGCCAACCCGGAACTGGCCCGCGAGCTGCTGCAGAAGAAGCTGGAGGGCGACGGATGAACGCGGCGCCCCGGCGAGCTCGTCGGGACGGGCCCCGCCGGTTCCGGCACAGGCATACACGGCGGAGCGCTTCCCGGAAATCCAGAGGATGCCCGAGAAATCCGGGGAAACGGACCGCCGGGACGAGCCGCCGGGTCGAGGACCTGAGAGGGGCGAAGCTGGAGGGGCGAAACCGGAGGAGCGAAACCGGAGGAGCGAAACCGAACGGACCTATCCGAGGCGTTCGGCGGCCGTTCGCATCCGGCGGATGCAGGCGTCGCGGCCGACGCCCACCATCAAGCCGAAGACGCCCGGGCCGTACGACCGCCCGCTCACGGCGAGACGAGCCGGGTGAATGATCCGCCCCGCACCGACGTCGTGGGCGTCGGCGAGGTCGCGCAGCTCCCGTTCCACCGTGTCGGTGTCGAAGGCGTCGGCTGCCTCCAGCCGGTCGGCGTAGGCGAGCAGCAGATCGGCGGAGTCGTCCTTCCAGCGCTTCTCGACGCCGGCCTCTTCGTACGTCTCCGGGTCTTCGAAGAAGTAGCGGTTGTCGGTGACGATCTCGTGGGCCATCTGCACGCGGTCGAGCGTCAGGTCGATGATCTCTTGCAGCGCGTCGTCGGAGGGGGTGTAGCCCTCGGCGGCGGCCACGTCGCGAACGCGTTCGAGGAGCGACGCGTCGTCCTTCTCACGGAGGTGCTGCTCGTTGATCCAGCGCAGCTTGTCGGCGTCGAACTGCGTACCGCTCGAACCGACCCGGTCCAGACTGAAGGCATCGACCAGCTCGTCCAGCGAGAAGAGCTCCCGGTCGTCGCCCGGGTGCCAGCCCAGGAGCGCGAGGTAGTTCACCAGCGCTTCCGGCTCGTAGCCCGCCTCCTTGTAGTCGGTGACGAACACCGGGATGCCCATTTCGTCGGCGTCCCGCTTCGACAGCTTTCCGCCGTTCGGGCTGAGGATGAGCGGCAGGTGAGCGAGCGTGGGCACGTCCCACCCGAAGGCCCGGTACATGAGGATGTGCTTCGGGGTCGAGGACAGCCATTCCTCCCCGCGGATGACGTGGGAGATCTCCATGCGGTGGTCGTCCACCACGTTGGCGAGATGGTACGTGGGCATGCCGTCCGACTTCAGGAGGACCTGGTCGTCCAGGCCCGAGGCGTCGAACGACACGTGGCCGCGCACCTCATCCTCGAAGTGGATTTTTTCGCCCTGCGGCACCTTCAGCCGGATGACGTACTCGGCACCGGCATCGAGGAGTTCGTCCACCTTCGCGTCGGAGAGCGTCAGCGAGTTGCGCATCTCCGTTCGCGTCTGGGCGTCGTACTTCGGGTTCGGGTTTTCCTCCGTCGCCAAAGACGCCCGCATGGCGTCGAGTTCGTCCTCGGTATCGAACGCGTAGTAGGCGTGTCCGTCCTCGACGAGTTGTTCGGCGTAGGTGCGATAGGCCTCTTTGCGCTCAGACTGGTAGTAGGGCGCGTGGGGGCCGCCGGCGTCGGGACCTTCGTCGATGTCGAGGCCGGTCCACTCCAGCGCCTCGCGAATGTCTTCCTCCGCCGCGTCGACGTAGCGGGCTCGGTCGGTGTCTTCGATCCGTAGAATGAACGCCCCGTCGTGCTTTCGAGCGAAGCAGTAGTTGTACAAGGCCGTGCGCAACCCGCCGATGTGAAGCAGGCCGGTCGGGCTGGGAGCAAATCGTACGCGAACGGGAGAGTCCGTCGCCATAGGGAAGGAGGGCTCGGTGGAAAAGGAATGCGTCGGTGAGACAACGTAGGACCCCGCTCCGATGCAGTTCCGGGGGCGAGGTTCGGACGCCGGGTTTTCCCGTACACCTAACGTTCCGGAGGTGTCGGCGACGCACGGGTGGCTCTCCGGCGCCTGCCCCCGGCGCCGCCGGAGGGGAAGCGACCGCTCCGTACCGGGGCTGCGGAACGCGAGGATCGCGTCGGCCGACGGGGCAGGCGGGGGCAGACGGGCCTCCCCGTGCGGTCGACGGGCGGTCGGCAGGCGGATCTGCGTGGGAATCTACGTGGAGCTCTACGTGGGATCTGCGTGGGAGTCTACGTCCCGACCACGTCGAAGGAGGAGCCGGTGACGGGATCCTTCTCCACCTCGATCCGCACCGGAAAGGCCTGCTTCAGGCGCTCCAGGTGGGTGATAACGAGAATCTTGGAGAAGTCGTCGCGGATGGTTTGAATGGAGTCGACCAGCCGCTCAATTCCCTGCTCGTCCTGCGTACCGAACCCCTCGTCGATGACGAGCGTCCGCACCCGCACGCCGCTCCGTTCGGCCAGGAGCTGAGCAAGCGCAATTCGCAGCGCAAAGTTGACGCGGAAGCTCTCTCCCCCGGAGAAGGTTTCGTACGGGCGAGCCACTCCCTGCTCGTCCGTGATCACGATCTCGAGCGTCTCTTTCGTCCCCCCGCTCTTTTTTTCTTTCAGCGTCTCGAGGCGCACGTGCATCTTGCCGTTGGTGAGGCGATCGAGCAGCACGTTGGCCCGCTCTTCGATTTCCGGAAGGGTTTCCTCGATGATGAGAGACGGGATGCCGTTTTTCCCGAAGGCGCTGCGCAGATGGTCGTACACGGTTCGGCGGTGCGAGGCGTCGCTGCGTCGTTCTCGCGCCGTCTTCAGGGCGGCTCGGTCTTTCTCCGCCTGGTCGAGCCGCTCCGTAAGCTGGCCGAGCGTCTTCTGCAGTTCGTTCAGTTCGCCTTCTGCCTCCTGCACCGCCTCGGCCTTCGCCGCGCGCTTCTCTTGAAGGTCGTCTTTCTTCGTCAGTGCTGCCCGAAGCGACTGCAGGGTTTCCTCTTTGTCGGCCTTCCGCGTGCGGGCCTCGTTGATCCGCTCGGTAAGCGACTCGCGCTGCGCCTTCCAGTCCTCTCGGTTGTTCTGCGCGTTGACCAGGTCCTTCATCTTCGCGCCGGCGTCCTTCAGGTCGTGCAGCTGCCGGCGCACCGTCTGAAACCGGTCAGGGTCGAACCCGATCTGGTCGAGCTGCGAGCGCAGGCTATCGATCTGGTCGGGCAGGTCTCCGAAGGCGGATCCGTCGTCGAGCTTCTTTCGGAGGCGGGCAATGTGGGTTTCGTGCTGGTTGATCTTCCGCTTCAACTCCGTGCGCCGCCCCTCGAGCTCCTCCAAGTCGCGCAGCCGGTCTCGGTACCGATCCACCTGGGCGGCCTGGTTTTGAACGGACTCGAACTCGGCGGCGTCGAACGAGAGGTCGTTCAGGCGCTTCTTGAGGGCTTGGCGCTGCCGTCGCTTGTCCTGCCCGTACGTTTTCTCGGAGAGGGTTTGCTGGAGCGCCTCCGCCTGCTCGCGGTGCGCCTCCAGGGTCTCGGCGGTCTCTTGCGCCGCCCGGAGCTGCTCGCGCAGCGTCGCCAGCTGTTCCGGCACCGCGGCCAGAGCGTCCCGCTCCTCCCGCACCGACTGGTAGCGCTCGCGAAGCGCGGCGCGACGGCTGCGCTTTTCTTCGATCGCCGATCGTCCCTGCCGAATGGATCGCTCGAGGTCGCTGATGGATTGCTGCAACCGGTCGGCCACGTCCTGCCGGTGCGACGGCGTAAGCTCCGTCCCGCAGGTCGGGCACACGCCGCCGTCAACCGTGCCGAGGCGGTCGAGCTTCTCGCGCTGCCGCTCCAGTTCCTCGGCACGGGCCTCGACGAGCCCGGAGCGCTCCTGCAGGGCCTGCGACACGCGCTTGCCCCGCGCCTCAATCTCCTGAAGCGTCTCGTCCAGCTGCGCGCGGCGGGCGTTCTGGTCTTCAAGCGCCTCGATCTTGTCCTTCAGGTCGTCGATCGAGGCGGCCGCCTTTGCCTCCGTCTGGATCTGCGACCGCAGAGCCTCCAGCTCGCCCTTGAGCTCTTGTCGGCGACCGACGAGGGCCTGCTCGATCTCGGTGATCTTCTCTTTGAGCGCCTGCCGCTTCTCCCGCACGGCGGCCATCTCGTTCCCGGTCTGCCGGGCCGCCAGCGCCTGCTTGAGCTTCTTCTGGACGCTGCTGCGCTGGGCAAGGCGAGACGTGATGTCGCTGAGCGTCTGCTCGAAGTTGTTCTTCTCGACCTTGAGCCGATCGAGCTTCTTCTCCAGATCGTTCTTCTGCTGCTGCAACTGGTTTTCCTTCTGCTCGATCTGCTTCTCCACCCCCCGGTGCAGGTCGCGCTTTTCATCGAGCGTATTTCGCTCTTCCAGGAGCGCCTCGTACCGGTCGTACGCCTCCTGGATGGCATCGCGGCGGTCGATCAACTCCTCCGCATCGGCGATGCGCTCGTCGAGCGATGCCCGCTCCTCCCGGTGCTTCTCGATGCGCCGCTCTAGCTGCTCGATGGCGGTCTGCGTCGCCTTCGCCTCGCGCGCCTTCGCCTCCAGGTCGGCCAGTCGCTCCGTCAGCTCGGTTTCCTCCTCGCGCAGCGACGCCAACCGCTCGCGAACCGACGCCGCGGCCGCCTGCGTCTCCGCGCGCTGGCGCTTCCAGTCCGCCACGTCGCTGAGCGCGTCTTCCAGCCGCTCGATCTCAGCGTCGGCCCGCTGCACGTCGTCCTTAGCCGCCCGCCAACGGCGGCGCGCCTTCCGCGCCAGCTGTTCGTAGCGCCCCAGATTCAGAACGTTGACGAGGATTTCCTTGCGCTGGCTCGGACTCTTCTTCGTGAACTCGTCCGAGCGCCCCTGCAGGAGGAAGGCCGAGTTGATGAAGGTATCGTACGTGAGGCCGATCGTGTCCTCGATTCGCTGCTGGGTCTCGCGCTGCGTCGAGCCTGTGAGCGGGCGATAAGCCTCTCCGTTCGGCTCGTAGAGCTGGAACTCGAGTGCCGACGAGGTGGTCTTGCCGGTCGACGACCGCTGAAACGACCGGGTGACGCGGTAGCGCTCCCCTTCCAGATCGAAGGTGAAGGTTACCTCCATGTGGCGCGTGCCGATGCGGATGAGCTCGTCATCCGGCTTGCGCTTGCCGCTGGATTTTCGGGCCTCCCCCCAGACGGACCACGTCATGGCGTCCAGCAGGGCACTCTTGCCCTGCCCGTTGCGGCCGGAGAGGCAGGCGACGTCGAAGTCGTCGAAGTCAAGAGGCGGCGCGTCGGTACCGTAGCTGAGAAAGTTTTGGAGCTCCAGTCGAACTGGAACCATGCGTTCGCTCGGTCGGATCTGCGGGAGGACGGAGGGCCCTGCCATCGGCAGAGCCGGATGTGTACGACACATGTGCCTAAACGACCGCCTGCAGATCCGGTTCAACCGAGGCGGACGGATCCCCGTCGCCGGCCCCTCCGCGGGCGGTCCGTCGATGCTACTTGAACTCGATGGGGGTGACGCTCACGGTCAGGTTGAGGTCTTCATCCAGATTCTGGCGGCCGAGGTAGTCCAGGAGGAGCGCCTCGGCATCGTCGGCAATCTCGGCTCGCTCCGGGGCATCCACGGCTGCATTGACCGCGGCGAGGTCGCTCTCGTCTCCCTCCACCGTGAGGTCCCCGACGATCCGCTCACGGGGAGCGCCGGGCACACGGTCGTCGATGAGTTCGAGATCGGTGGAGACGGCGACCCCGTCGATATCGTGATCCGAGAAAATCGCCGTCGTCTTGCGATCGATCATCTGCCGGATTTCGGTTGCGAGGTCGGGGTGCAGATTTCGGTTGCTGCGCATGGCCCCGCGAACCGAGTCGGCATCGGTGTCGGCGGTGAAGTGGACGTCGATGGTGATGCTGCTGCCTACAACGGCCATGTGCGGTTGTACGGCTGTGAGGGAAAAGCGGCTTCGTTTCGCGGAGGATGGCGGGCGCTAGAGGATGGCGGGCACGGGCGATGCACCGGGCCCAGGGACAAGGCAATCCTCCGGGTCGGTCCCGTCGCAACCCGCATGATGGTTTGGGGCGCCCCGCGCTCTACGGAGCGGATCGTCCCGACTTTTTGCCTCTACACCTCTCCACTACCCGTAAGGATGCGACCGGCGAGTGATCTACGAACCGCGGGGATGAAAAAGATTTTTGTCATTTGTCTTCCCCATGAAGCCTCCCTGATTCCGACGCCTTCTCGGGGGCCTTCTCGGGGAGAACCGCCGGACTGCCGTCCACGCGGGGTGAGACCGTTCAGTTTAGCGCCCCGGCGAGGAGGGTTGCGGGGAGCACGAGCTAACGCGTGGGGGGCGGTGAATGCCCGTCCTCCAGGCTTCGCCGGCGCTTTCGGTCGGCGAGGTGTCGAGGTCGGGCACGGGAGCCGGCCGCTTCCTGCGGTCTAATAACGGGACACGAAGAGACTTTGCAATAACGGACCTTGTCGGAGCCTTTCCGTGAACATTGTGTATCGTCCTTCCCCGGCCGCCGCTTCCCGCGGGGTCGGCCTTCCCGTCGCTCCTCCTTCCTCCTCTGTCCTCCTCCCCCCTCCCATGACGCGCACCACCCTCACCACCACGCAGTCCGGCCTCGACCACCGCCTCGTCCCCATGCGCCTGTGGCGCAAAGCGAAACAACTCGGAACGTGGGACCCGGCCGATATCGACTTTTCGGCCGACGCCTCCGACTTTCGCCAGCTGTCGGATCCCGAACAAGACCTGCTCCTGCGCCTCACCGCTCAGTTTCAGGCCGGCGAGGAATCGGTGGCCTACGACCTTCTCCCCCTCCTGCGCGTGGCGGCCCGAGAGGGACGCATCGAGGAGGAAATGTTTCTGACCGCCTACCTGTGGGAGGAAGCGAAGCACGTGGAGGGCTTCGACCGATTCCTCCGGAGCGGCATCGAGGTGAGCGGCGACCTGGAATCCTATTTCACCAACGCCTACCGCCGCCTCTTCCTGACCGAGTTGCCCGAGAGCTTGAATCGACTCGACGACGACGCCTCCCCCGAGGCCGTCGCGGATGCCGCCGTGACCTACCAGATGATCGTGGAGGGGGTGCTCGCCGAAACCGGCTACGAAGCCTACTACTCCGTGCTGGAGGCCCACGACATCCTGCCAGGGATGCAGCAGTTCATCCGGAACGTGCAGCGCGACGAGGCGCGCCACGTTGCCTACGGGGTCTACCTGCTTTCTCGCCTCGTGGCCGAACACGGAGAGCCGATCTGGACGGTCATCGAGGACCGGATGAACGAGCTGATCAGGCTCGCCATCGAGCACATTCAGGCGACGCTGGCCCCCTACGACCCCATCCCGTTCGGCCTGACCGCGGATCAGTTCGTCGAGCACGGGATGAGCCAGTTTCAGAAGCGGATCCAGCGCATCGAACGGGCCCGCACTCAGTCGCTGGAGGACGTTCTGACCGGGGGAGGAAACGGCGGTGGCCGCCGCCCCTCCGGCACCGCACCGGTCTCGCTGCCCTCCTCCTAGCACGTCATCATCCTCGCACGTCGTCGTGCCGGGACGTCGTCTTCGGCCACTACGTCTGCCGCCCCTCTTGCCGCTACCGACACGGACGGGCTCTTCCCCCGGTCGTGCCCTCGAGGCTGCAGAGAGTTGCAATCACCAGCGCCGGGTTGCCTCCTCGCTTTCGGCGGCAGACGACGAGTCGGGAGCAGCCGCCGACTCCGGGGTCCCCGGCTCCGGATCCGATGTCGCGGGATCCGATGTCGCAGGACGCGGCAGCAGGGGCCGGACGTCGGCCCCGAACTGCTCCGAGATGCGGCGCATGCGGGGAACGTAGTGGGCCGCTGCGTCCCACGTTTCCGGAAGAACGCCCGCCACCGGCCGGTATAGGGCCGACGCCTGCCGGACCTGCGTCCCCGGCAGGCCGGCGCTGGAGAGGACCAGGAACAGGACGCTGAGCAAAAGCGCCGCCTTAAATCCCCCCACCACCCCGCCGGCGGCGCGGTTGGCGATGCCCAGGTGGAGGGAGTCCAGGATCTGCTCGACCATGCGGGAGAGCGCAATCACCAGGATCTGAATCCCGACAAAGAGCGTCACGAAGCCGACGACCGGAGCCAACGACTGCGCGAGCCCGAGGCTGTTCACGACGCCGGTGCCCACCGGTCGCATAAACTGCACCGACAGAAAGAACGCCACGAGCAGCCCGGCGATGCTTGCGATCTGCCGAACGGCGCCGGCCATGAGGCCGCGGGCGAGGCCGCCCGCCAGGACCAGGAGGATAAAACCATCGAGCGCCGACAAACTCATCGCGAGAAAAGGTGAGGGACCGGGTAGACGAGAACCACCGGATGCGCACGTGGACGGTGCACGTCGGAGGGCGGGGCCGAAAGGGCCCCGGGGCGATCGGATTGAACACTCACGTGAGAAGGTCTTGAACGCGCTCTTGCACGCGACGGCCGTCAACGCGACCGCGGAGCTCGGACATCGCCCGGCCCATCACGGCCCCCATGTCGGCCATCGACTCGGCGCCGACCTCGTCGATAATCGCCTCCAGCGTTTCCGTCAGCTCGTCGTCGTCGAGCGGGTCGGGAAGGTACTCTTGCAGCACGTCGATCTCCGCCTGCTCTTTCTCCACGAGGTCTTCGCGGCCGGCCTTGTCGTACTGCTCGATCGAGTCTTTGCGCTGCTTTACCTGTTTGCGAACGAGAGCGAGTTGCTCTTGATCGTCCAGCGCCTTCTCCGTTCCGTCCTGGCGCTTGTCGATTTCCTTGTTGGTGATGGCCGCGCGCAGCGAGCGAAGGGTGCGAAGACGCACCTTATCCTTCTCGCGCATGGCATCTTTGAGATCATCCGTGATCCGCTCAAGCAGCGTATCGGGCATCGGTCGAACCATGACAGTTGGTGAGTGGGAGTGAACGGTCCGGGCCGGTTGGGTCGGGCCGGGTGCAGCCGGGGAACAGCGGACTCAGAGTTCTTCGCCGAACCCATCTTCAAAGAGATCTTCGAGGGCATCGGCAGCAGCCTCCTCGTCGCGGCCTTCCACGATCAGCGTCAGGGTCGCCCCCTGCTCGGCAGCCAGCGTCATCACCCCGATGACGCTCTTTCCGTTGATCTCGTAATTGTCGCGCTGCAGAAACACATCGGCGTCGAACTGGGAGGCTGTTTGTACGATCATGGATGCAGGTCGGGTGTGGATCCCGGCCTGGTTCCGGACCGTCAGTTCGCGCTCAATCATAGCCTCCGAGGGACCTGACAGAGGGGCAATTCGAGGAAACGAGGGGCGCGCAGGTGCAGGACACGGCGCCCGACTCGGCCCGCACCGAGGGGCTTTTCTCCGGGCGTGCCTGTGGTTCGGGTGCGCCCGTCGTCCGAGTCCGTCCGTCGTCCGGGGTCGTCCTGCAGGTGGTGCCGGGCGGTGGTGCAGCGTTATCGGGCGCGGTGCTGCGTGTAGTCGATGACGTGCTGCAGCGCGTCGGTGGCCGGGTGCGGCGGAAGGACGGCGAGCCCTTCGCGGGCGGCATCGAAGTAGGACGTGAACGCGTCGCGCGTCGTTTCGAACACGCCGGCCTCTTCCATCCACCGCCGAACGGCGTCAACCTCGCTCGCGGAGACGTCGGGCCGATCCAGAATGCTGCGGAGCCAGGCCTCTCGGTCGGCCCCGGCGGCGTCGAGGGCGGTGAGGGTGACGAACGTTTTCTTGCCGTTCAGAAGATCTCCGCCGACGGGTTTGCCGGTTTCCGTTTGATTACCGACGATGTCAAGCCAATCGTCCTGGATTTGGAATCCCCGCCCCAGGTCGCGTCCGGCGCGCCGGAGGACGGAACGCTCGTCGGCGGATGCGTCCCCGAGGATCGCCCCCAGTTCGAACACGGTCGCGAAGAGAGCAACCGTCTTTCCATCGATCATCTGCAGGTAGTCGTCCACCGAGGCATCGGGACGGTCCTCCAGAGCCTCGTCGCGGGCCTGCCCGCTGCAGAGATGCTCGACCATGGGATGGTAGGCAGCGAACACGGCACGGTGATCCGTCCGGTCGTCGAGGTCGGAGAGAAGCTCGTACGAGAGCCCCATCATCATGTCGCCGGTGAGGATGGCGGTGGCCGTGTCCCACCCGCGATCCGACGCCGTGTGCACCGTGGGCCGACCGCGGCGCTCGTCCGAGTCGTCCATGATGTCGTCGTGGACGAGCGTGAAGTTGTGAAAGACCTCCACCGCCAGCGCCGCCGGCAGCGCCCGGTCCACGTCCGTTCCGAGCGCGTCGGCAACGAGAAGCAGGAGGATCGGTCGGAGGCGCTTTCCGTTGCCGTCGAGGACGTACCGGATGGGGTCGTACAGCACATCCGGCCCCCGGTCGTGCACGGCGTCGCGGAGGGCGCCGTCGATCAGGGAACGGAGCGCCTCCATCCGGTCGGCGGGCGCCGCCGGCAGGCGGTTCGAATGAGAGGTGCGGCCCGACCGGCGGTCCGCAGAAGAGGGGTCACTCGGCACGGGCGGAGGTCTGCGCCTGTTCGAGGGCATCGAGGATGCGTCCGTGGACGTCTTCGATATCGCCCACCCCGTTGACGACGACGAGCAGGTCCCGCTCGCGATAGTATTCCTCCAGCGGCTCGGTCTCGTCGCGGTACACGGCCAGCCGGTTTCGCACCGTCTCGGGCCGGTCGTCGTCTCGCTGGATGATCATGTCGTCGTCGACGTCGGCCGGCGGCGGGTTGTGATCGAGGTGGTAGGTGTCCCCCGTTTCCTTGTGCATCCGCCGCTTCGACAGGCGGTCCACGATGACGTCGTCCGGCACGTGGAGGCTGGGGACGGCGTGGAGCGGAGCGTCGTTCTCCTCCAGAAACGCCGTCAGCCACTCCGCCTGCTGCGTCGTACGCGGGTAGCCGTCCAGAACGAAGTCGTCGAAGTCCTGGTCGGCGATGGCCTGCTCGGCCAGCTTGCGCACGACGCTGTCGGGGACGAGTTCGCCCTTCTCGACGTACGATTTCGCCTCCTTGCCGACGGGGGTTTCGTTCTTCATCGCTTCGCGAATGATGTCTCCCGTGGCAATCTGGGTGAGCGAGTGACGCTCCTCAAGAAGCCGCGCCTGCGTGCCCTTGCCGGCACCGGGAGGCCCGAATAGTACGATGCGCATGGATCTGAGTCGTGCGTGGTGAGAGGTTGTCGGTGAAAGGGTGAAAGAGCCGAGCGACCGGGTCGATCCGGGCCGGGCGGGTGGACGCGACCCTTCCGGGACGCCCCACAGGTTTCGATTACGCCTCTGCCTCGTTGCCAACCGCCCCTTCGAAGGCGCCGTCGTCGAGGGCAGACTCCAGCAGGTCTTGAGCAACAATCGTGAGACCGGTGCGCAGAACGGCTTCGAGGCCTTCGCCCAGGATCGACCAGACGAAGCCCGGCTGGCGAGAGCGGTCTGCGTCGCCGGTGTAGACGACGAGGGGGACGCGGTCGCGGAGCGATTTTTGGAGCGCCTTTTCCGGTTCTTCGCCGGCGGCGGTGGCTTCTTCGATCTCGCTCGACAGCGCATCCAGGTACTGATCGATCAGCTTCTGGTGCCGCCGCCGTCGACGGCGGCGACGGCCGCCGAACAGCAAGCCGACGGCGAGACCGGCTGCCAGCATCCCGCCCACACTCTTGAGCGGGTTCTCTCGCACCCAGGTCTGCACGTCCGTCCCGGTCGATGTGACTTCCTCTTGCAGCGACTCCAGACGGTTGGACATGGCCTCCGCGGTATCGCGAAGGCGCGCCTCGACGTCCGATTTGGTCGGCTTGGAATCCATGAAGAAGGGGTGGGGTCAACAAAACAATACGGAGCAGTGACGGCGGCGCGGGGCGGTTACCGGTTCGCGCCCGATGGCGCGTCGGGGGTCGCCTCGGAGGGAGGCGTGGTCCGCGCCTCCGCCTCCCGAGCCGGGCGATCCGGCTCGGCCTCTCGTTCGTCGGGCGCCTCCTCGGCACGGAGCGCGCCGAACAGGTCCACCGGAGGCCCCATTTGGGGACGGGCCTGCGCAAACCCGGCAGTCGCCAGCGCCAGGACGGCGAACACGATCAGGAATCCCCAGAACGGGTGACCGAGCGCCCAGCCGAGGCCGAGGGCGGCGGTGACCAGCGCGAACAGCAGCGTAAAGAAGCCGAGAAGCGCCAGGACGATGCCCTGGCCGGCTTGATTTTTCAGGCCGTTGGCCTTCTCCTCCAGTTCGAGAACGGCCAGGTCCAGGCGCAGATCGATCCAGTCCCGCAGATCCTCGACCACCCCCTGCGTGTGCGACGCAATGCGCGACAGCTTTCCGCCCTTCGGCGGGCGAGCAGGTGTCGATGATGACGAGCCCGATGAACGGTCCGGCAGCGACTCCATAGGCGGCGGTCAACCCACGACGGAATGAGATCGGTACAATGAGGGATGTAATATACAACCTTGTTCACGCTTCGCAAGACTCTTCAGGTGAATATGTCGTCTAGGGGGAATTCTTACCGGTCTCCCCTCCCCCAGCGCCCGCCTCACCGGCTCATTCTCCCCGTTCTCCTGCCTATAGACCGTCCGCACCACCGCGCGGCGCTTTACGGTGCGGCGTTCTACGGTGCGGCGCTTCACTGCACGACGGTTCTTCGCTCCGCTGTTTTCGTTATCCGCCCTCGATCCGATGCCTTCCGTAACGGCTCACCCGACGCCAAATCCGAACAGCCTCAAGTTCACCGCCGAGGCCGCGCCCTTCATCGACGACGGCCTGATCTCCGTCCGCTCGCCCGCGTCGGCCGGCGAGCACCCGCTCGGAGCACTCATTCGCGTCGACGGCATCTGCGACGTCCTCATCACCCCGGCCTTCGTAACCGTGTCCAAAACCGAGTCCGCCTCCTGGGACGACCTCCGCCCCCTGGTAACGTCTCGACTGGAAGCCTACCTGGACTGACGGGTGGAGGGCACCTGCACCGGTTGGTGGTCTCGCTTCCGGTGGTCTCGCTTCGAACGAATCGGGCGGCGGTCCCTCCCAAAGCGGTCCCTCCCGAAGATTTCCTTTTCGAACCCTGGGTTCCGGCACGTCTCTTCTCGGAACCGGGCTTCCGACTGCGCCCTGCCCCTCGGCCTCCGCCCCGACACCCGCCCGCTGCCGCCACCGGGCAACCTTTCTCGTGAATTGACCGCGTACCCGGCCCGGCGCTGCGGCTCGCGCTCAACTTGGACTTATTTTTGATCTCCACCGCTTGTGCGGGTTGATGCGGATCGTGTCTCCGGCGCTCCCCCTGCAGGTTTTATCTGCGGGCCCCATCTGCGGGCTGCCATCTGCAGGTCGTCGGTTGGCCGTCGGTTGGCCGTCGCTTGCGAGCGGCCGCTTACGAAGCACCGGCCGCTTGCGAAGCACCGGCAGGGGCCGCTCCATCCCGGCGGATCCGCGTCGGTTTACACCGGTCGGTGTGCACCGGTGAATTCGCACCGGTGGGTGTCCCGGTCCGATTCCGCAGCCGACCCGACGACGGCCGCGCCCCGCGCCGTTCGCCTGCCCGTTCTCTTTCTCCCCACGGCTCGCCCTTCTCCCCCCTATGTTCTTCCGCTCCATTCTCGGGAGCTTCCTCGTCCTCCTGGCCCTCCTCACCCTGAATGCGTGCGGGACCAGCCAACCGGCGCAGACGACCTCTCAGGCCACGATTCGAGGGACGGTCGTCGACAGCACCACCGGCCGCAGCCTCGACAGTGCTCAGGTTCTGGTGCGCCGCCGGGGCGACACCCTGCAGACCGGCTCCGGCGGCGGGTTCACGCTGGAGGGGATGCCGCCCGGGCTCTACGTCTTCGACGTGAACGCCTACGGGTATCATCCGCACCGCCACGTCTCCGCCCTGGTCCGATCCGGCGGCTCCGACGTGGACCTGAGCGTACCGCTGCTTCCCCAGACGCTGCAGGTCGACTGCGAGAACCGTCAGCAGGGCTATCACCGCACCGTGCAGTCCTTCGTCGACCAGGACTCGTCGGCCGTCCGGTTTCGGCTGATCGACCTGTTTGCTCAGGACGGCGAGGTGCGCGTGCAACCCATCCTCCGGACGCAGGTGAGCGCCCCGATCTTTCTGCCCGACAGCCTCGGGCCGCGCAGTCACTACGACGTCGAGCTGGTGGACGAAACCGGCGATCCGCTTCCGTTTCACTACAAGAACGAGCGCGTCTCCAACCCCGATCTGCACCGCATCTACCAGCGCGAGGACATCCTCGTCGTCGTCCCACAGCAGGCAACGCGTCTTGCCCCCAAGGTGCTGCAACTGGAGGAAGAGGTCGCCCCGGGAACCCCCGTCTATGCACGCGTCCGGTATCAGTTTTCCCTCCGGGACACCCTGCGCCCTACGCCGCAAACGGACTTCCCCGAGGAGCGCCTCGACTCCTTGCAGGTCGCCCGGTACGACACGCTCCGCGTCGGCGGCTCCCTCATCGCTCCGGATAGCCTCGTCGAACGGCGCGATACCACCATCGTCCGGACGGTTGGCCTCGACACCACCGTCACCCGCGACGGCTACCTGCTGTACTCCACCGAGCGCGACACCAATGCCTTTGCCAACGCCCAGGGCGCTGTCCGCGAACTCTACGTCCCCGACTCCGTCAAGGCCCGGACCCGGCTCGACTCGCTGATCGCTGCCGGTGTGGACACCGTGCGCACCCAGCCGGAAGCCGAGCCGACTCCGGACCCGGACGCCCGCCGGGCGGCCCGATCTCCCATCGACATCGTGCTGCGGTCGGACCGCCGGGCGCTCGACTCGCTCGTCGTTGATAATAACCTCGCCCGCGTGCTGGAGTACGGCATTCCGCGTCCCGGCATGTCCCTCGACTCGCTCGAGCTGCTCACGGACAGCTCGCTGGCCGCGACGCTGTCGTCTCCGCGACTCGAACGCCGGCCCCTGCCGCGAACCGTCCCGCGCCCCGACTCCGTCCTGCGCCGCTATTCCGCCGACTCGCTCACGACCGTCCTCACCGACCTGGTGCGGGACTCGCTCGTGGTCGACTCGCTGGTTCAGCGCCGCCAGCCGGACGCGCCCTCTCCCGCCCCGGGCGCCGACTCGGTTCGCGCACCGGGCGATGCGGCAGCCCGCGCCGACTCCCTGGCAGTTCCCTCCCCGACGGAAGACTCCGTCTCGGCCGACACCCCGGCGACCGACCCCCTCGCAGCCGACACCCTGGCGGCCGACTCGGTGAACCGCCGAGCCCGCGCCGACACGACACAGCCCGAACGCCCCCGTCTCCGATCCGACACGCTCACCGTCGGCGACCTCGTTCCGGATACCGTATCGACCGACTCGATTCGGGCGTACCTGACCCGCGCCGGCGTCGAAACGGATTCGGTGGTGGTTGACTCGACCATCGGATCGTTTCTGGATGACCCACCGGCCGGCACCTACCGCTACGTGCCCGGCTCAAAAACGCGAACCGGAGAGCGCGTCCTGGTGCTCGACCCGGCGTTCACCCGCGTCCGGGCCCCGGTGGTGCTGGACACCGCCCGGGTTGAGGACCTCCTCACCCTGACTCCGGAGCGGGTCGGGGACCCTCCGGAGCCGCGGATCGAACGGGTGGTCCAGCAGATCATTCTCGTCCCCACCGGCGGATACCGCACCCGCTACCTCGAGACGTGGAGGGCGGAGCAGCAAAAGAATCTCCGCGACCCGTACTGCGAGATCTTCCGTCTCCGGTTGCGCAGTTCCTGGCGGTCAACCACCATGCGGTAACGCACACGGCGCGGTCGCATCGCGCAGTTGGTCCGGCACCGTTGGGCACCGGGCGACGTGCGCGCTGCCGTTGCACGGTCCCCTGTGCACGGTCCCGTGTGCGCCCTGCCCTACATCCCCGCACGGCGTTCCGTACGGCAAGAGCGGCCCGCGCCGGCGATGGGCCGGTCGGGCGCAAGCGGGGAAGGCAACGACCGCAAACCGGAAAGCGCCCGCCGGGCGGCCCCCGGGCGTGCACGGGCCGGGATCCTGCACCTGCCGGGATTCTGCACGCCGGGATCCTGCGGTTGTCGAGAACGGGCTGCTCCCGTACATTACCGGATCCCGTATGTTACCGGATCCCGTGCGTTGCGAGATGGGTTCCAGGAGAACCCTTGTGGCCCCTCCCGCCGAATCCCGCCAGAATCGGCCGGACGACCTCCCCGGGCCGCACGGGCACGCTCTCCCGCCCGAGACGCTCCGGTTCTCCGGCGCCACCTCTCCTCTTTGCGACCACCGCGCGTCCACGCCATGTCCACCTCCTCTCCTGCGCCCGACTTTTCTGGGCCCGACGCCTCTGCCCTCGACGCGGTCGAAGTAGCCGAACTGGTAGACTTCCTGTCCACCACGACCCCGTTCGATACGCTGCCCTCTTCCTCCGTGCGGCATGCGGCGCGCGCACTGGAGATTCGCTACGCGCCGGCGGGGACGACCCTCCTCGACCTCGGGGAGCCGAACAACCGGCTGACGCTCCTTCGATCCGGGGCCGTCGATCTGTTCGACGACGAAGACCAGCTCGTTGCCCGCCTCGGCGAGCGCGACTTCTTCGGCTACCCCTCTCTGCTGACTGACGCCCCCGCCCGCCGACGCGTGGTGACCATCGAAGACGCGCTCTTGTACGATCTGCCCGAAGCGGTCTTCGATCAGCTCCGCAGTCAGAGCGACGCCTTCGACCGGTTCTTCGCACGGGCCCACGCAGAGCGCATCCGAACGGCCCTCGACGAGAGCCGGGAGCAGATGCCCCTCTCGCGGTCGGTGGCGTCGCTGCTTCGACGACCGCCCGTCGCGGCGCCGGCCAACGTGTCCATCCGAGACGCCGCCGCGCAAATGCGCGACGAACGCGTCTCGTCGCTTCTCCTCACGGAGGACGGAGCCCTGAAAGGCATCCTCACCGACCGCGACCTCCGCACCCGCGTCGTTGCCGAGGGCCGCGACCCCGACACCCCCGTGCGCGAGATCATGACGCCGGATCCGGTCACTCTCTCCGCCGACGCCACCGCCGCGGAAGCCCTCATCACGATGAGCCGGTACAACGTCCACCACCTCCCGGTCGAACGGGCCGACGACCCGGCCGGCAGCGACGCTCCGCCGGTCGCAGGCGTCGTCAGCACAACCGACCTGATGCGGGTGCAGGCAGACAGCCCCGTCTACCTCATCGGCGAGGTGAGAAAGCAAACCTCCGTCGACGGGCTCGTCGAGGTCAGCCGTCGCCTTCCGTCGGTCATCGTTCACCTGGCCGACACGCACGCACGCGCTGAGGATGCCTCGCGGGTGGTGACGGCGGTCAGCGACGCTCTCACGCAGCGCCTCCTCGAACGGGCCGAGGCCGACCTCGGCCCGCCCCCCGTCCCGTATGCCTGGCTGGCTCTCGGCTCGCAGGCCCGGCGCGAGCAGACGGCGCACTCCGATCAAGACAACGCCCTGATCCTGTCGGACGACTACGAGCCGGATCGGCACGGCGCCTACTTCGAGGACCTGGCGACCATCGTGTGCGACGGCCTGGATGCCTGCGGCTTCGAGTACTGCCCCGGCGAGGTGATGGCGGTAACGGATCGGTGGCGGCAGCCGCTCCGCGCCTGGAAGCAACGCTTCCGTACCTGGATCGAGGAGCCGGAGCCCCCGGCGCTGATGCACGCCAGCATCTTCTTCGACCTCCGGGCCGTTTACGGCCAGTCGTCCCTCGCCGAAGAGCTGCGGCAGTACGTTCTCGATCGCACCCCGGGCAACTCGATCTTTCTCGCGTGCCTGACGGTGAACGCTCTCTCCTTCACCCCGCCCCTCGGCTTTTTCCGTCAGTTCGTCCTGGACACGCACGGCGATCAAGAAGACACCCTCGACCTCAAACACAACGGTCTCGTCCCCATCGTCGACATCGCTCGCATCGCCGCGCTGGCCCAGGGCCTCTCGCCCGTTCACACCCTCAGCCGCCTCCGCCAGGCCGCCGGCGGCACCGGCCTGGCCGCCTCGGATGCCAGCGACCTCGAAGATGCCTACGCCTTCATCGCCTCCATTCGGTTGCGGCATCAGGCCCAGCGGATCCGCAACGGCCAGCCGCCGAACAATTTCGTCTCGCCCGATGCCCTCTCCGCCTTCGACCGCCGCCACCTCAAAGATGCCTTCCGCATCATCAGCCGAATGCAGTCGGCCCTCGAACAGCGCTACCAGACCGGCCTGATCTCCCGCTGACCGCCCGGTCACCGCCCCGCCCGCGGTGACGGAGGCGCGAGCCGGGCGCCGGCCCGGCCGGTACCGGAGTCGATCTCCAGTCCTTCCGTCCGCCCTGCCGCACCCGTACCTCCGGCCCCGTCATGCTTGAACGCGCCCGTCAGTGGTGGTATCACAACCAGGCTCCGCCCGGCCCAATGTCGGCGTATCTCGAGGCCGACCTGCCCTCGCCCCGGGCGGATCCCCGCACGACCGACTACCTCGCCGTCGACCTGGAAACCACCGGTCTGCACGCCGACACCGATGCCATCGTCAGCATCGGCTACCTGCCCATTTCAGACGGGCGAATTCACTGCCAGGACGCCCGTCACGACCTGGTGCAGGTCGACGGATCGGTGGCCGACAGTGCAACCATTCACCACATCCGCGATATGGATCTGCAGGACGCGCGGCCGGAGAGCGAGGCGCTGGCCTGTCTCTTGCACGCTCTGCAGGGGCGGGTCCTGCTTGTTCACCACGCCCCCATGGATTTGCAGTTTCTGCGCGCCGCCTGCCGCCGGCACTACGGCGTTCCGCTCATCGCGCGGGTCGTGGATACCCTGGCGCTGGCCCAGCGGGAGCGCAGCCGCGGCCACGCGCAGGCCCGCGACGGCGAGCTGCGGCTCCACGCCCTCCGCAGCGCCTACCGCCTGCCCCGATACCCGGCGCACAACGCCCTCAGCGATGCCCTCGCCACCGCCGAACTCTTCCTCGCCATGCTGCCGGACTGGCAGGGAAGCGACTCCCTGCCGCTCCGCACCCTTCTGCGTTGACGTCTCCCCCGACGAAAGATCGGGAGGGTCTCTCTTGCGAAGGAGACGTTCGGTTTCCACGGACCTGCTTCGATCATTTGCATGCTCAGAAGCAGAGGCAGACCCAAGTCGTACGTGTCTTCCGCAGACATTCGAGGCGGAAGCCTCTCCCGCCGGCCCGACGGTACAGGTTCTCAAAACGGTGTCGCCCTTGGGTATCGGCACGACCGTATCGCTACCCCGAAAACAGGGAAATTATTTCCGTTGGCGGCTGTATCCCCGCACGAACGGACGGGGGTGAGCCGCTCTCCGCCCGCAACCGAAACCTCATACGCTTCGGCCGGGGCACCCCCTGCCACCCCCCGTTCAATTTTCGATCTTTGCTGGATGGTCCCTCCGTCGCCCATGCCCTCCGCCTTCTTCTTCCCCGCCCGCTGGTCTCCGACGCTTGGCCTGCTCCTCCTGATCGGGGCCGCGCTCCTCTCCGGATGCAGCCGGTCCGGCCCGCCCGACCCTGCCTCCCCCACCGAGTCGGTGGTGGCCCGCTACCCCGACAGCACCCGGAAGGTGGTCGAGGTTCGCTCGCCGACCGATTCGCTGATCGAGCGCCGGGTCTATCGGCGGACGGGCGCCCTCCGGCGGGTGCAGCGGGCGGACTCAACCGCGGGATACCTGGACCTCCACGACGTCGACTCCGCCCGCGTCCTCAGGGACTACCTGCAGGGGCGCTGGCGCAACACGTCGGCGTCGATGTCGAACCCGACCGCAAATGCCTTCTACGAGTTCGACGACGCGTCGCTCACCTTCCGAACGCCGTCCGGCAACAAGCTCGAGACGATCGGCGTCTCCTACGGCACGAATCGCGTCCTTCGCACCGAGGACGGGATGCCCGTCACCGCCCGCATCGCCAGTTTCGATACCGTGACCGTGACCGGATACACCCTTGTTCGGCAAGACAGCACTCGGCAAGACAGCACTCAGCAAGACAGCGTGAGCGCATCGCCCTCTCCGTCCTCGTTGTCCCCCCGGTAGAACCCGCAGGGCACCCGGACCCGCTGCATGCGTTCCGTGCGTCCTCCCTCTCCAGCCCTCCCCTTTGCCTTTTCTCCAGACCGTTCTCCAGAAACGCATCCCTCCTTCCCCGCGGCGGGGAGAAGGAGGGATGGCCGCGCTCCGGCTTTGGTGATCCCGGCCGCGGTGCCCGCGTCCGCAGAACGGACGGAAGCACGCGGTGCGGGTAGGGCGCAATGGGGAGAGGACGCGCGTCTACTTGGAAGCGTACTTGACGGAGCAGCCGTAGGGCTGGGCGCGCTTCACCGCAACTTCTTCTCCGTTCATCGCCTGATTCAGCGCGGCGCGGACGTAGTTTGTGGCCCCGTCGACGTCCTCCACGTCCGTGGTCGGCCGGTCGTCGATGCCGCCTTTGTAGATCAAGTTGCCCTCCGGGTTGATTACGTACATGTGCGGGGTCACCGTGGCGCCGTAGGTGCGCCCCACCTCGCCGGAGGAATCCAGTAGGATGGCGGTCATCTCACCGTTGTGCTTCTTTTTCTGCTCGACCATCTGCTCGGGCGGATAGTATCCCTGCTCGCCCTTCGCGGAGGAGACGATCGACAGCCAGGCGACCCTCTTTTCGCGGTAGGTTTCCTGGAGAGACTGCATGTTGCCGCTGTCGTAGTGCTTCCCGACGAACGGGCAGCCGAAGTTGAGCCATTCCAGCACGACGTACTGCCCCTCGAAGTCGGACAGGTTGACCGTCTCGCCGCTCGCACTCTGAAGGCTGAAGGTGGGCGCCGGCTCCCCGATCTGCGCCTCCTGCGCAGACGCCGGGGTGGCCAGGAGCACCGCCACGCAGACGGAGAGCGCGGTGGCGAAGACGCGACGCGAGATCGAAGAGGAAAACAGATTCAAACGCTTCATGGCAGTCACGGGGTAGATGAAGGAGTGAGGTCGATGATGCCAGAGGGTGAGCATCGGGCGAGGGAGCCGGGTTGGCGCAGACGGGTGGTGCTGATGGGTCGGTGCTGATGGGCCAGTCGCGCACGGAGGAACCGGGGGGATCGAGGGAGGCGGGTCTTCGTGCCCTTCTTGCTTCCGCCCGTCTCCCCCTTCTGCTCGTTCTCATCCCCGTCCGCGCGCCGAGGAGCGGCCGCTCTCGGACGGCGAGGGGTTGGAGGGGGGCGGGTCGGAGGGCGGCGACGCATTCGCCGAGGAGGACGCCGGGATCGTTTCCAGCGCGTTGAGGACGATATCTTGCGTGAGGACCTCCGGAAGGAGCCTCGGACCGGAGCCGTCTCCCGGATACAGGGCATAGACGGGGACGCCGCTGCGGCCGAGCGACTCCAGCGCCTCCGTGATGGCCGGGTCCCGGTTGGTCCAGTCTGCCTTGACCATGGCGACGTTTCGCTCGGCGAAGGCTTCTCGGACGGCGGTTGTAGACAGAACGGACCGCTCATTGACCTGGCACGTCAGGCACCAGGCCGCGGTGAAGTCGATAAAGACTGGCTGCCCGCTCGCGCGCAGGCGCTCGACGGTTTCGGGCGCGTAGGGCTGCCAGCGCGTCGTTTCTGCGTCGGCGGCTGCGCGGGCGGGAGCGGCCGTCGCCGGCGACGGCGCCGGTGCGGAGCCGGCCCCGAGCACGCTGACGCCGATGGCGCCGGCCACCATCACGGCCGCGAGGCCGCGCGAGAGGGCGAACCCGCGGTCCGAAAGCTGCGGGGCCGACCACCGGTGCACGATCCAGGCGGCCATTCCCAGCAGCAGCATGCCGAAGAGCAGCAGGGCGACGCCGCCGTTTCCGGTTTGCTGGCCGAACACCCAGACGAGCCAGACCGCGGTGGCGAACATCGGAAAGGCGAAGAACTGCTTGAGCGTTTCCATCCAGGCGCCCGGGTCCGGAAGACGGTCGAGCCAGGCCGGCGCCAGGGAGAGGGCGACGTACGGGGTGGCCATGCCGGCCCCCAGGGCGCTGAAGATTGCCAGGGCGCCGGCGGGCGAGAGCGTCAGCGCCACCCCGAGGGCAGCACCCATGAAGGGGGCCGTGCAGGGAGTGGCAACCACGGTCGCTAGAACACCGGTCAGGAAGGCGCCCGTGTTTCCGTCGCTCGGCGAGGCACTCTGCACGCGACCGCCCCAGGTCATCACGCGGTTTCCGACTTCAAACGCCCCCAGCAAATTGAGCCCGATGCCGACGAACAGGAGCGCCATGAGTGCGATAAAGGTAGGCGATTGCAGCTGGAACCCCCAGCCGACCTGGCTTCCGGCCGCTCGCAGACCGAGGAGGGCGCCGGCGAGAATCCACATGGACACGAGCACCCCTGCGCCGAAGAGGGCCCCGTGCCGCCGCATCACCGAGGCTTCGCCTCCCGCCTGCCGGGCGAAGCCGAGGATCTTGACCGACAGGATCGGAAACACGCACGGCATCAGGTTGAGGAGGAGGCCGCCGCCGAACGCGAAGAGCAGCGCCCACGGCAGCGACAGCGAGGCGCCGCTGGCATCGTCGGCCGGAGCGGAGACCGGGCCGATGGAGAGGCTGGAGTCGACCGGGACGTCGACCTGAAGCGCCCGCGTGGACGCCCCTTTCTCCCAGCTCGCCCCGTCGGGAGCGACGAGGACGCCCCGCAGCCGGTCGGCCGTCTCCGACGCGTAGGACGACTGTTGCAGGGCCATCACGTACGTGTCGCCGTGCCGGGTGAGGGGCTGGGGAGCCGCGTGGTCAAGAACCTGTTTCTCCGACGGGTAGAAATACGCCCCCTCCAGGTCGGGCCGATGGTCCGCCGGCGGGGTAAGAGCTAGGGCGTAGCTGCCGGAGCTCCGGGCCGCTTCAACCGACCAGGCGTTCAGATCTTTCGGGAGGCGCGTGCGCGTCTCGGCGATGGCATCGGCCACTTCGGAGGGACCGGCCGGCGAGGCCCGAACCGGCAGCGACAGCTGCACATCCGCTTGCGCCGGCAGGCAGATGTCCGCGCACACAAGCCAGCGGGCGCTGCCGGAGAGCGTGACGGACGTGCCGGGCGAGAGGTCTTCCGGCGGCGTGATATCGGCGAGCAGAAAGACCTCGTCTTTGTAGGCGTAGGTCGTCAGTCCGGTGGACGCGATGGTCTGCGGGTACGGCCAGTGCAGGCCTCCCGCTTCGAACCCGTCCGGGAGCGACCAGTCGATCGATATCGGCTGCCCGGAGTCGCCCGGGTTCTTCCAGTAGCTGTGCCAGCCCTCGTCGAGTTGGAGACGGAGGGCCACGGTCGTCGGCCGGCCCGGGGTGAGGGCCGTCGTCTCGCTGACGAGCGACGCTTCGCTGTGGGGACTGGGATCGTCCGCTTGCTGAGCGAGGACCGGCTCGGTCGTACCGATCACAGCCGGCGCCCCGGCGGCCACGACGACGGCGGCCACGACGAAGAACGCAGTCCGAAGCGTCCGGTCCAGGCAGCGCGCGAGAGGACTCATAGGGGCAGAAGGTGGATGGGAGACAGTTGGCGATGCGTCGTTCAGGAATGAACATGCTCGAGGACGGGGTTCGGTTCCAGCCCCAACCGGTACAGCCCCAATCGGTACAGCCGGTTTCGCCCCGTCGGGTTTGCCCTGCCCTCTGATTCATCGGCGAAGCCGTCCTGCCGAGCCAAGCCTCGCGGTCGGGCCTAGAACCGAACGCGCACGGTGACGGGCGGAGGCGCCTCCGCGGAGGCGGAGGGCCGCAGCGCCTCGGGGGTCAGCGCATCGCGCAGCAGGTGGACGCCGGTGGCAATTCCGGCTCCAAGCAGTCCGCCGACAATTACGTCGCTGGGGTAGTGAACGCCCAGGTAGAGACGGCTCACCGCGACGGCCCCGGCCCACGCAGCACTCGGTGCCACCACGTACCACTGTGGATGGGAGAGGCTCCAGGAGGTCGCCAGGGCCACCGACAGACTGGCGTGCCCGCTCGGGAACGACTCGAAGCGCCCCAGGACCTCCGGGGAGCGATCCGTGCGCGGTGGAATCGGTCGCGTGACGAACGGTCGGGGGCGCCCAACGAGTCGCTTCAGCCCGACGGTCGCTCCGAACGTCGTCACCTGCGTGAGCGTGAGCCGGTAGGCGTCGGTAAAGTCGTGCTCGTCTCGAAGCATCCAGGCGCCGAGCCAGGCCGCCGGCACCGCCCCGTAGAACGCGGGGTACGAGGTCACGTGCGCCCCCTCCAGGAGACGCGCGGCTGCGGGAGCGTCGAGGCAGTAGAGATGCGCCAGGCCCCGCACGTCGACGCGCTCCCAAAACCCGCTTGCCGCAGGCGGAGCGGTTTCGCAGAAGTCGGTCGCGGGCTGAGCTTGCCCCGTCCCGACGACTGCCAGCGCCAGCAGAAGGGCGAGGGACAGCACACGCGTTCGCACACCTCGCGGCTGGATCGCGTCGCTACGCCGCTCGGCGGGAGAGATCCGAGACATGAGGGCGGGGACGTGAGAACAGGGGCGTGCGGGCAGAGGCACGTGCGGCAGAGGTGTGCGGGCAGGGGGTGAAACCGAAATTCGGAGACACGGGCGCGGGGAGTCTCGGGACGGACCGCGGGGGCGGGGGCGAGGCGGTGCCGCGGAGGATCCGCGCCGGATGTTCGCGCCGGATTTCTGGAGGACCTCCGGCTCCGCCTTCCTACCGGCCCTGCCGCGAGACGAGCGGACGTGTCACGACTCCTCCGCCTCCGCCTCTTCCTCGTCCATTTCCTCCTCCATCGCCTCGATCTCTTCGTCGGAGAGCATCCCGAGTTCCTTCCGGATTTCGCGCTTGATCTTCTGGCGCTCCTCGTCGTGCTCGCGGAGCCAGTCCTTCGTCGCCTCGCGTCCCTGGGCAATCGTTTCCTCCCCGTACGAATACCACGAGCCCCGCTTCTGCAGGATGTCGGCGTCGGTCCCCAGGTCAATGATTTCTCCGAGGGCCGAAATGCCCTCGCCGTAGATAATGTCGAACTCCGCCTCTTTAAACGGCGGGGCGACCTTGTTCTTTTTCACCTTTACCCGGGTTCGGTTGCCCACAACGTCCTGCCCGTCCTTCACCGCCCCGATCCGGCGAATGTCCATTCGCACCGACGAGTAGAACTTGAGGGCGCGGCCGCCGGACGTCGTTTCTGGATTGCCGAACATCACGCCGATCTTCATGCGGATCTGGTTGATGAAGATGAGGGCCGTCTTGGTCCGGTTGATCGTGCCGGCGAGCTTGCGGAGCGCCTGGCTCATGAGCCGTGCCTGCAGGCCGACGTGGGTGTCCCCCATGTCTCCTTCTAGCTCCGCCTGCGGGACGAGGGCGGCCACCGAGTCGATCGCGATCACGTCGAGCGCGCCGCTGCGCACGAGCGTGTCGCAGATGTTCAGGGCCTGCTCGCCCGTGTCGGGCTGCGACAGCAGCAGCTCGTCGACGTCAACGCCCAGATCTTCGGCGTAGTTGGGGTCGAACGCGTGCTCGGCGTCGATGAACGCGGCCGTCCCCCCCTTTTTCTGCGCCTCGGCAATGATGTGCGTGGCCAGGGTCGTCTTGCCCGACGATTCCGGGCCGAAGATTTCGATGATCCGGCCGCGGGGCACGCCGCCGACGCCCAGGGCGTTGTCGAGCGCCAGCGACCCGGTGGGGATCGCCTCGACGTCTTCGCGGGGCTCGTCCCCCATTTTCATGATGGAACCCTTGCCGTGCTCGCGCTGAATCTGCTTCACCGCCAGATCCAACGCTTTCTGTTTCTGTTCGCCGTTCTCGGAGGCCATGGGGCAGTCGAAGGAATTAGCAGGTCAGTGTACGCAGGAAGTCCAGCCGATCCATCCAGCCGATCCGTCCGTCCGGCGCCGGAAGCCGGTTTTCGAATGCTTCTGCCAGTTGGAATGCTTCTGCCGGTCGGGATGCTTCTGCCGGTCGGGATGCTTCTCCGCGGGATGGACGGTCCGTTGCGGGGACCGTACATCGTAGACACGTGGAGCGCGCGAATATAACGTGCCCGGTCGTCGAGCGTCGCCCGACCGGTTCGGAGAGGATCCGCGCGGTCGGGGCAACCCGTCGTCGACGCGAATTGCCCCCTTCCCTGAATCGGACAGGGCGGGGTTGGATGGGGCTGGGTTGGACGGGGTGCGGAGCCGGGTACGAGACCCGGTACATGGGAACGGAACGCCCGGAGCGCCGGCGTGGTTCGTCCGGCATGTGCCGGCGGCCGCGGTTACACATATCCCTCACATGAAGGATAGATCCCGCCGCCGGGTTGTCGCCGGCGCACCGGTGGCCGCAGCGATTCGCCCGTCGGGGTGGATCGGAGTCGTCAGCGTGGGGAGTCGGCGGTCGACGTCTCGGTTCGAAGAACCTGGCGGCGCACCATCTCCAGCGCCGAGGTGGCGAAGAGTTCCTTGTTGAGCTGGCGGTCTTCTACGAACTGGAGGCGGCGTGCGTACGTCCGCTCTTCTGCGTCGGGGTCGTCTGCATCGGAGTCCTCTGCGTCGGGATCGGGGTGGAACGCAAACCCGATCCAGACGGTGCCGACGGGCTTGTCGTCGCTTCCACCTGTGGGGCCGGCAACCCCGGTCGTGGAGACGCCGATGTGGGCGCCGAGGGCTCGGCGCACCCCGCGCGCCATCTGAACGGCCACCGGCTCGCAGACCGCTCCCCCTTCCATCAGCATCTCGTGCGGTACGTCGACGAGGTCTTCCTTCGCGCTGTAGGCATACGTGACGGCGCCGCCCACATAGTAATCGGACGAGCCGGGCACATCAGTAATGCGGCTGCCGACGAGGCCCCCGGTGGCGCTCTCGGCCGTGGCCAGGGTCAGCGATCGGCGGCGCAGAAGCGTCCCCAGCACTTCCTCGAGGGTGTCGGTGCCGGTGCCGAAGATGTAGCGTCCGGCGCGGTCTCGCAGGCGTTCCTCGAGTGCATCGAGCCGCGCCTCCGCGCGATCGGGGTCGGCGTGGTAGGCGGTGAGGCGAAGACGGACGCCGCTGGTTGACGGCAGATAGGCCAGCTGCAGCTTGGCATCGAGAAGGTCGGAGAGGTCGCCGACGGTCGCCTGCAGGTCCGACTCGCCGATGCCCGTGGTCTGAAGCGTGCGATGCGTGACGTCGCGAAGGCCCGGCCGGTCGCGGAGCTTCGGCCGAAGAGACGCCCGGACGATGTTTTTCATCTCCTGCGGCACCCCGGGCAGGACGGCCAGAAGCCGGGTGCGGTCGGTCGGGGACGGGGCGTCGTACCAGAGACCGGGTGCGGTGCCAACCGGGTTGTCGAGGATGTCGAAGCCCTCCGGAATCTGCGCCAGGGCGGCCACCTCCGCCGGCAGGTCGCGGTCGCGGCGGCGGTACGTGGCTTCGATCTGCGCCCGAAGGCGGTCGTCGACGCGCAGAGGCCGGTCAAAATAGTCGGCGACGACGGTCTTGGTCACATCGTCGTGCGTCGGCCCGAGGCCGCCGGTGGTGATGACGAGCGAGGCTTCTTCGTACGCCCGGTCAAGCTCCCGGCGGATGGCGGCGGCATCGTCTCCCACGACGACGGTCCGCGTCACGCGGATGCCCAAGAGACTCAACTCCTCCCCCAGCCAGGCGGCATTGGTATTGGTCGTTTGTCCGAGAAGGAGTTCGTCGCCGATGGTGAGAAGATGGGCTTTCATACGGGGTGGGGATAAAGGGATCAGCAGGTCAAACGAAACCCGTCCGGTGCGGCGAGACGAAGAGGCGGTTCGTCGGAGGAGCGGTGGGGAACGGGTGAGCGAGGGCCGCGCTTAGGAGCGGCCCGTCTCGGAGGCATCGCCCCTCGACGCATCGGTGTCGGCCGGATCGTCCGTCGACGCAGCGGTGCCGGCGGCGTGGGACCAGGCCGCCGGGTCGCGGCGCCATGCCGTCAGCGTCTTCCGTTGGTCGTCGTCGAGCCGGCCGGTATCGGTGGCGACCGTCAGGAGGGCTTGAAATCCCGTCAGCGTATGGAGGGGGATCCCGGCGGCCTCGAAGCGCTGGGTTGCCGCATCCAGTTCGTAGGTGAAGATGGCAAGGATGCCGGCGACCGTGGCCCCGGCCGCCGTCAGCGCCTCGGCAGCGGAGAGGGCCGAGGCCCCCGTCGAGATGAGGTCTTCGACCACGACGACGGGCTGCCCGTCGCGAATGACGCCCTCGATGCGGTTCCGACGGCCGTGGTCTTTCGAGGAGGACCGGACGTAGCACATCGGCGCCTCCACCCGGTCGGACAGCCAGGCTGCGTGCGGGATTCCTGCTGTTGCCGTTCCCGCGATCGTTGCCGGGAGAAGAGCGTGCTCGTTCATTACGTCGGTGAAGGCCTCGGCGATCAGGGAGCGGACGGCCGGGTAGCCCAACGTGATTCGGTTGTCGCAGTAGATGGGGGCGAGGAGGCCCGACGACCAGGTGAAGGGATCGTCGGGTTGCAGGTGGACGGCCCCGATGTCGAGGAGGGCGCGGGCGATCTGGCGCGGGCGCTCGCCCTCGGCGGCGGGCAGCGAAGAGGATGCATCCGAACGAGTCATGGAGGCGTCGGCGAATCAGACAGGGGAGAGCGCGATGACGGGTCGGCACGCGAGTCAGGCGTCCAGGACGTCCTCCTGAGGCTGGACGATGTAGAGAACCCCGGTTCCGACCGTGAAGGCGACCACGACAAGGAGGAAGCCGTAGGCCGCGATGCTTCCGTCCAGCAGCCACTCCGCCCCGTGGCGAATGGGCAGAGGCAGATGAGAGGCGGCGCGGAGGACGAGCATCCAGAAGAGAAACGAAAGCTGGACCAGCGTCTTCAGCTTCGCCATCCAGAAGGTGCGCAGGGTGCGGCCGTGAGACTCGGCCCAGGTGCGCACGCCGGTGACCACCAGGTCGCGCAGCGCGATCACCGCCACGGCCCACCAGGGAACGATATCCGGTTCCAGCACCGCCAGCGTCGCAAACACGCCCAGAACCAGGATCTTGTCGGCCAGCGGGTCCAGGAACTGGCCGAGGCGGCTGCGAGCACCGATGCGGCGGGCGAGGGCCCCGTCGTAGTAGTCCGACACCGATGCCGCCACGAACAGAACCACCGCTGCTGTCTGCCCCGCCAGACTCGGCACGGTGAGCAGCAGAAGCACCGCCGGCGTCAGCACGATCCGCGCGGCGGTGAGCAGGTTCGGAATGTAGCGCATCGCGGCGGGGGTAAGCATACGGACGGGAAGGTACGAATCGGGGGACGAAGAACCCGCAGGGGAAACTGGATTTGGTACGATTTCCACGCATCCGGACGCCGTCCGTTCACGGTGGCGCCGGCGCGGGGCGTTTCGGGCAGGCCGGACGGGCAGCGGCGACCGGGACGCACCGGGGCGCGTTCGGCGACCCCGGTTCTGCTACAATTTCAGGGGTCGGTTTCCGGATTGACAGGAATGGCGGATACGAGATCGCGAACCGACGGTCTAGAGGAAGGCATGCCGCCTCGCTCTGTCAATGTGGCGGAATTCCCCGCGATCAATCGGTGCGGCATCGTCTTTGGAGAGAAGATAGGCTGCAGGACGGATGGAACGGAGGCAGTCGGGGAAGGATGCCTTCCCTGGATCCCTTCCATCCACACACTCTGCGACTGGCAGCACGAACTGACGTTGAATTAACTGCAGCACGTTCACCATGGGAAAAATTATTGGGATTGATCTCGGCACGACGAACTCCGTCGTGGCGGTAATGGAGGGCGGCGAGCCCGCAGTCATCGAAAACGCAGAGGGGGCTCGCACCACTCCGTCCGTGGTTGCTTACAAAGACGACGGGGAGCGCCTCGTCGGCGCCCCGGCGAAGCGGCAGGCAATCACGAACCCGGAGAACACGATCTCGTCGATCAAGCGGTTTATGGGCCGCTTCTACGACGAAGTCGAGGACGAGATCGAGGAAGTTCCGTACACGATCGTTCGGGGCGACAACGACACCGCGCGCGTCCAGGTCGGCGACCGGGAGTACACGCCGCAGGAGATTTCGGCGATGGTGCTTCAGAAGCTGAAGCAGACCGCCGAAGACTACCTCGGCGAAGAGGTCACCGACGCGGTGATTACCGTGCCGGCCTACTTCAACGACGCGCAGCGCACGGCAACGAAGGAGGCGGGCAAGATCGCCGGCCTGAACGTTCGCCGCATCATCAACGAGCCGACGGCCGCATCGCTGGCCTACGGGCTCGACGACGAGAGCGAACAGACGGTCGCCGTGTACGACCTTGGCGGCGGGACGTTCGACATCTCGATTCTGGAGCTTGGAGACGGCGTCTTCGAGGTGAAGGCCACCTACGGCGACACGCACCTCGGGGGCGACAACTTCGACAAGCGCCTGATCGACCATATTGCCGACGAGTTTAAGAAGGATCAAGGCATCGATCTGCGCAACGACCCGATGGCGCTTCAGCGCCTGAAGGAGGCTGCCGAGAAGGCGAAGATCGAGCTGTCGTCCGCCAAGACGACCACGATCAACCTGCCGTTCATTACGGCGACGGACGAGGGCCCGCAGCACCTGAACATGAACATCAACCGGGCCACGTTCGAGCAGCTGATCGACGACCTGGTCGAGAAAACGGTGCCGCAGATGGAGAAGGCGCTCGACGACGCGGGCGTCGGCAAGAACGCCATCGACGAGGTGATCTTCGTCGGCGGCTCCACGCGGGTTCCGCTCGTGCAGGAAACCGTCAAGGACTTCTTCGGCAAGGATCCGAACAAGTCCGTCAACCCGGACGAGGTCGTCGCCATTGGTGCCGCCGTTCAGGGCGGGGTTCTCAGCGGCGACGTCGACGACGTCTTGCTGCTGGACGTGACGCCGCTCGACCTCGGCATCGAAACGCTCGGCGGCGTGTCCACCACGCTGATCGAGTCGAACACGACGATTCCGACGAAGGAGAGCGAGATCTTCTCGACGGCGGCCGACAACCAGACCTCCGTCGAGGTGCACGTCCTGCAGGGCAATCGCGAGATGGCCAAGGACAACCGCACCCTCGGCCGCTTCCACCTGGACGGCATCCCGCCGGCCCCGCGGGGAACGCCGCAGATCGAGGTCACCTTCGACATCGACGCAGACGGCATCCTGAACGTGTCGGCCGTCGACAAGGCGACCGGCAAGGAGCAGTCCATCCGCGTGGAGGCCGACAGCGGCCTCAGCGAGGAAGAGATCGAGAAGATGCGCGAGGACGCCGAAGAGCACGCCAAGGAAGACGAGAAGCGCAAGGAGCGTGCGGAGACCATCAACGAGGCAAACTCGATGGTCTACACCACGAAGCAAAACCTCGACGAGTACGGCGACAAGATCCCCGAGGACAAGCGGTCCGAGATCGAGGACGCCGTCGAGAGCGTGGAGGGCGAACTCGAAACCGCGGATGCCGACCAGGACATCTCGGCTCTCGAAGACGCGCTGGAGACGCTGAACGAGAAGTGGTCGGCCGCCAGCCAGGAGATCTATGCCGCGCAGCAGCAGGCCCAGCAGGGCGCTGGCGCCGGCGCTGCAGGCGCCGGTCCCGCCGGTGCAGGTCCCGCCGGTGCGGGAGCCGCCGGTGCGCAGCCGGGAGACGCGCAACCGGGAGGTGCACAGCCGACGGGCGACGGCGCCGCGGACGAAGATGAAGACGTCCGCGATGCGGACTACGAGGTCGTCGACGACGAAGAGAAGTGAGGCTGAACAGGGGAGACGCGCGGAGGGCGTTCCTCCAGCGTCTTCCCTCCTTCCGACCGCAACCAGCATGCGCCCCGATCGGGATTGGCCGGTCGGGGCGCTTGTTTTGTGTGTTCAGGTGTTG
>CAKZLV010000118.1 GCA_937127285.1 uncultured Bacteroidota bacterium
GGTCAGTCGTGGGCGGGTCAGTCGTGGGCGGGTCAGTCGTGGGCGGGTCAGTCGTCCTTCAGGCCGTAGCGATCGAGCATCCGGTACATCGTCGAGCGGCCGATGCCGAGCTCGACGGCGGCGCGGTCTACGTCGCCGTCACACATTTCGTAGGCGCGCTTCACGGCCTGCTTTTTCAGCTCCTCGATCGACGGAATCGAGTCCGACTCGCCGCCGAAGCAGAGCGCCCCCGAGCCCGTTGCCCCGTTCGCCTCTGCGGCGGTGCCGTTCATCGCGTGCGCGGTCGAGGCGCGGTGGCGTTCGGGCTGAACGATCTGCCAATCCCGCCGCGTGCCCGACGCCTCGCCGTCTGGATCGGGGCGATGCGGGTGAGCGGGAAGGATGAGATCCTCGTCGCGGATGGTCGTTTCCGGGGCGATGTGGATGGCCCGCTCGATCCCGTTGCGGAGCTGGCGCACGTTTCCCGGCCAGCGGTGATCGCGCAGCGTCGTCTCCGCCGCCGGCGTCAGCGACCAGTCCGCCGCCTCCGCCCGCCCGAGCTCTTCCTTCAAGAAATGCCGGGCAAGCGGGAGGATGTCCTGCGGGCGCTCCCGAAGCGGCGGAAGGAAAATCGGCAATTCGGCCAGATGATAGTACAGGTCGGTGCGAAAGGAGGACGGAGGCGGCGAGGTCGACATCACGCCGATGAACCGCACTCGCGACGCCGGCTCGGAGGCGGCTGCCTCCTCCTGGAAGCCCATCGTTTCGAGGACGTGGACGAAGGCGTCTTGAACGGGGCCGTCCATCTCGTCGATGTGATCGAGGACGACGGTCCCTCCCCGCAGATCCTGCAGCGATACCGGCGGCCGCCGGTCTTCGTCCAGAGAGCGGTCCGTGTGCCCGAAGAACAGGCGCCGCGCCTGGTCGGGCCTCAAGCAGCGGCAGTCGACGGAGACGAACGGGGCGCCGCTCCGGGTCGACTGGGCGTGGATGGCCCGGGCCGTCAGCGTCTTTCCAGTTCCAGATTCGCCGTGCAGAAGAACGTTGAGATCGTGGTCGTGCGCCACGCCGATGCGCTCGAAAACGGGCTGCATGGCATCGGACGTACCGATGAGTTTGCCCTCGCCGGCGGAGCGGATCACCGGGTTGCTGGCCGAGGGGAAGGGCCGCTGGCGGTGCACGTCCTGAATCGACTCGGCCAGCACGTCTGCGGTGCTTTCGTCTTTCAGCAGGTAGTCGTCGGCGCCGGCGCGGAAGGTTGCCGTGGCCATCTGCGCGGAGGACGGCCCATCGATCAAGAGGAGCGCAACCCAGGGCCAGCGCTCCCGCACGAGGCGAACGAGGCCGGTCGGGTACGTATCGGCAGCCTCCAGACTGACGACGAGCGTGAGGACCGTTCCGTCAACGTCTCCGTCAACGTCCTCAAAGGACGACGGCAGGTCCGGTCGCGAGACGACGGCGCCGAGTTCGTCGGGGAGAAGGTCCTGCAGGCGTTTGGTACGAGACGTGGACGGGTCGACGACGAGGATCGTGGTTGGCATAGATGTGACCACGCGTTGGTGAATCAGATTGGGGAAGGGGGGAGGCACCAGAAAGGAGAGGTGAAGAAGTGCCGGACGGGGGAGATCGATGCAGACCCGCGGACGCGCCACAGGAGCGCAACATACAGGAAGAGGCCGGGAAAGCAAGGACCAATCCGCTGAATCTCGATCTGGGATTCAGTCTGACACAGGTTCGGATTGCGCGTCAGTCCACGGTAAGACGTCGCTTCAGAAACCACACGAACGTAATCACTACATGGATTACACCGTCAAGGTTCGGCGGTCTATTGATGCTCTTTTGGATGGCGTTATCCGTGCGAGACGGCAAAGCGGGGGAAAGGGTGCGGTCGGCCCGATGAGCGGTCGTCTCTTTCGCAACGGCATCCTTTCGTAACGGCATGGCCGCGTCTGGCCGGCAGTGCCCGTCCGGTCGCGCGCGGCCGATTGCGAACCCGCCGAATCGAGGTTGGCGGGGGCATCGTTGCCGACGCCGCATTCGACGGGCCGACAGAAGTCGACCGGCCGACAGAAGGACGAAACCGCCGCACCGCGAGAGGCTCCGCTTGCGACAGACGCCGATTGGAAGGTCTTTCGTTTCAAGACGCTTTTCCTCCCGGACGAACGAGAAGGATCTGCAGAGAAGACCCGCGGAAAGGCGGTTCCCTTTGTTTTCGGGACCACCTAGAACCGGAGGCGGACGGTCAGCCCGGGGCCGGTGCCGGCGGCGGCGTCCAGAGCGGCGTCCAGGTCGGAGCCCGGGAGTGGGGGAGATCGCGTCGATGCGGCGGCGGGCAGGCGGCCGGTCGGGAGGGCGCGCACGGCCAGGTCGTCGCCGACGTCGAACGTCAGGAGATGGGCGCTGACGTAGGCGTCCAAAACCGTCAGCGCGTAGACGGCGACGAAGCCGACAATGGAGAGGTCGCGCCGGCTCCGGAAGGAGTCCCGCCGGTCTCGCAGTCGGCCGGGATCCACGGTCTCGCCAAACGTCGCCGCCACTTCGTTGAACGCGCTCTCGTACTGCGCCCACTCGTTCTGCGTGACGTCTTCGTTGTTCTGCACGTCCAGTTGTCCCTGGCGGAAAAGGGCCGCGCGCCGGTACAGCAGGTACTGATCGCTCGTCCAGTACACAAGGCCCGCCATGCCGAGGAGGCTGCCCCAGACGAACGGGACTTTCACGTAGTCGCGGTTGTAGATCTGCCCCCATCCGGGAGCGACCGCTGCGCGCCAGAGAGCGCCCCGGGGCGAGTGATCGGGGTCGAAGCCGCGCTCCTTCAAGATCTGGGTACGGACGCTGTCGGGTTGGGCCCGGGCCGGCTGAAACTCCGGGGCTCCCCCCAGACCGATCGCAACGATCACACCGATAAGAAGAGCGCGCATGAGGAAACGCAGAGAGCCGGAGAGACGAAGAACCAGCGAACCGAAGAACCGGGGAGACGGCGAAGCGGGGAGACGGAGAGCCGGGGAGACGGAGAGCCGGGGAATCGGTGCCTTTGAGGATGGGAGACATCTCCTGCTCCTCCAATCCCTCAATCCCCCAATTCCTCAATCCCCGTCACTCCTCGATCAGCTCCAGGAGCCGCTCGAGGTCTTCCTCCGAGTAGTACGAGATTTCGATGCGCCCTTCGCCGTCGGACGTATGCTTGATGTTGACCTGCGTGCTGAGGCAGGAGCGAAGGCGGCTCCGGTACGCTTCGACCTGCAGGTCGTTTCGGCTCGGCGTCGACGCCGGAGGGGCGGCGGTGTCGTCCGCGTTGTCCGCGTCGTCCGCGCCGGTGTCGTCCTCGTCCTCTTCGGAGCGCCGGTGGTCGCGAACGCGCTGCTCGACGTCGCGCACGGACAGGTCTTCGGCAATCGTTTCCTCCAGGAGGGCGAGTTGCGCCTCCTGGTCGTCCACCGTGACGAGCGCCCGGGCGTGGCCCATTGCCACCTCCTTGTCGCGCAGGGCAGCCTGCACGCGCGGCGGCAGGCGCAGCAGGCGCAGGAAGTTGGCGACGGTCGCCCGGCTCTTGCTCACTTTTTCCGCCACTTCCTCCTGCGTCAGGCCCACTTCCTCGATGAGGCGCTGGTAGCCCAGGGCGACCTCGATCGGGTTGAGCTCTTCGCGCTGGACGTTCTCGACGAGGGCCATCTCCAGCATCTCTTCGGAGTCGGCCTTGCGCACAAACGCCGGGAGGCGCTGCATGCCCGCTCGCCGGGCCGCCCGCAGCCGTCGCTCCCCGGAGATGATTTCGAACTGGCCGTTCCCCAGCGAGCGGACGGTGATCGGCTGAATGATGCCGAGCTGCTTGATCGACTCGGCCAGCTCGTCGAGCGCCGCGTCGTTGAACTGCTGCCGCGGCTGGTACGGGTTCGGGCGGATGTTCTCAACGTCTACCTC
>CAKZLV010000119.1 GCA_937127285.1 uncultured Bacteroidota bacterium
CACCCGGTTCTTGACGACGGACGTCACGAGGCGGTCAAACATGTCCGCAGAAGTTCGATGTTCGAAATTGCGTGTGGTGGAGGATGCAGTCCCCGGTCGCAGTTCTCTTCTCGTCCTGCCCTATCGCTGCTGGAGGGCACTGACGATCTGGTAGGCCCCTTCGGTCACGACCTGGGTGCCGGGCGAGAGCTCCGGCACAGCCACGAGGCCGTCGGCGTCGGCCGCGGCGTCGAGGTAGACGCGCCGAAAGGAGCGCGGCCCCGTTTGCACGATCACGTGCGGCCCCGACGCTCCGGTCATCAGCACGTCGGCCGGGATCGCGGGCTGCGGGTCGCCGGTGACTTCGACGGTCAGGGAGGCGTACATGCCCGGCTGCAGACGGCCGTCTTCGTTGCCGAGCACGACGCGCGCCTTCGCCGCCCGGCTTTCGTCGTCGACCTGCGGGGTGAGTTGAGCGATCACGCCGTCGTAGGCCCGCTCCGGGTTCATCGGTGTGGAGACGGTGACGGACTGCCCCTCGCGCACCGCGCCGAGGCTGCGCTCGAAGACGTCTGCCACCACGCGGATGGGCTGCAGGTCGGCGATGTGGTAGAGGCGATCGCCCTGCTGCACCGGATCGCCGAGGACGGCCATGCGGTCGAGCACGACACCGTCAAGCGGTGCGACGAGGGGGAGCGTCGACAGGTCGGCCTCGCCCTGGGCCACGCGCTCGATGCGATCGGCGGAGAGGCCGATCGAGCGCAGGCGCTGCCGGGCGGCCTGCCAGCCGCGCTCGGCGGCGCGGACGTTCTTTTCGATCGCCACGCCCCGCTCCTGCAACCGCCGCTGCCGGTCGAGATCGTCGCGCGCCTGCCGGAGGTCCGCCACCAGGCGGCTCAGGTCCGGCGCCGCCACCTCGGCCAGCACCTCTCCCCGCCGCACCGTATCTCCTGTCCGGGCGCGCAGGCGTTCGATGCGACCGTCGACGAGCGAGGTGACGTACGCTTCCTGGTCGGCCACCGGACGGACGCGGGCCGGGAGCTGCAGCGTCGTCGTGACGGGCTGCTCCGTGACCGCGGTCGCCTGGATCGTGACCTCCGCCAGTTGAGCCTCCGACAGCGTGATCGCGTCCGGATCGGCCGTGGTATCGGCCTGGGCCGTCTGCGTCCGTCCTCCATCGCCGCCGCATCCGCCGGCCGCAACGGCCATCGAGAGAGCGGCGAAAAGAGCCATAAGCGTCGATCGCGTGCGCATCGGTTTCAGGGGTCGGTTCAACGAAGGAAGTCGCGGAAAGACAAGAAGGGGGTGGTGCGGGTCGGGTCGCTACTCCAAACCGCCCGGGCGTGGGTTGAGGGCTCCCTCGATGACGAGCGGGGCGTCGTCGGGACCGACGCCGATCGCGCGTTCGAGGTCGTAGAGCGCCCGCAGGTAGTTCTCGATCAGGTCGATACGCAGCAGCGCCGCCCGCTGCGCGGCATCGACGGCGTCGAGCAGCTCGAACAGGTTGATCTCGCCCTGGCGGTAGACGAAGCGGGCATCCGGCGCCAGCGAGTCGGTGCCGGCGAGCACCTGGCGGGAGATCGTTTGCATGCGCTCGCGGTAGCTATCCAGTCGCTCGATGGCGTCGTGCACCTCGACCTCGACCCGCCGCCGTGTCGCCTCCACCTCCGCCTGGGCAGCGGTCCGGCGTCCCTGCTCCGCCTCCACGGCCGCCTGTCCCCCGTTCCACACCGGCAGACCGATGCTGACGCCGGCCGTGTAGCCGTACGTGGTGGATGTCGGGAGGGACTGGCGCTTCGGTCCGGCCGAGATACTCACGGACGGGTAGCGCCGGTAGCGGGCCGCGTCGAGGTCGGCGCCGCGTGCCTCCGCCACCGATCGGGCGGCGCGAACGGCCGGGCGACGCGTCATGGCAACGTCGAGCGCAGCCTCTTCCTCCACGGAGACGGCGCGGTAGGCCATGGATCCGCGCACCCCGAGATCGCCGAGGGCTTGGACGGTGTCGAGCACCGCCCGGCTGTCGGGCAGGAGCAGGTAAGCCAACTCGATGCGGGCATCGCGCAGCCGCCGCTCCGCCTCCGACAGGTCGTTCTCGATCTCCGCGCGGGCCACCTGCATCCGGGCGCGCTCGAACGTTCCGAGGTCTCCCTCTTCGAAGCGGGCCTGCGCGGCGTCGGCGGCGTCGCGAATAGACGTCGCAAACGATCGAAGCCGCTCCACCCGGGCGCGAGCCGCCACCACGTCGAGGTATCGGTGACGGAGGACGTTAAAGAGACGGGCGCGCTCCTCCTCGACGGCTGCCGCCGCCGCGTCTTGCACTCGATCGGCCGAGCGCGCCTGCGCCCGATGCTCACCGGGATAGCGCAGCAGCTGGCTGATCGAGGTGTACCACTGATCGTCCACGCCTCCCGGCAAATCGGTCCGCTCCTCGGATACCTGGAGCGAGGGATTCGGGAAGAGGGACCCGGCTTTTGCGGACCGGCCGCGGGCCTGGGCCTCGGCGCGCGCCGCCCGCAGCTGCGGGTTGTTCTCGAGGAGGAGCTTCGTCGCCCGCTCGAAGGTGAGGCTGTCGGCGGTGAGCACCCGCTGGGCCGTCGCCCGCATCGGAGCCAGGCTTACGAGCAGGCTGACGAGCACCAGCGCAACGGAGACGGCGGAACGGCGGGGACTCCCCAGTCGGCGCATCATCGATCAGTCGGGGTTCGCGAGAAAAACGGTTCGGCGGGCCGGTTGGCGGCCGACGCACTCCGTTCAACCTCGCGCCCCGAGCACGGGTCTTAGCGCCCGGTGAGAAGACGATTAGAGAGCGATTAGAAGCGTGTGGGCGGTTGGGGGTTTGGGCGGTTGGGCGGCCGTTGCGGAGAACGCGACGGTGGACCCGAACCGCTGGATGAGAGCGTCCCGACGCGTCGTGGCGCGGCAAGGATCCTCCTATCTTCCACGACCGATCCCGAAGGTCCAGGGTCGGAGGGATTCGTACCCGATTCCCGGCGCCCCCATCCCCGAACGCTCCGACCGAAGAGTCACCAGCCGTCGCTCGCCGACGGTTCGGCAGTCAGGGTCTTCGTCGCCGTGCCGGTGCCGGACGCCGGGAGGCGAATCTCGACGTGGGTGCCCTCCCCGCGCTCCGAGTCGGCGCGGAGGGCGCCGCCGTGCAACTCGACGATGCGGGCGACGATGGAGAGGCCGAGTCCGCTCCCGTCGGCGGCCACCTGTCCGGCCTCCGTCCCCCGAAAGAAGCGGCTCCCGATGCGATCGAGTTCGTCGGCGTCGATCCCGACGCCGGTGTCCCGGCACGCAAAAACCACGGTCTCGCCGTCCGCCTCCACGGAGACATTCACTTCTCCGTCGGGCGTGTACTTCAGGGCGTTGTCGATCAGGTTGCGGACCGCCTCGCGGAGGAGCTGCGGCTGGCCGTCGACCCAGGCCGGGCCGGGCGCGTCGACCGCGAGCGAGAGGCCGGAGGTATCGGCCCGGGACGCCATCGAGGACGCTTCGTCGGAGACGATGTCCGAAAGGTCGACCGGCTCGGTGTCCAGCTCGTCGTCCCGATCGAGGCGCGTGAGGGTCAGGAGCGCCCGAAGCGTCTGCACGAACTCGCCGAGCCGGTCGTCGAGGAGTTCGAGCGTTTCCCGGTAGCGCTCCGGCGAGCGCTCGCGGCGCAGGGCGATTTCGACGTGGCCGCGCAGGACGGTGAGCGGCGTCTGCAGCTCGTGCGCGGCGTTGGAGGTGAAGGTACGGAGGCGGTCGACGTACGACTCGATCCGGTCGAGGAGCGCGTTGAAGGCGGTTCCGAGGACGGCCGTCTCCCGATCCGACTCGGCCGGGACGTCGACGCGGGCGGTCAGGTCGGCGGAGGTTACGGACCGGGCGACTTCGGTCATCTCGCGGAGCGGAGACAGGACGCGTCCCGCCGCCCAGCTGACGAGGGCGAGGACGCCGCCGGTCAGCAGCAGCCACAGCACCCCGAGTCCCGCGGCGAACGCCTGTAGCGTGGCGCGGTGCGGCGGAATGCCGCGGGCCACCTGCACGTAGCCGACCGTTTGGCCGGCCTCGTTGCGGAGCTCTCCGACCCGGTAGTACAGGGACCGCTCTCCGACGGCGACGGCGTGCAAGGACGGGACGAGTCCCGACCGCGTCTGCCCGGCCAGAAGGCGCTGC
>CAKZLV010000120.1 GCA_937127285.1 uncultured Bacteroidota bacterium
TGGGTGCGGGTCGCGACGGAGGGGGCGGACAAAGAGCAGACGCGCCGCCGAAAAATGTTCGAGCTTCCGCCCGGGGTAGTGTGGATCCGGGACGCCGTGCAGAAAATCGACCCCGACGCCCAGGTGCTGGCGACGGGGAGCACGGGCGAGGTTGCCTACGAAGCGGTCGTCATCGCGACGGGGGTCGAGACGCGCTGGGATCGCATTCGCAACCTGGCCGACGCGCTCGGAACGAACGGGATTTGCAGCGTCTACGGATACGAGCAGGCGGCGTCCGCCTGGGAGATGATTCGGTCCTTTCCCGGTGGCCGGGCGCTGTTCAGTGCGCCCTCCAGTCCCTACAAGGGGGGAAATGCGCCCCTCCGGATCCTCCACCGGGCGGAGGATCAGTGGCGGGAACGGGGCGTCCGGTCGCAGGCGGAGATCCTCTTTGCCACGGCCATCAACGAGGACTACGCCGGGGAACAGTATGCCGAACTGGTTGCTCGGGATGCGCAGGGTGACCGCGTCCGCGTCTACTTCGGCTACGAACTGCTGGAGGTGCGCCCGGACCGCTACGAGGCCGTTTTCAACGTGTCGAAGGGAGTATCGCTCACGCAGGACGTGGTGCGGTACGACCTGATCCACGTCGTCCCGCCGATGCGGCCGCCGTCGGTAATCGAAACGAGTCCGCTGGCCTACCAGGTGGGGCCGACGCGGGGGTTCCTGGAGGTCAACCCCGACACGCTCCAGCACCGTCGCTACCCGAACGTGTACGGGGTGGGCGACGTGATCGGGGTGGAGGCGGAAAAAACGGGCGAGCGCGCCCGCCGCCAGGCCCGCCAGGTGGCCCGGCGCCTGCGCGACCATCCGGCGTTTTCATAGCCTACCCGGTCATCGCCTACCCGACCCGCTCGTGCGTGCCTACACCGGCGCAGGATCCCCCGTCGACGATCCACCGAGTATCGTATTGCTGTCAAGGATCGTACAAGTATCGTGTTGGGAGAGCGCGAGAGGGCTGTACGACTCCCGGGTTCATCCGGGGAATATGAACCTGTCGGTTCGGGGACCTTCTCGCTTGGCCATCCGGGCCGTTCCTCTCGCGCCGATGACCAGGGGGCGACATCAATTGAGTCATACAAATGGACCGTCGGGGTGACGGGAGCGCCGGAAGGCGCCAATGTCTGCAAAGGACACATCCGACTTCGGTCCGCCCTGGCGACGAAGCCATTGCTTCGCAGGGAAGCGAAGAATCGACGCCGGTCCGTTGAAACAGAACGTCACCCTCGCAAGAGAGAACCCCCCGCGCTGTGGCCGGGGGAGAAGTCAAGGCCCCGTTTCCTCTGTCGGCGGGCCCGACGCCTCCTGCGATGCCGGGGGGTCGGGCGCGGCGGCGCTGCGGCCGGAGCCCTGTGCATGAAACCACCGGATCGCGTAGCGAAGCAGGTCGCGAATCGAGTCGCACCCGAGCTTCTTCATCGCCTGCCGGCGGTACTTGTCGACGGCGCTGCGGCTGACGTGCAGCTTGTCCTTGATCTCATCGAGCAGGTAGCCCTCGCCCAGAAGGTGAAACACCTCCAGTTCGCGGTCGGTCAGCGCGTCGATGTCGATGTCTTCGCCCGGGGGCTGCGGGTTGATCAGCTTCTGAAAGATCCGCGACGTCATGCGCTCGCTCAGGTAGATTTCGCCCTTGGCAACGCGGCGGAGCCCCTCGACGAGAGAAGCCACCGGGGCACTTTTCATCACGTAGCCGGCCGCCCCGGCCTGGATGGCGCGCTCGGCGTAGACGGACTCGTCGTACATCGAGTAGACGAGGATCTGCAGGTGGGGAGCCTGGGCGGTCAGGCTCTTGATGAGGTCGAGGCCGTGCGCGTCGCCGAGGGAGAGGTCGACGACGACCACGTCCGGGGACGAAGTCTCGAGCCCTGCGAAGGTATCCTCGGCGGTCCCCGACTCTCCGATGATCTCCAGATCCTCGTACCGCTGACAGGTGTCGCGGAGGGCGTCTCGGATGGCGGGATGGTCGTCGACGACGAAGACGCGGATGGACTGGCTGTCGGCAGGCATGGCGGAGCGAGGGAAGGCGGGAAAGGGGGGCGATACCCGAAGCCCGCATCTAGCCGTTGGGAGCTGGAAGCGCCTTCGCGGCGGGAAGCTCTTCCTGGACAGGCCAGATGCACTGCACCTGCGTCCCCCCGGCGGGCGATGGGTCGAAGCGCAGGGTGGCGCCGATAAGATCGGCGCGGTACTGCATGAGGTGAAGCCCCAGCCCTTCGCTCGCGTCGTCCGGTGCCGGGTTCTCCTCCGGACAAAACCCCGACCCGTTGTCGGTCACGCTCAGGACCAGTCGATCGTCCTCACGGACGAGCCGGATGCGAATTTGGGTCGGGTTGGCGTGCTGGACCGCGTTCTGAACGGCTTCGTACGCGATGCGGTACAGATGCAGCCCGGTCGTCGTGCTGTCTGGCGACGGCTCGCTGCCGTCGCCCACGAAGCGGCAGTGCGGCCGGTGGAGCCGGTCGATCTTCTGCGCCAGGGTCTGCAGCGCGGCGGCGAGCGTGTTCTCGTAGAGGGGGACGGGGACGAGGGCGTGTGAGAGGGTGCGGGCTTCCTCCGCCCCACGCTGCACCTCGTCGATCAACACGGTGAGGTCGTCCGGGTGCACCGCCTCTCCGTTTTCTTCCAGTGCATAGCGCAAGTTCTGAAGCCGCATCGACACGGCGGTAAGCCGGGAGGCGATCATGTCGTGAAGGTCCTCGCCGGTGCGACGCCGCCCCGTTTCGCTGATGTCGGCCACCTCCTGCTCGAGCTGCCGGTAGCGGGTCACCTCCCGCATCCAGACGAGCACGACCGGTTCCTCGTCCTCCGCCGACCGTGTTGTCGACTGCTCTCCCGCGCGGGTTTCCGTGCGCGCTTGCGAGCGCCCCACGAAGCGCAGGCGCAGGATGCGGCCGTCGGGCGTCGACGTCTCCACCTCGTCCACCTCGGCACACCCGGTGCGCGCGGAATCGGCGGCGACGCGGGCGGCAATCTCTTTCAGGTCTTCGTCCAGCCGGTCGGTGTCGACCGATCGGGAAAGAGCGTCGAGGAACGACTCTCCGGTCCCGATTCCGTCTGCCAGATAGCTGCCCATCTCGGCCGTCAGCCACTGCAGGGAAAGGTCGCCTCCCAGCACGGCGACGGCGGGACGGAGGGCATGCAGCAGCAGGTCGAGGTCGGCGGGGCCGGCGGGCCGAGAAGAGGGGCGGTTCCGCGACGGACCGCGCGTGGATCCGCTGTCGCGGCGCTCGGGACCCGGCATCCGGTCGGACGACTCCAGCGGGTCGGGAGCGGTGCCACGAGGATCGGGGGCGCAGTCCATGGGTCCGAACGGGGTCTAGGAACGAGAGCGAGCGCAACCGGCGAGGGGTGCCCGAACCGGCAGAGGGTGCCCGAGAGCGCTGCGTCGGACGCGCGGCGGCGAAGCGGAATGCAGCGGCGAATGCGGGGACGAGCGTCCGTACCGGGATCGGCCCTGTGGGATCGGCCCTGCGGCGGAGCCGATCAAGAGACAGCACGCAAAGGTGCCCGCGTGTACGAAGCCACCGCACGGGAGAAAGTCTACGAAGGTCTGGCTCTCCTACCAACCAGAAAATTCACAACTGTGACGACCGGGATACTACGAATACGGAGTGGGAAATATCCCACACGACCATGCTCCTGTCCTCCGTGCTCCTGTCCTCTCTTGGCGGAAGCGCGATCCAGGGGGAGTGGGACGATGTAGGCGGAGGCAGGATAGAGGCGGAGACGGGAAACCACGTGCGCCCACCCATCGGGTTCCGTGTTTCCCCACAGCACCGTCCGGGATGTCGGGCTCGACAAAACGGGCGGCGCATGGTGTTTTGAACCGTGCCCCCGTGGCCGCGGCGATGCGGAAGGAGGGAAGCGTGGCCCAGTTCTGGAGGCTCAACGTGACGGAGGAGGAAGACGTCCGCAATGTGTTTACAGAGATCCACGACCACTTCGAGCGGCTCGACATCCTCGTGAACAACGTCGGGATCTCCGGCACGAATGCGCCGACGCACGAGGGGACGGTATCGGACTGGGAGGCGGTGATGGACGTGAACATGAAGGGCGTTTTTCTCTGCACGAAGCACGCCGTCCCGCCGTCACGAATACGATCGAGACGCTCATCGAGGTCGCCCACCGCACCGAAACGCCCGTCGGGATCTGCGGCCAGGCGCCGAGCGACTACCCGGAGTTTGCCGCCTTCCTCGTCGAGGCCGGTATTTCTTCGATCTCCGTCTGGACCTTTTCCCCACCCAACAGTGAGAGAGCCATGCAATTCATGCACGTTGCCGAAACGTACGTCAACCTCGACCAGGTCGCCTTCATCCGGCAGGAGGAGCACGCTCACCTGGGACCGGTCGTCGCCATTCACTTCGCAGCGGCGGAGACGGAGCCGCTCTACATCGGGCAGCGCCACTTCGAGGAGATCGGAGCCGCACTGACCCGGGCGGGAAACCTCCACGTCACCGAGGCCGACTCCGCGGCCGGTTCGTAACGGCCGATCGAGGAACGGGGCACCCGCCGGATGGGGGGTGTTCGTCCCTCTTCCGGCCGGCCGCCCCGCATCCCTTCTCACGTACGGCCTGCGGTTGCTTGCGCGTCTGCCAACGCCACCGATCCGGTCGGTAGCGACAGATGCGGCATCATGGAGAGATGCCGATGACGGGTTACTCGATTTCGATGCGCTTCGGTGTGCTCACCTCCGTCTTCGGAAGGTCGACCTTGAGGACGCCGTTGCGGAAGTGCGCCCGAATCTGGTCGTCTTTGATGCCTTTCGGAAGGCGAAGGGACCGATAGAAGGAGCCGAACGAGCGCTCCATGCGGACCCTGTTGCGGTCCTCTTCTTTCTTCTCTTCGGTCCGCTCCCCGCTGATGATGAGTCGGTCGTCCTCCATCCGGATGTGAACGTCGTCCTTCTTCATCCCCGGCAGGTCGACGGCCAACTGAAAGCCATCCTCCGTCTCGGTCAGGTCGAGGCGGGGGGTCCAGACCGCGCCGGACTGCCCGTCCTCATCCATCGCCGGGGAGAAAAGGGAGTCGAAGACCCGGTTGACCTCTTCCTGAAGGTTGCGAAGGCTGCGGGAGGGGCGATATCGCGTGAGAGAATCCATGGTCAAAGCTGGGGGTCGTTGGTGATCGATTCGGTGTGATGCCGGTGGGTGCTGCGGCACGTTGCGGCCGCCCGAAAAGCGCGGGGCGAGAAAACGGCCGGCGCACTGCACCCCCGGCGGCCGTCTGCTGCTTCTCAACGTCGGCTTTTTCTCCCTCGCTCGCGAAGCGGAATGCTTGCATCCAGTTGTGCGCCGAACCGGAAAGTGCGTGTAGGAGGAGACGCAGGAGCGGAGGGCCCGGAACGCGAACCAAAACCCGTCCCGGTGGATAGGCGTGCCTTACACTTGGTAAGAATCACGAACTGTGTTCAGACATGCCCACTTCCACGCTCACCAGCCGCGGCCAGACGACGATCCCGAAGGCCATTCGGGAGGCCCTGCAGTTGCAGCCGGGGGACCGGGTCGAGTTCATTCAAGAAGACGACCGGGTCGTTCTGCGCCGGGCCGCATCGGATCTGACGGAGCTGGGCGGACTTCTTGATCGTTCCACGGAGGACGCGGTGTCGCTGGAGGAGATGGACGCTGCGATCGCCCGGGGCGCCCGCGAGAGCGGAGCGGCCTCGCAGAACCGTACATCCGAAGGCTCGGACGCATGACCGGGATCGACACGAACGTCCTCGTCCGCTACCTCACCCGCGACGACCCCGACCCGTACCGCGCGGCGAAAACCTTCCTCGAGTCCTCCTGCACGCAGGAGAATCCGGGCTATGTTGGGGAGATCGTTCTCTGCGAGGTGGTGTGGGTGCTCACCGGCGCCTACGACGTCACCAAAAGCGAGGTGGTCGACGTGATCGATCAGCTCCTTCGAACCCGGCAGCTTCAGATCGGCCATCGGGACAGCGTCCGGGAAGCGCTCGAGACCTATCGGCGCAGCGATGCGGATTTTGCCGATTGTCTCCTCGGGGCGCTGAACGAGGCGGCCAGCTGCGGCGAAACGGTTACCTTCGACCGCAACGCCGGCGAACTGGACGGCTGGAAACGCCTGGCATCCTGAGAGCGGACCTTGCCGCTACGCCGGGACGTCGTACCGGCCGTTCGCCTGTTCCTGTGCCTCTTCGAAGACCTGGCGGGCACGGTGATAGGCGCTGTTGTGATCGACGAGGGGCGCCGGGTAGTTGGCCGCGTCGGAAACGTCGTCTGCGTCCCCGGAGGTGAGGCGGCCGGGGTCGACGTCGCGCAGCTCGGAGACCCATTCCTGAATGTAGGCAGCTGCTTTGTCGAACTTTTCGGCCTGCGTGTAGGGGTTGAACATGCGCAGGGGAATCCTGTCGAGCCCGACGGATGCCGACCACTGCCAGTTGCCGTTGTTGACCGACGGGTCGTAGTCGACCAGGTGCCGGGCAAAGAAGCGCTCCCCCCCCCGCCAGTCGATCAGCAGATGCTTCGTCAGGAAGGACGCAACGGTCATGCGGGCCCGGTTGTGCATGTAGCCGGTCGTGACGAGTTCGCGCATCCCGGCATCCACCAGCGGAACGCCCGTCTGCCCGGCGCACCAGCGCTCCCACGCTTCCCCGCCGCGGTGCCAGTCGATGTACTTGTCTTTCGGCCGGACGGCCCGCCCGAACACGGACGGGTGGTGGTAGGCAAAGTGCGTGTAGAAATCCCGCCAGCGGAGCTGGGAGATCAGCTTGTGGCGGGGACCGTACCGGTCGGCCACGACGGCGTAGACCTCCCGCGGCGAAATGGTGCCGAACTTCAAGTGGGCGGATAGACCGGTCACCGTATAGGAGTCGAGCCGGTTCCGCTCCTGCGCGTAGTTGCCGAAACCCGTCAGCGTTTGCAGTCGCTGCTCGCCGGCGGTTCGTCCGCCGCGCACCGCCAGGTCGGGATTGTCGTATCGGTCGTAGGCATCTAGCGACGTCGTGGGCAGCGTCCCGTCGTCCAAATCCGGAAGCGTCGGGTCGAAATCGGATGGGAGCCTCCGGCGAGGAGGGGGGATGTTGATCGACCGCGCTTGGCGCCGGAAGCGGCTGTAGACGAAGAAGGGCCGCCCGTCTTCCTTGCGTACCTGTTCCGGTTCGGTCAGGAGCGCGTCGGGCGTGAGGTGGAACGCGGCGCCCTCTCGCTTGACGGCGTCGCGGATGCGTCCGTCGCGCCGGCGGGCAAAGGGCGTGTAGTCCCGGTTGAGGTAGAGCGCATCGACCGCGCCGGTCCGAAAGAGCCGACCCAGGACGTCGGCCGGCTTTCCCTCCAGGACGAAGAGCCGCCCGCCGCGGTCGGCAATCTGGGACGCCAGGTCGCGGAGCGACTCGATCAAGAATTGGAAGGCGTTCGGTGAAAAGTAGTCGTTCCCGGCGTCCGACGCCTGCGCGGGGTCGAACACGAAGAGGGGCACGACGACCCGGGATTCGCGGCAGGCCCGGTGCAGGCCGGTGTTGTCGATGCAGCGCAGGTCGCGTCGGAAGAGGAAGGCGCTGCGGTCGTACGGGGGAGACGACATGCGGAGCGTCGGGGGGACCGGTGCGGAATGTGTGCAGACGAGTTCGTACGGTCGCCGGGGTCCTACTGCCGGAATCCTACGGTCGCCGGGAGCCACACGTACCGCCCCGGTGTCGCCCCGGGGCGGTGTTAGCCGGAGGCGTCCGTCTGCAGGTCCGACAGGCGGATCTCGTGCTCCAGACGGGCCCGGCCCTCTTCGCCACGGATGGAAAAGCGGAGGCGAACCGGCTCCGCCTCCCAATCGATCTCGAGAAGCCCGAAGTTGAGATCGGTGATCAGGGGCCCGACGCGATAGCGATTGGGCTCGCGGTCGAACGACGCGTGATGGGTGAGGCCGCTGGCGGTCAGGTCGTAGAGTGGATACGCGATTGCGTCGTCGACGCGGCTCAACTCGGACAGGTGGCGGTCGCCGCTGAGGAGAACAACCCCGGGCGCGCCCGAGGCCTGGATCACGTCCAGCAGGCGCTGGCGGGCACGGGGAAAGTTGGCCCACTTCTCCCAGGGGTGGTCGCGCGCCAGCGCCTGAATGCTCGTCCCGATCAGGTGGATCTGGGCGTCGCTGGACCGCAGATGCCGCTCCAGCCACGCCCACTGAGCGTCCCCGAGGATGTCCCCGTCCGGATTCGGATAGTAGCGCTGCTCGGAGATCGGGTCGCGCGTGATGGGATCGCGGTGGTAGCGGGTATCCAGAAGCAGCACCTTCACCCGCCGCCCCGGTGGGCCGAACACGTGAGCGCTGTAGACACCGGCCCGATCCCGACGCGGATCGTCTTGCGGAACCTCGAAGAAGTCGAGAAAGAGGGCCTGACTGCTGTCGCGCCGGGGAAAGGTTCGCCCCGCGTCGTTTGCGCCGTAGTCGTGATCGTCCCACGTGCCGATGACCGGGACCCGGCTACGCAGTGCCCGGTAGCCGGGGACGCGGCGCTGCCGGGCATACATCGAATCCATCCCCGCCATGTTTTCGGTGTCCGCATAGATGTTATCACCGAGCCAGACCCAAAGGTCCGGATCTGCCGCTTCGATGACGGGCCAGAGCGGCTGGTCCCGGTCCTGATGGTTGCAGGACCCGAACGCAATGCGGGTAAGAACAGAGTCGGAGGCGGTTGCCGCCGGGAGGGCGTCCGACACGCGCCCGGTCGAATTGGTGCAGGCTGCGAGGAGAAGCAGAGCCGCCGAGAGCGCGGCTCCGAGAGACAGAGAAAAGCGCACGGCAGGAGAGGGACAGGGGGAAGGATGGCGTGGAAGATACAGACACAGAATCGGACACGCGGACGACGAATGCCATGGACATCTGGCGAATCCGGCCCCGTACGACGGGAAGGATCCCGATGCCCAGGTACGGCCCCACCCGCTGTCGACACTCGCTATCGACACCCGCTTTCGACGCCCGGTCAAGAGTCCGTCGAGGTGCGGGCGTCGGGTCCGTCCGATGCCGGCGAGGACGAGGAGGGGGCGGTGCGCGACGAACCGGCCGACGGCGACCGGGCCGACAGCGCGGCCGTCCGGCAGACCTGCAGGAGGTTCTGCACGACGCGGTCGAGCGGCAGGTCCTGACGGTCGGCGAGCGAGTGCAGCCATTCGACCTGCTCAGCCGGCAGGCTAACTGCCAGGTCCCGCTTTCCTTCGCGGGAGGCGGCGTCAGCGGACGAAGACGCTGAGTCGAATCGGGGCATTGGGCAACCTGTAGACCAAGAAGTGAAGACGCAGGCGAAGACGACGACGTCGGCCTTGAAATGTCGGTTTCGGGACGTCGGGTCTATTACAGGCAAATGGAAGGCCGCAGGTTCTGGAAAAGCGGTACAGATCGGTGCGTGTCGTGCCGGCGGCGGCCACTCAGAGGAGACCCCGATTTCTCCGCAGGGGCGAGTACGCGGTCGAACGAACCGGCTGTCGTCGATTGCCGGAGAGAGTCCGCCTTCCCGGCTGCGAATGGGAAAACCCGGCCGGTCATCTTGACCTCCTCCCGTACCGATGGACCCGCCGTGTACATACCGCCGGCCGTCGCCACGAGACTCCATCGGCCGTCGCAAGACGTCGGCCTCCGATCGGCATGCCGGTCGGTGCTGTGGGGGCGTCGGGGGAGATCAGCGGTCTGCCGGAGAGGATCCTTCGAGCGATCGGGCGGCGTCGTGGACGGTCGACCATGCCTCTGACGCCCCGGCGATTCCCCTCGATTCGTTGCCCGGACCCTCGTAGTGCGTGAACCAGGTTTCGAGAATCTGCAGCATGCCGGGATACCGGTTACGGAGACCGGCGACGCCCCCGCTCGCGTCGACGGGGGCGTCGGGCGAGACGGCCAGAATCTTGTCGTCCCGTTCACCGTCGTCCCGAAGCCGCAGCATGCCGACCACGCGGGCTTGCACGAGGGCGCCGCAGGGGCGCGCCGGTCCAATCAAGATGACGTCGATGGGGTCGCCATCGCCTCCGGTTGTCGGGTCCGAGCGCGTTGCGGGAATGAACCCGTAGTTGGTTGGGTAGGGGAGGTAGCGGATGCGCCGCCGCCGGCCGTCGACCCGTTCGATCGCGAGGTGGCGCCCGTCTGCGGTCACCTCCCACTTCTCGGACGTGCCGGCCGGGATCTCCACGACGACGTGCACCGACCGGCTCCCCGCCACGGCGGGGGCGGCGGTGGTGAGGTCGTGCGGGGCCGTGAGCGTATCCGGGGTGCGTCGCTCGAATCCGTCCGCAACGACCGCGCAGGTCGTGTCCGCGTTCGCGAACGGGCTCTCCGCAGCGGGGTGCGCCGGCGCTGCGCCGGCTCCCGCCGCCAGCCCGAAGAGGGCGGCGGCGAGAAGAACGAGAGCCGGCATGGTCCGAAGAACCGGCAGCTGGGAGTCGGGGGCGGTGCACCGGTCCGACGGTGCGGCGAGCCGGGCAGCGTCATTCATCGGGGAAACCTCCATCATGCAAACCATCGGGACGAAGCAGGAGAACGGGCGAGCGACGCGTGCAGCGACCGGTGCAGGAACGACGAAGCCCTCTGCGCGGACGATGCGCGTCCGGAGCAGTCGATGCACGGGTAGTCGCTGGGGGGAACGGGGGAGAGGCCGGAGCAAAGGGCGTAGCAAAAGCCGTGGCAGAGGCCGCGGCAGGGAAGGTGGAAGAGAAATGACGGAAGGGCAATGGACGGAGGGTAGCGGTAGAAGGAGCGCCGGGAAGGGGACGGGATCTTTACGAACGTGGATGAACCAAACGATGTCCGGCCGATTCGTCGTGCCGCGCTGCCTCTGCGGAACCGGCCGTTCCAGTATGCTCCAGTCCATTCGGGAGGGGATTCGCGACGCCGTCTACATCACGTCGTGGATCTCGCAGTACGACCGAAGCGCGCTTTACCGGGATGCCGTGGCGGGTTGCACCGTCGGGGTGATGCTCATCCCGCAGGCGATGGCGTATGCCGTCATCGCCGGGATGCCCCCCGTGTACGGTCTCTACGCGTCGCTTGTCCCGCTGGTCGTCTACCCGTTTTTTGGCAGCTCGAAGCAACTGGCCATCGGGCCCGTGGCGATCGACATGGTGATCGTCTCCGCCGGGGTGGGCGCGCTCGCGACGCCGGGAACGGATCGGTACGTGACCCTGGCGATCGTGCTGACCGGGCTGCTGGGTGTGGTACAGATCGCGATGGGCGCGGCCCGCCTCGGCTTCATGGCCAACCTTTTGTCCCGGCCCGTCATCACCGGGCTGACGTCGGCGGCGGCCCTGATTATTGGGTTCAGTCAGCTCGGCAACCTAATGGGCGTTGACCTGGGCAGCTCGCAGTCCGTCCACTGGATCCTGTGGGAGGCGGCGCACCGCGCGGGAGACGCCCACCTTCTGTCGGTTCTCGTCGGCGCGTCCGGCATCGCGCTCCTGGTCGGCCTGCCGAAGGTGGCGCCCCGGCTGCCCGAGCCGCTCGTCGTGGTTGTGCTTTCCATCCTCGCCGTCGTCGGCCTCGACCTCCACGAGCAGGGCGTCGCCGTCATCGGCGACATTCCGCAGGGCCTTCCTGCCCCCACCACGCCGGACGTCGGTTTTCAGGACGTCCGGTCGCTGCTTCCGGCTGCGTTCACCCTTGCGCTCGTGCAGTTTATGAAGGACGTCTCCCTGGGCCGGATTTTCGCCAAGCGAAACGACTACGAGATCAGCCCGAACCGGGAGCTGGTCGGCGTCGGCGCCGGGAACCTCGTCGGGTCCTTCTTTTCCGCGATTCCCAGTTCCGGGAGCTTCTCTCGGTCGGCGGTCAACGACCAGACGGGAGCCCGGACCGCCCTGTCGAACTGGTTCGCCGCGGCGATCATTGCCCTCACCATCCTCTTTCTCACCCCCCTGTTCTACTACCTGCCGATTCCGGTTCTGGCATCGATCATCATGGTGTCCGGGTTCGGGCTGATTGACGTCGGCGAGATTCGCGAGCTGTTTCAGGCGCGCCGGCGCGACGGCGCCCTCGCGCTGCTCACCGCCGGCGCCGTGCTCGGGATCGGGATTCAGGAAGGCATCCTCCTCGGAATCGGGGCCAGCCTCCTCCTCGTGATGCACCGGATGTCGCGCCCCAATGTGGCAGAGCTCGCCCACGTACCGGGCACGCGCCTTTTTCGGGATCGCCAGCGCTTCGACCCCACCTACCGCATCGACGACATCCTCGTGTTGCGCGTAGATGCAGCCTTTTCGTTCGCCAACGCCCGCTACTTTCGCAACTTCATCCTCGACAAATCCACGGGCCGAGACGTACGGGTCGTCGTGGTCGACGGGACGAGCATCAACGACCTGGATACGACCGCCATCGAGGCGCTGACAACGATGATTGCCGCTCTGGACGACGAGGGCGTCGAGTTGCATTTTACAGGACTCATCGGTCCGGTCCGAGAAATCATTCGCCGGTCCCCCGTCCACGACCAGTTGGGCGAGAACTACTTCCACATGGAGCCGCACGACGCCATCGTGCGCATCCTCAAGGAGTGGGACCAGGCCGACGGGGGAAATCGCCTCGACCGGTACTTCGCCCGGACGGCCCCGGAACGGCAGCGGGCAACCCCGGCCGCGTCGTAGAGTCGGGCCGACGAGCCGTGCCGCAGACGCCGGTTTCCTACGTCTTTTTCAGCTGGAGGCGCTTTTTTCGGCTGGAAGCCCGTCTTCCCGTCCGCCCCGCCGTTCTCTCGACCGCATGGCTTGCGCATCTCTCCCCCGACGCTTTCGCCGATGAAGGGTCCTGCGTTTCGCATTTTGTGTACAGGCGATGTGCACCGGCCGGTCGTCGCCCGTCCCGCGTGCCCATTGACGACGCCCTGTCCGAGATTGCCGGCGAACGCAACGGCGACGGCGAGGCGCTCCTCGAAATCCTCCGCGAACGAACCGACGACCGGACGAAGGGGTTCTACCAGTCGAAGGCAAACGAACTCGAAACCTACCTGGACGAGCACGGCGATCTCGACGACCGGGACCTGCTGCGTCCGACGGAGATGTGGCGCTACGTCCGCGCCGATCTGGCCGCGGCAATCCAAACCGGCGCGATCTGGGAGGCCGACCTCAACCGGGTCTTCCAGCGCCTCGATGACGGCCCGCCGGCCCGGCCCGCAGCACCGAGGCCGGCGACGCATTCGCACCCGGGTGAGGACGCCTCGACGTCCGACCGCATGCCGAGTGCACATACGCCACCCCTACACACCTCTACACACGGTACCCCTACACACGGTCCCCCGACACAGAGCACCTGCGCAGGCCGGCGTCCCGCCGCGGCGCCCCGTGCGCGTCTGCCTACGTCCCACTCGTCCTTCTTCACCGATCCGTGCCGCGCTTTTATGACCGACTCTGCCTCCAACACGCCCTCTTCCCGTCCCGACTCTGCCGATGCCCCCGACTGGACCGGAACCTGGCGGGTTCTCCGTTACGGGGGAGAGGCGCCGGACGTACCGACCTATTACCGGGCCTCCCGGCAGAGCTGGGACGTGATCAAAGACCCGGACGGCGACCGCCACGTGGCCCGGCATCCCATTCTCCAGATCGACGGCTCGACGCTCATCTTGAAAGACGAAGGGGCCCCGGATGACGACCGTGAACGCTGGTCCGTCGACGTGTCGGGCGATCGGGTCACCGTCACCGCCGAAACCGGCCCGCATCACGGTGCCATAGGGATTGCCGAACGGGTGGAGTCGATCAGCTCGTAATCCGAAGCCGCCCGACTCCCGCCTCTGCACGTACGTAGAGTGCGAGAAGAGCCGTGAAGGCCCGGCGCTTTGGCCGGAGGGAGGTCGGTGGCCCCGGCGACGCCTTCCTGCCGGCGGGCGGGCGGGAGCGACCGGCGAGGCACGGTGGCGAACGCCCACATAGGATGTCGGAATTTCCCCCCATTCCGCCTGTCCGGTGGAGCACGTACTCTCACTGCCGCACCACTGCTTCTCTTCATCTACCGCGCGTTTGCTGAGTCGCTGGCCGGCGAGCACGCCCATCGCCTCGCGGCCATGCAGCGGGCGGAAACGAACGTCGAGGAGCGCCTCGACATGCTGGAGCAAACCCATCATCGACGGCGGCAGCGCGCCATCACCGAGGAGGTCCTCGACATCACCGCCGGGTTTGAAGTGCTGCGCACCGATTCAAGGAGGGAGGCTGCAGAGACCGTCAGCGAGGACGCCGGGTGGTAGCGTCTGCAACAAGGTGGCCGGGCGACGGCCGCACAGAAACGGGGGGAGGCGGGCGGGGTTGGATCCGGTGATCCGGGCGGCGTGCTGGTAACCGGTTCCCGGAGACGCATCGTCTCCACCGGCACGGCCCCGACTCTCCATCCACCTACCGCACTTCTTCCTCAACTGAGACCATGGCCAAAAAAGGCGCAGTAAAAGCCAAAAACATCGTCGAGGCGGCCCAAGCCGCCGGTACGTTTTCCACGCTGCTCACCGCCGTGAAGGCGGCCGACCTCACCAGCACCCTGAAAGACAAAGGACCGTTCACGGTCTTTGCCCCGACGGACGACGCCTTCGAGAAGGTCGGCCAGGAAACGATCGACGAACTGCTGAAGCCCGAAAGCCGGAAGCGGCTCCAGCACATTCTGAAGCACCACCTCATCCGCGGCCGGGTTGATGCCGCCGACGTCCAGCGCCGCAAGGCGATGCGGCCGATGTTCGGAAACGAGATCCCCGTTCGCAAGCAGGGGGATGACGTATTCCTCGGGGATGCGAAGGTAATCCAGACGGACATTGAGACGGGCAACGGCATCATTCACGTGATCGATTCTGTCGTCCTGCCGGAAGAATAGACCCGTTG
>CAKZLV010000121.1 GCA_937127285.1 uncultured Bacteroidota bacterium
GGGGGTGGAGCGAGCAGCGGGTGCAGAGGCAGTATCGGCCGGAGCGGCGTCGGAGGGAGGTGCGGGCTGCATCGCAGCCAGCATCGCTCGCGCCCGCTCGGCCTGGGGCGTCTCGGCATAGCGGGCCGCGATCACGCGAAGCACCGCCCGAACCGGTTCCAGTTCATCGCTCTGCGCGGTGGAGGACAGCGAGCGGGAGGAGTCGGCAGCGGCCGAGTCGGCCGCAATCGGATCGACGCGTCCGGCAGCAGTGGCAGCAGCGGAATCGGCAGCAGCGGAATCGGTAGCAGCGGAATCGGTAGCAGCGGAATCGGCAGCAGAAGAATCGGCGGGCGGGGCGGTGGGGCGGGCGGAGCCGGGGTCAGCCGTACGGACCGAATCCACCGTCGGCGGTGCGGTGGTGGGGTCGGGATCGGGCTCGTCTTCTCCAGCCCGAACGGGACGAACCGGCAGGGATCGGTCGCCGGACGACCCGGACCGAGTCGCTGCCTCTTCCGGCGCTGCCTCTTCCGGAGGTCGCTGCCGGTCGCCGTCGCGCGCGGTGGATGCCGGGTTCGGAGCCGACGCGTTCGTCGGCGAGACGCCGCCCGGTGACGCATCGGTTCGGGCATCCGCCTCGTCCGCCCCCGGGCCGGCCACGCCGGGGGCGGGTGGCGGGGTGCTGCCGGTTGAATCGTCGGCGGGGCGGAGGGCAGACGCGAGGGCGAGCAGTCGATCGGGGCGGAGGTCCGACGATCCGTCGCGCCTCTGTTCGAGATAAATCATGGCGCTGGCGAGGAGCGCTTTCGGGGCGGCCGGCGCCTGCGGGTGATCCCGTGCCGTCTCCGCCATGGCCGCGAGGGCGGCATCGAGGCGTCCGGCCGACCAGTCGCGGTAGGCGCGCCGGTAGGCTGCTTTCGCCCGGGCGGTCGAATCCACCTGCGCGGTGCGGGAGGCCGACTCGCCGAGGCGGCTTCGCGCCCGTTCGGCAAAGCGGCTGTCGGGGTACCAGTCCAGCAGGCGTCGGTAGAGGCGTCGGGCCTCGCCGGTGCGGCCCTGGGCGCGGCGCACCTCGGCCAGTGCGTAGAGCGCCTGCCGGGCGACGTCGGTTTCTCCGGATTCTTCCAGGATCGTCTGGTACCAGGTGGCGGCCGAGTCGGGGCGGTTGGCCGCCAGAAACAGGGCATTGCCCAACTCGTAGCGAGCGCGGGCGCGCTTCGTCCGGGCCTCTGCCACCTGCTCCGGGGTGCGGGGGACGGCGGAGACGTCGATGCCGGCCGCCGGCGTCGCGGCGTCCGGTCGAGGCTGCGAGCGAGGGGACGGCTGCGTCTCGGCCGCGGGGGTCGACTCGTCTTGTTGGCCGCGGATGGCTTCAATCCGGCGCCAGTTGTCAACGAGCGGCCGCCGTCCCCACGTCCGCTCGAAGCTCCGCTTGCCTTCCTGAACCCGTGCGGCGTTTTGATGAAAGAGGAAACCAGACTCCGACGACTGGGTGGCGGCCGCCTGGGTTTGCGCAAAGCCGCCGCCCCGGCGGTTGGCGTCCTGGAACTGGGCCCCGCGCGAGCGGAAGCGGTCGGCCACGGCCTGCTCCTGCCGGGTGCGCGCCGCCGCTTCCTGCTCGGCACGCCGCTGGGCGCGCAGCTCCGCCACGAACGCACGAAACTCCTCGTCGGGCAGTTCGCCGAGGCGGATGAGCGAGTCCAGCCGCGCGACGGTCTGCGCCGTCTCGGCCAGGGTGCCGTACCGGTCGGCCAGGTCGCGGCTGTCGGTGACGGCGGCCGGGCTCCGCCGGCGGTCTCGGTTCTCGGCGGGCGGCTGCAGCGTGGTGGCGGCCGTGTCGAAGTGCGCCGCCGCCGTGGAGAAGTCGGTGAACCCATCGCGGTAGAGGACGCCGAGGGCGTGGTGGGCGCGCCCAGTCACCGTGCCCCGTGGGGTTTCGTCGCCGTAGAGGATCCCGCGTAGGGTTCGCTTCGCCTCCTTTGGCCGGCCGGCCCGGTGCTGAAGGCGGCCTTTGAGCACCCGAATGTCGAAGCGCTTGTCGTAATTCTTGTTGTCACCCTCGGCGTCGCGGAGCCGGTCGAGAGCCGACGCCGGCTCGCCGGCCAGGCCGAGCGTGCGGATCGCGTTCATCTCGGACGCGAAGGCGAGTTCATATCGCGACGCCGCCCCGCGGGCCCGCTCGTAGGCCGCGACGGCCTCGCGGTAGCGGCCTTCCGTCTCCCGCACCTGCCCCAACAGGTAGGCCGCGCGCGCCTCCAGCTCGTCCGGCAGATCGCCGTCGAGGCCGCGTTGCAGGGCCTGACCCGCCTCCGCCCACCGCTCCTGCCGCACGAACAAGCCGGCACGGGCCAGGCGCATCCGGTCCGTCCACGTGCCGAAGTCGTTCTCCTCGTCGGCCAGACTGGCGTTGAGCTGCTCCGACGCTTCGTCGAACTGCCCGGAGGTGACGAGCGTGCGGGCCAGCCAGAACCGCGCTTCTCCCTCCCTGGACGATTCGAGGTCGATGACCTCCCGGAATTTTTGCTCGGCGCCGACGTCGTTGCCCTGGAAGTAGTACGCCTTGCCGATCAAGAGCAGAGCGTCGTCGACCCACTTCGACGTGGGGTGCTCCCGAAGGACGTCGGCGCTTTTGTTGATGGCCTTCTCGAACGACTCCGCCGTCGACCCGCCCTCGGGAGGCTGAAGGAAGAGAGACAGGTACACGGACCGGTCCACCGGTCGCTCGCGGTCGCTGATCTGCTCGACGCCCTTGTCGTAGGCGACGGTCGCGTTGTGGAACGTGTTGTAGAAGGCCGTGAAGTTATCGACCCGACGGCCGACGAACCCCGTATCTCCACAGGCCGGAAGGAGCAACGCCAGCAGGACGGCGGCGGCGAGGCCTCTGCCCGGCGTCCCCGCTCGGACTCTGCGAACATCCCGCGCTGCAGCCTGCGTGCTCATACCCGGCATCGGTCGACAGAGAAAGGGCAGCGAAAGGAGCGCGGCGGCCGTTCGGCGGCGATCCCCGATTCGGCCCCACCCACCCCGGCGGTCTCCAGCCCCAGCCCCGCCCCGACCCGCGGAGCGGTCCGGTCGGGACGGTCCGGTAGGGACAGCGCGGTGGGGACGGCGCGATGGGGTGCGGGGATCCAATGCCCGGCCGGGGACTGGGTTTCTGGAGGGGGGTCTGGAGGACCGGCGGGGTGGGCAGGGCGGCACGGGTTCCACAGCGCAGGTCCCGCAGCACGGTTCCGCAGCGGGGTTCCGCGACACGGTTCCGCAGCACGGTGGCTCCGGCGCGCCGGAGATCGCGCGTGCCACGAAATCACGCGCGCCAGAGAAAGGAGAGGAAGAACGCAACCCCGATGCCCACAAGAATGGTGAGACCCGCCAGCCGGTATCGGCGTCCCCCCCGCCCCTCGTTTTCTCGATGTTGCCCCGCCACCAACAGGCCGAGTCCCAGCGTTAATCCCAGCATGCTGCCGCCCAGCACCCATTGGCGCAGCGCCAGGAGGAAGAGGACCAGGACGAGAAGAAAGAGGCCGGTCGTCCATACCGCCCCCCAGTGGATGCTCGGGGGACGGCCGCTCGGGGGCATGGGCGTCGACATCGGGATGGGGTGCGCGGAAGATCGGTGTGCGATGCGGCGGATGCCCCCTTGCCGGGTTCTTCATGGGGGGATGGAAACAAGCAGGCGGATGGCCATCATATAAACCGTCGGTCCAGCCTGCAAACGCCGGCTGGGCCTGTACCATCAGATCGGGCGTGGTAGCTCAGATGGTTAGAGCGTCGGATTCATAACCCGGAGGTCGAGGGTTCAAATCCCTCCCACGCCACCGACGTCGCGTCTCGACCGAACCCGCTTCAGCGGTCGCTGGAGCGGGTTTTTCGTGTGTCGGATCCGCGCGCCGGGGGCTCTTCGCTGTCGGACGGCGGGAAGAGCACCGTGCGGCAGTCGCCCAGCGAGCCGAACGCCTCCCGGATCGCCCCCTCCACGTCCGCCCAGGCCAGCCCGCCGTAGCCGCAGCCGATCGCCGGAATGGCGACCGACCGGATGCCGCGCTGCTCGACTTCCCGCGCCGCCGACCGGATCCCGTCCTGCACGTCAGCAAGGCGGGCCCGGTCCTTCCAGTGGTCGATCGTCGCCACGTTCAGAATATACCGCGGACCGTCCGATTCCTGCGGGTCGTAGAACAGCCCCCCGCGATCGTGAACCAGGACCCGCCCGGGCGCGAGATCGTCGGCCCGGCAGGCCTCTTTGTACGCCCGGAGGTTCTCCGGAAAGCGCTCCTTGAACTGCCGCGCAAGCCCGCGCCCCATCACCCCGGCGCAGTGTACCGAGTTGACGAGCGCCTCGACGTCGGCCTCGAAAAGATCTCCGGTCCGGGTTTCGATCATGCTGTTCGCTGACGGAAGACTCCAATGGGTCGTCGCAACCGGCCGTTTTACGACCGGAAACCGGTCGTCGCCTCCTCACCGACCGCCTGCACCTCGTCGAAGAGGCGCTGTTTCAGACGGTCCAGCCCGATCTGGGCGACGGCGCTGATCGGTAGAAGCTCGACGTCTGGCGGGAAGCCGTCGGCAACCACGTCCGGCAGCAGGGCCCGTTCGTCCGGCGCCAGAACGTCGATTTTCGAGAGCGCCACGAGCCGCGGCTTCTCAAGAAGAGACGATTTGTACGCCTCCAGTTCGCGGAGGAGCTGGTGGTACTCCGCGGCAAGGTCCTTGGCCGTCACCGGAATCACCAGCAGCAGGACGTCCGTCCGCTCGATGTGGCGGAGGAAGCGAAGTCCGAGCCCCTTTCCCGTGTGGGCATCTTCAATGATGCCGGGAAGATCCGCCATGACGAAGGACTGAAAGTCGTTCACGTAGACCATCCCGAGCTGGGGGTTCAGCGTCGTAAACGGATACTCCGCCACAGCCGGCTCGGCGGCCGAGAGGGACGAGACGAGCGTGCTCTTGCCGGCGTTCGGAAACCCGACGAGGCCGACGTCGGCCAGCAGCTTCAGCTCCAGCGTGACGATGCGCTCTTCGCCGGATTCTCCCGGCTGGGCGTGACGGGGGGCCTGGTTGGTGCTGGACTTGAAGAACGTGTTTCCGCGTCCTCCCCGTCCGCCCTCGGCGATGCACACGCGCTCGCCGGCCTCCGTGACGTCGGCCAGCACCTCGCCGGTGCTCTTGTCTCGGGCCACCGTTCCCGGCGGCACGCGCAGGACGACGTCGTCGCCGTCGGCCCCGGTTTTGTTAAACTTCTGCCCCGGCCGCCCGTCGCCGGCTTCGTGGTGCTTGTTGTAGCGGAAGTCCATCAACGTATAGAGGTTCTCGTCGGCCTCCAGGTAGACGGACCCGCCGTGCCCCCCGTCGCCGCCGGCCGGGCCGCCCTTGGGCTCGTACTTCTCCCGCCGCCAGGAAACGATTCCTCGTCCCCCGTCGCCACTTCGAATCTTGATGTCAACCTGGTCAACGAACTTCATGGCGAGGCGCTGCCTCGAGCGGAGTTGTGCGGGAAGGATTCATTCATACGCGTGATACCCACTGGGGAATCCCGGTGATCCGTCTCCGCAACCGGCCTGCACGCGGCTCTCTGTCGGAAATTCGTACGTCCGGTTGTGAACCCCGTCCCCTGCGTTGTAGATTTGGGCCCAGCATCGTCTCCCCTCCATCCAACCGCTTTCGCAATCATGCCCGACGACGTCGTGACGATCTACACCGATGGCTCCTGCAGCGGCAACCCGGGCCCCGGCGGCTGGGCGGCCATCGTCATGGGGGAGACCACGGAGCAGCTGACCGGAAACGAGGCCCACACCACCAACAACCGGATGGAGCTGACCGCCGCCCTCGAGGCCCTGCGGTCGCTGGACGAGCCGGCCACCGTGAAGCTGCACACGGACAGCGCCTACGTCTCCCGGGCCTTCAACGACGGCTGGATCGACAACTGGCAGAGCAACGGCTGGAAGACGTCGTCAAACAAGCCGGTCGAGAACCAGGAGCTCTGGAAGGCGCTCGTTGAGCAGGACGAGCGGCACGACGTGTCCTGGATCTGGGTGAAAGGCCATGCCGACAACGAACTGAACAACCTCGCCGACGCCCTCGCCGTGGATGCGATGGAGCAGGTCAAACACGGATAGGACCCGCTCCCGAGCCGGGTGCGCAACCGCTCCCGGCTCTGGTTGAATATGGTACGAGAATTGCGCACAGGAACGGGACCGCGGCCGTCCTGGAATGGCGTGCGCCGGCGCCTCGGGATCCGCCCGCCTCGGTTCGGTTCTTCCTGGCCTTTTCTCGACCTCTCTTCCCCATGCCGCCCCGTCCCCGGTTCGTTTCCGAACGTTCCCTCCCGGGACGCTCCGCCTCCTTCTGTCCCCCCCTCTTCGGGTCGCCGGGAACCGCCGGCCGCCTGGCCGGCCGCCTCGCCGTATGGGCCGTCCTGATCGCCGCGGTTTTCTGGACGGGCTGCTCGTCCTCCTCCCTCTCGATGAACGAGGACCCGTCTGCCTACCGGGAGGAGACCCGCCGGCTGAAAGAGCGGCTGACCAACGATCCCGGCGACGCGCAGGCGCTCCGAGAGCTCGGGGCGATCTACGTCCGCACCGGACAGCCCTCCAAAGCGTACGACCGTCTCAAGACGGCGTACAGCCGCGTCCCGACCGACCCCAAGACGATGTTCTTCCTCGGGCTCGCCAGCGAGCGCGTCGGCAAACGCAAGGCGGCCCTCCGCCTCTTTCAGCGATTCGACGAGGTCCCGGAGGACTCCCGCTACCGGTCGCTGATGCGCGGCCGCTACGAGTGGCTGGTGCGGCAGGACGCCCGGCAGCAGATCCGCGATCTCGTCGCGCAGGAGCGGTCCCTCCCCACCGACCGCATCGCGTCGGACGCCGTCGCCGTCCTGCCCCTTCAGTACAACGGAACGGCCGACCGCTACCAGCCGCTGGGCCGCGGCCTGGCGGAGATGATGACGGCGGACCTCGCCAAGGTCGAGCGCCTCCGCGTCGTCGAACGCGTTCGCCTGCAGGCGCTCCTCGACGAGCTGAAGCTCGCCCAGAGCCGGTACGTCGATCCGTCGACGGCGCCGGACATCGGAAAACTGCTCGGCGCCGGCCGCCTCGTCGGCGGATCCTACTTCGTCACCGACGACAACCGGATCCAACTCACCCTCGACCTCGCCTCGGTGGCGGACGGCGGCAGCGTGCGGTCGCTCACCAACGAGCAGGCAGATCTGAGCCAGCTGTTTCGCCTGCAGACGGCCCTTGTCTTCGACCTCGTCCGCTCCCTCGGGATCGACCTCACTCCCCGGGAGCGCGACGCCATCGAGACGGTGCCGACGCGGGACCTGCAGGCGTTCCTCGCCTACAGCCGGGGCCTCCTGGAAGAGGACCGCGGCAACTTCGGCGCCGCCCAGGAGCAGTTCCAACGGGCGCAGTCGCTCGACGCCGGCTTTCAGGAGGCCGCTCGCGGCGCCGACCGCACGTCGGGTCTGGTGGCGGCCGCCGGCCCGACGGCGAAGGCGGTCAATGCTGCCGTCCCGGCCCGGCAATCTTCCGCCGGCCGCCGCCTCGTCAACCGCCGAATGCGGAGCATGATGGGCCTGCGCCGCGGGTCGCTCCCCGGAACCCGCCGCCGGGTCCTCCTCCGGCCGATCTTCGTGCTCGAAGACGCCCTCCCGCTCCCGCCCCCGGCGCCGTCGGCTCCTTCGTCCGTCGGCGGATCGTAAGGACCTGACCTTCTCCGCTGGCTTCCCCGCCACCGGCCGGATTCTTCGATCGCTCTCCCCGTTTCGCCTATGGTTGCTCGTATCGCACCGCGTCTTTGCTCCCTGCCCGCGTCCGGGCGCGTCATGTGCCGACTCGCCGGGCTGCTCGTCCTCCTGTTGCTCGTCGCCCCTCTCCCGGCGCAGGCCCAGGTTTTCGACGTCCGGCCCGACGCCGCTTCACCGGGACAGGTCCTCCGGCTCTACGGTCCCGGCCTCACCGGATCGCTCGACGCCGTGACCATCGGCGGACAGGTCGCCTCGATCGTCGACGATGCGAGCCCAGACCGGATTCTCGTCGAGGTCCCGAGCACGCCGGGCGGACCCGCCCCCGTGGAGCTGCAGCGCAGCAGCGGCGGGCCGCTCGAAGGGTCGGAGCTGTTCACGGTCGTCACCGGCGGGCCCGGCACGTTGTTGGCGGGCGAGGGCCTGTTTTCGGACACGGACAACCAGTCGTCTCCCCACACGCTCGACGTCGGCGATATCGACGGCGACGGGAGCCTGGATGTCCTGGCGGGGTTTCTCCAAAACGGAACCGTGGCCTGGTTTCCGAACGACGGATCCGGCACGAAGAACACCGTCACGTCGGGATTCAACTATCCGCGGGCCGTGCTGCTGGCCGACGTCGTCGACGACCAGGACGGTAACGCTCCGGGGGACGGGGATCTGGACATCATCGCCGCGGCCGGTGCCAACATCGCCAGCAGCGACGGCGACGATAAGATTCGAGTCTTTCCCAATCAGGGAAACAGCAGCTTCGGCGGGCAGGACATCGTCGGGAGCACCTACGTGGACGATGTCCGCGATATCGCAGCGGGTGACCTCGACGGGGACGGCGATGTCGACCTCGTCTCCGTCTCGCAGGACAACGGACGGGTGGTGCTCCACCTGAACGAAACCAACAGCTCCAGCTTCGTCCACTCAACACTCGCCACGCTCAACGACCCGCGCGCCATCGAGCTGGCGGATGTGGACCGCGACGGGCTCCTCGACCTTCTGGTGGCCGAGCACGGCAGTGGGGGGCGCGTAACGCTCATTCCCAACGCGGGGAGCGGTAGCTTCGACACGGGTCAGGTAGTCTTGAGCGATCTGACGAACGCGATCGATCTGACGGTCGCGGATTTCAACACCAACGGCGCTCCCGGGGTTGCCGTGGCGGTGAGCGGAGGCGGATCGGTTCTGATTCTTCCAAACGAAGGCGGATCCCTCGCCGCCACGCCGTTTGTTCAAGCCGGGCTCGGGCCGGTCCGCACCGTCCACGCGGCCGATCTGAACGGCGACGCACGTCCGGATCTGCTGACGGCCAATGAGGGGACGGGCGAGACGGTCTGGCTTGCCAACGAGGGCAGCGGGTTCACCCTACAGGATCCGATCTCTGCGTCGCCGGCGACGCGTGCAGACGCTCACGCGGCCGACCTCGATGCGGACGGCGACCTGGATCCCATCTATGCGTCGCAGGGCCCGGATCAGGTGTCCGTGTTCCGTAACGGGGGCAGTACCCCCTCGATCTCTGGTTTTCCCGGAGACCAGACAATCGACGAAGACGGAACGACCGGCGAGCTCACGTTCACCGTATCGGACGCGGAGGATACCTCCCTCGCCGCTTCTCCGTCGTCCGACAACCCGGATCTCGTCCCGAACGCCAATATCACGGTTACGGGGCCGGACACCGATGGAATCGCGCGGATCGAGGTCGTGCCGCGCCCCGACTCGAACAGCGCCGGTCCCACGGGAACCGCGACGATCACCGTATCCGTCGAGGACGAGGACGCGAACGTGCGGACCGATTCGTTCGAGCTGACGGTCTCGCCCGTCAACGACGCGCCGACGATTGGTTCGATTCCGGATCAGACGATCTCGGAAGATGGAGCCACGGGACCCATCAGCGTCTCGATCCGCGACGTGGAAACCGACGCCGCCGCCCTGAGTCTTTCGGTCTCTTCTGACGCTCCGGACCTTCTGCCGGATCGCCGGCTCACCATCGAGGGCAGCGGGCCGTCGCGGACGCTGCGTGCCGTTCCCCGGCCGGACTCCAGCGGCACCGCCACGCTCACCGTCACCACCTCCGACGGACAGTCCGCCGCCTCGACGTCCTTTACCGTCGACGTCACGCCCGTTGACGACGCGCCCCGCGCCTCCTTCACCGGCGCCACGGCGGTCACGGCCACCGCGGCCACGCTGACCGGAACGGTCACCCCGCTGGACGCCGCGACCGACGCCTCGTTCACCGTCGAGCGAACCGACGGCACGGGAGGCACTCGCACGGTCGCTGCGGGCACGGCCCTCACCGGCTCGACCCCGCAGCCCGTCCAGGCCACCGTCACCGGGTTGGAGGCCGACACGCAGTACCGGGTCGTTCTGAAAGCCACCAGTTCGATCGGGGCCGCGGCCAGCTCTCCGGCTACCGTGACGACGGTGGACCCCCTCAGCACCGCCCCGGACGCGCTGGCATTTGCCCCCCTGGGCGCCGACAGCCGGCGCTCTCGCCCATTCACCCTGACCAACAACGACGCCGCGGAGATCCGCATAACCCGCGTGGCTCTGGCCGGGGCGGACCCGGGTGCGTTCTCCCTCGCCCGCGGGCCTGCCGGGCCGTTCTCGCTGGCCGCCGGCGCGGACACGACGTTTCGGATTGCCTACGCCCCGACGTCGCCGGCCGGCTCGCAGTCGGCGCGGTTGGAGGTGGAGACGGCGCTCGAAACCGAAACCGTGCCGCTGCAAGGAACCGCGGAGCCCCGGTTCACCCTCGACGCCGGACGAATCCCCGTCGGGCAAAGCGTGGAGGCGTCGCTCGGATACAGCAACCCGCTTCCGGAGGCGGTCTCGATCACGGGGGCCGACGTGACGGGCCCGGCCGCGTCCTCCGTCTCCATACCGCAGGAGGTCGTCGACCGTACGTTCGCGAGTGGCGCGACGGCGGAGGTGCCGGTTCGGGTGGAAGCGCGCACCGCGGGCCCCTTGACGGCCACGATCACCCTCACCAGCACGGCCGGCGTCTTCGTCGTCGACGTAACGGCCACAGCCCTCGCTCTGCAAGCCTCCGTGTCGGGGAGCCAGCGCCCGGTGGTCGGTTCGTCGGTTCCGATTCAGGTGTCCGTTCCCAGCGCTCTGTCTCCCTCTCGCGCCGTTCTCCACTACCGGCGCACCGGCGACTCGTCGTTCGAGCGGCAGTCCTTCGAGCAATCCTTCGACGCGTCCGGCCAGACCGCCACGGTGTCTCTTCCCGGCTCGGCCCTCAGCCGGGCGGGTGCTCAGTTCTTCGTGGAGGTGGTCGACGAGACCGGAACGGAGCCGCTTCGGATCACGGCCCCGGCCGGCGCCCCGCAGCGCGGCGTGCAAAGCATCGCCCCCCGCCTCCCGTCCGTGAGCTCGCGCGGCACGGTTGCCCCTCGGGTGTACCGCATGTACTCCGTACCCGTCCGGGCGGACACCAGCCTCGCGGCCGTCTTGACGGCATCCTACAACTTCGGGCCGTACGATGCATCGGAGTGGCGCGCCTTCCGCCATCCGCCGAGCCTCGACGACCCGGCGACGGAGAGCCGCCCGCTCCGGCGGGTGCGCCCGCAGGAGTTCCCGCAGATTGATCGGCTGGACGCACCCGGCACGGCGTTCTGGCACATCACGCAGACCGACCGGCGCCTTCGCCTCCGGAACGGAACCGCCCCCGACCCGGACGGGCCGGTCTCGGTTCCCCTAAAGCCGGGCTGGAACCAGATTGGAGTGCCCTTTCCCTTTCCGATCGCGTGGCAGACGATCGTAGATACCACCCGCGCCGCCCTGCCCGACTCGGCCGCTCGGGCCGCCCTCGACCGGGTCCGGAGACCGGTCGCCTGGACGGGGCGGCGCTACCGGTTCGACGTGGGGACACTGCGGCCCTGGCAGGGCTACTTCGTCTTCAACCCGAACCCCGACCGGCCGGTCACCCTCCGGGTCCCTCCCGTGCGGACTGCCTCCCCCGCCCCGGCCGACCGCTCCCCCCCATCGCTCGACGCGATCGCGGCCGGCGCCCGGGCCGGGTCCAAGTCGTCGCCCCCGCGGTCGTATCGGGTGCAGATGCGGGCGCGCGTCTCCCTCGACGCGCAGGGCCGGACGCTGCGCGACCGCGACAACTGGGTGGGCCTCCTTCCCGGCGCCCAGCCCGGTGCCGGACCGGAGGATCTTCCCGAACCGCCCCCCGTGGGCGACTACGTCCGGCTGTCCGTCATTGAACCGGACGCCCCCGGCCGCTTTCGGGCCACCAGCTTCCGGCCCCTAACTGAAACCGGACATGCGTGGGACATAGAAGTCGGCGCCCGGGTCCGCGAGCGGTTCTTCACCCGGAAGGACGTGACGGTGTCGCTGGACGAGCACGGGACGCGCCCGGACGGATTCCGGCTGTACGTTCTCGATCTGGACGATCGTCGTCTTCGGCCGCTCCAGGGCGGATCGGTGCAGGTGCCGTTGACGGCGGAGCGGCCGGTGCGGCGCCTGCGGGTCATCGCCGGGACGGAGTCGTTCGCCGCGCGGCGAAACGACGGCATCCCGCTCCAGGCCTACGCCTACCGGCTGGAGGGCAACGCTCCCAATCCGTTCGACCGGTCGACCCGCATCTCCTACACCCTCCGCGAGGCGAGCCGCGTTCGGCTGGTGGTCTACGACCTCCTCGGCCGCCGCATCCGCACCCTGGTAGACGGTGAACAGCAGACGACCGGCCCCCAAACGGTCACCTGGAACGGCCGCAATGCCTTCGGCGCACCGGTGGCCAGCGGCGTGTACGTCTACCGCCTCGAAGCCGGCTCCTTTACCGCCACCGGAAAGATGACCGTCGTCCGCTAACCGTCATCCAGGAACCGCCTTCCGGGAACCCCCTCCGGGAACCGCCCTCCGAGAACTGCCCGTCCGGCAACCGGCCGTCCGAGAACTGCCCGTCCGGCAACCGGCCGTCCGACGAGCATCCGTCCGACGAGCGTCCGCTGCTGCCGGGGCGTCCGGGGACGGGTGCCGGGGAGGTACGGACAACGCTCTCGGTGACGTCGGTCGGGGTCCGGTCGCCTTTCGCCTTTTTGCTCTCTTCGAACCGCTGCGCTCTGGCCATGTCTCCGGTTTCACGGGTCTTTCCGCCTCCGTTGCCTGCTCCGATTCGTACCGCCCCGATCGGTGCTGCGCGGCGGCGCCTCGTCGCTCTCATCGTGCTGGGGATGGCGCTTCTGGGACTGGCGGCATCGGGAGGCCCGCCCGCCTCCGCCCAGCCGCAGCTTCTCACCGCCGAGGACCGGCCGATTCGCCTCGGCATCACCCCGACCGGGCAGTGGTACCAGGACGGCGAGGAGCAAACGCAGGAGCTGACCACCCAGATCGACCTCAGCCTCCCGCTCGGCGATCGCGTTCTGGTGGTGGCGCAGGGGCGGGCCGCCCGGGCCGCCTCCGAGACCGGCGACGCGATCACCGGGCTCGACGACGCCCGCGTCGGGGCGCTGTACGCCCGCGAGGTGGGTGCAGGAAGCATCAGCGGGCGTCTGGACGTGGGGGTCCCCGTCGGGAAAACGAAGCTGACCCCGGGCCAGCTGGCCACCGTCCGCTCTACGAGCCGAAGCACCTTCGATTTTCGCGTTCCGAGCTTCGGGGCCGGCCTGACGGTCGTCCCGCGACTCACCTACGCCGTTCCCGTCGCCTCCCGCGTCGTCGTGGGGGCCGGCGCTGCCTTTCAGTACCTGGGCAGCTACGAACCGGTCGCAGACGCGAGCCGGACTTACGACCCCGGCAACGGACTCGAACTCTTCGGCGGAGCCGACGTCCGGGTAAGCCGCGCCGCCTCCCTTTCTCTCGACGCCCGCTACGCGCGCTTCGGCACCGCCCGCGCCGGCGGCGTCGACCGGCTCCGGCCGGGCAATTCGTACTCCGTAACGCTCCGCTTCGGCTACGAGGCTGCCGAGTCGGCCCTTCGCCTGGCGGCGCAGTACCAGAACTGGGAGGAGAGTCGGGTCCGCGCCTTCGTCGTCGGGCCCGACACCCCGACGCCCGCCGTCCAGCAGCAACTGGTTCCCTCCCGCTCTCGCCTCCGGGCCCAGTATCAGCGACGCATCGGACGCGGGCGCAGCGTGCAGGTGTTTCTGGAGGGGCGCTACTTTCGTTCCACCGACATCCTGGACCGCAAGCGGGTGGGGGTTCTCGGGGTTCGCGCCGCGCTGCGGATCGCACCGGGCTGGCGCCTGCGTCCATTTGCCTCCGCCACCGCGGGCGACTTCTTCGGCGTGACCGGTGGGCTCCGGACGGATTTCCGCCTTTGACGCCTCCCTCCGCATCCTTCCGCCTCCGGACGTCTCCGCATCCGGACGCCCTGCCTGCACGCAGCCGTGACACAATCCTCCGAACCGGGGCCTCGCGAACCGGGGGGTGGAGCCCGACGGGCCGGCCGGGACGGCTTCGGGGCAGCCGGGCGAGCAGGCAGGCTCAGGATTCGGCGGTTGAGAATCGACTCGTCACGGACGAGAGGCGCTGCTCCGGCACCTCCGAAAGGCTCGTGTGCCGAAACATCTCCTCGACGTGGCTTCGCTCCTCCGTCCAGTGGTCATGCAGCGGGCACGGTTCGGCCTCGCCGCAGCCCGGCAGCCCGAGGATGCACTCCTCAAACAGGCCGGTTCCGTCGATGGCGACGACCACGTCGTACAGGGAGATCTCCTCGGGCGCCCGCGTCAGGGATACGCCGCCTCCCGGGCCTCGCTTCGACACGACGAGATCGGCCTCGTTCAACTTCTGCAGCGTCTTGGTGAGAAACTGGAACGAGATGTCCAACTCATCACTCACGGTGCGAATGGAAACGTATCCCTCCGGATCCTGCAATGCCAGGTACAGCATTGCCCGAAGTCCGTACTCGCAGGCTTTGGAGAAGATCATGAGCGTCGGTTGGCCTCGTCGGGAAGATTCGAGAGCAGCGCCGGCACTGCCAGCCCGTCGCCACCGAGATCGGTCGCGGCGGTCGCCGCACGGCCCCGGCGCACCCGGTCTGCCGCACGAAGCGTCGTCCGACCGCAATACCGGCTCGAACCGGGAGGGGCTGACAGCTGAATCCTTCCTTCATACCAACGGGAGGAAAGACAGGTTCGTCGCCCCTGGTCTTTCTCGTCGTTTCGGC
>CAKZLV010000122.1 GCA_937127285.1 uncultured Bacteroidota bacterium
TACCGAGTACCCAATACCGAGTACCCAATACCGAGTACCCAATACCGAGTACCCAGTACCCAATACCCAATCCCCAGCCCCCACCCTACCGAATCGGCGGGCGGCGGGTGTGGAAGTCGGTTTCCTGCTGGAAGGCGTGGGCGAGGCGGAGGGCGGCGTCGTCGCGGTAGAGGGCGCCGACGAATGAGATGCTGCCGGGCTGCTTCCGGTAGGCGGGCTGGTCCTCGACGTCCCGAAACGCGTTCGGGACGCAGACGCACGGGTGGCCGGTCAGGTTCGTGATGCCGAGCGTTCCGCCCTGGAAGCTCGGGCTTACGAACACGTCGATGCCGTCCATCGCCGCGTGCATCCGGCGCATCAGCTCCGTCCGGGCGCGCGACATCTGCACGTGCTCGACGGCCGGCACCATGCGCGCGGTGCGGAAGACGTGCGGCCAGGCATCCTCCGTCTGCCGCACCATCTCGTCGATGCCGTCCGTTCGCGTGAGCTTGTCGAACGCGCTGGCAGCCTCGACCTCGAGGATGTTGAGCATGGCGGCGATCGGAAGATCCGTCGGGAGTTCGACCGGCTCCGGCTCGATACCGAGTCCGCGCACGACCTCCAGGGCCCGGCGGTCGGCCTCCGCGTTGTCGTAGTCGCCGCCGAAGGCGCTCTCGACGTAGCCGACCCGCAGATCCGACAGCGGCGACTGCGGGTCGAACGCAAACGGCACGTCCACACTCGCCGGGTCCCGGTCATCGCCGCCGCGAATCGCGTCGTACACGAGAGCGGCGTCCAGGGCCGAGCGGGTCATCGGACCCAGCTTGTCCATCGTCCACGACAGCGCCATCGCGCCGTGGCGGGAGACGGCCCCGAAGGTCGGCCGGTGGCCGGTGACGCCGTTGCGCGTCGACGGCGAGACGATCGAGCCCAGCGTCTCGCTCCCGATCGCGAACGGCACGCATCCGGCCGCTACGGCCGATCCGGGCCCGGCGGAGGAGCCGCTCGATCCCTGGTCGAGGTTCCACGGGTTGCGCGTCGTGGCGTCGAACCAGACGTCGCCCCAGGCGAGCGCCCCGAGGGACAGCTTCGCGACCAGGACGGCCCCGGCGTTGTCGAGCTTCTGGACCACTGCGGCCGTCTCGTCGATCGTCTGCTCCTTGTACGGCTCCGCGCCCCAGGTCGTCGGGTAGCCCTCAACCGCGAGCAGATCTTTCGCGCCGTACGGGATGCCGTGCAGGGGGCCCCGCCAGTTGCCCGACTCGATCTCCCGGTCGGCCCGGCGCGCCGCTTCCATCGCCCGGTCTTCCGTGAAGGTGATGACGGCGTTGAGTTCGTCGTCGTAGGCGCGCAGGCGCTGCAGGCAGAGGTCGGTGAGCTCGACGCTCGTCGCCTCCCCGCGCCGCACGAGAGACGCCAGCGTAGGAATAGACGCGTACGCCAGGTCCGTCGACGACGCGGGGCGCTCGGCAGGCGGCAGAACGAGGTCGAGGCCGTCTTCGCGGTTGGAGACCTCCGGCAGCGACGCACCGCCCACTCGGGGGTCGAAGACGGTGGCGGGCGGCTGCGCGTTGGGCAGGTCGAGGTCCCGGATCGCGTCGTACTGCTCGAGGCGATCGTTCAGATCGTCGACCATCCTCTCGCGCTCCTCCGGCGTGAAGGAAACGCCAGCCACCTCTTCCGCGGCGGCGATGTGGTCGACGGTAAGTTCCGTGTCGTCGGCGTCGACCTGTGCGTAGACGGCTCCGGGCAGGAGCGTTCCGGTCAGTCCGACGGCCGAGCAGGCTTCCAGAAACGAACGGCGGTTGATGCTCACTGGATCGTGGGTATTGGATCCTGGTTACTGGTTACTGGATACTGGTTACTGGATACTGGTTACTGGTTGTGGGAGAGACCCGGGCGCGTCGCGACGGGCATCACGCTGCATTGCTTACCCAGCCGCCCATCCCCACGATCCACGACTCACAACTCACAACCCACCCCCCATCCTCCATCTTCCATCCTCCATCTTCCATCCTCCATCCACCGCCTACGCGGTATTCTCCTTCGTCCGCTTGAACTCCAGATCCGGCCAGTTTTCGACGGTGCGATCCAGGCGCCACTCGCTCATCGCCAGGTAGGCCAGGTCGCCATCGGCATCTCGGAAAAGGCGATCTGTGTTTTTCGCCTCGAAGGCCTCAACCGCTTCCGGCGAGCCCTCCACCCAGCGACAGGCCGCATAGTTGACGCCCGTCAGGTGGGCTTGAACGTTGTATTCGTCTTCGAGCCGAGACACCGTCACGTCGAACTGAAGCTCCCCGACGGCACCGAGGATGTAGTCGTTGCCGCGCAGCGGGCGGAAGACCTGGATGGCCCCCTCCTCGCTGAGCTGCGTGAGGCCCTTGCCGAGGTGCTTCGCCCGGAACGGATCATCGAGATGAACCTTGCGGAAGTGATCCGGCGCAAAGCTGGGGACGCCGGTAAAGTGCAGCGGTTCTCCCTCCGAGAAGCTATCGCCGATGTTGATTGTTCCGTGGTTCATCACGCCGATGATGTCACCGGGATAGGCCGTGTCGACCTGCGCCCGGTCTTGGGCCATGAATGTGGTGGCATTGTTCATGCGCACCTCCTCCCCCGTTCGCTGCTGCAGGACGGTCATGCCCTTCTCGAAGACGCCGCTGCAGACGCGCAGAAAGGCCATGCGGTCGCGGTGCTTCGGGTCCATGTTCGCCTGGATCTTAAAGACCACACCGCTGAAGTCGTCTTCGTACGGCGAGACCTCGCGCGTCGTCGTCGGGCGCGGCTGCGGGGGCGGGGCGATTTCGACGAAGGTGTCGAGCATGTCGCCGACGCCGAAGTTCGAAAGCGCCGAGCCGAAGAACACCGGTGTCTGCTTGCCGTCGAGGTACGCCTGCACGTCGAGATCGGTGCCGGCTTCCCGAACCAGTTCGACGTCGAAGCGGAGGTCGTCGGCCTGATCGCCGAGCACGTCGTCGAGCTGCGGGTCGTCGAGGTCTTCGATGGGCAGCCGCTCGTGCTTCCCCTCCATGTCGGCGTGACTGAAGAGGTGCAGTTCGTCGCGGTACAGGTTGTACGTGCCCCGGAAGCGGTCGCCCATCCCGATCGGCCAGGAAAGCGGGACCGTCTCGAGCCCCAGCGTCTGCTCGATGTCGTCGAGGATCTCGAGCGGCGGCAGGCCGTGGCGGTCCATCTTGTTGATGAAGGTGATGATCGGCGTGTCGCGCATGCGGCACACCTCCATCAGCTTCTTCGTCTGTCGCTCGACGCCCGAGGCGTTGTCGAGCACCATGATGACGCTGTCGACCGCCGTGAGCACCCGGTAGGTGTCTTCCGAAAAGTCGCGGTGACCCGGGGTGTCGAGCAGGTTGAGTTCGAAGCCCCGGTAGGGGAATTTCATCACGGAGGAGGTCACGCTAATCCCTCGCTCCTGCTCCATGTCCATCCAGTCGCTGCGCGCGTGCCGGTCGGCCTTCCGGGCCTTGATCTCGCCGGCTTCGTGGATGGCTCCCCCCTTCAGCAGAAGCTTCTCCGTCAGCGTCGTCTTCCCGGCGTCCGGGTGGGAAATGATCGCAAAGGTCCGGCGCTTGTCGATCTCTCTCTGGAGCGTTCGGGAAACGCCGTCCGGTTTCGGAGCGTCGGACGAGGAGGCATCCGCCTCGGGTGCGTCTGCGGCCGGTTGCGGGCCCGCCACACCAACGGCTCCGTCGCCGGAAACGTCCGTTTCGTCGTCGATTGCTTGCTCGTCCATCGTGTCCTTTGCGTCTCGGGAAGGTCCCGGCTCGGCGAGCTCGGCGTCGTCGGCACCGGCCGTCGATTGCCCGTCTCCGCCGGAGGATGGTCCGTCGGTGGGGGGTCCGTCGGATGGGGAGGCAGAGTCGGGACGGGGGTCGGACCGGGAGTCGGCGGCGGCATCCGAAGGGCGCACCGAAGGATCGTTGGGGTTCGCCATAGACGTCGAGGGGGATGGTTCGCCCGTGAATGAGAGTGAAGCTAGTTTGTACCTACGAGCGACGACCTCCGGGGTTTGCAGCGCCCGGGCACCCTTGCTGGATTTTCCATGGAATTGCCCGAGAGACGAGCGGATGAAGGCAAGCCGACGCGAAGCGAGAGGCCGGGAAAGCGAGACGCCGGGAAGAGCGGGGCTGAGAAGCAGGGCCGGGAAGCAGAGCCGGGAAGCAGGGACGGGCGGGCTGAGCGTCCGGCCGGCGGATGCATACCGTTAGCGTCTCGTGCCGTCGCTGCCGCCGGGATCGCTGCTACCGCTGGGATCGTCGGGGATCCCGAATCTGCGCTTCACCTCCTCCAGGCGCTCGGGCGGGACGTGCCAGACCTTCAGGCTCCGCACGCCCACCTGGTCGATCGTCTCCCCCGTTCCGGAAAACGGAATCCAGAAGAGATTGCCCCGCCCGTCCGTGTCGCCGGTCTTCAGCGCCTTCGGCGGTACCGAGCCCCGGGCCTCGTCCGTTACCTCTCGCCCCGCTGCGCTCCGAAAGACCACCGTGAAGTCGTAGACGATCGGAACGTCGTTGTCGTTGTCCACCCGAATAACGACCCCGTCGTGCTCGCTGTCGGCTTCTCGGTAAAAGATGTACGAGAGCCGCGCCCCCCGCCGCTCGGTAATTGGCGTCCAGGCGTCCTGCGCCCAGGCGGCTTCCTCCGTCGAGTCCGCTCCCGCCGGCGTGTCGGCAGGGGCGTTTGGATTCTGGGCAGACGCCACCGGGCAGAAGAGGACGAGGGCAAGCAGGGCTGCCCAGGCGCGTGCAGTACCAGCCAGTTGTCGCATGGGTCTACGGGTCCGTTCCGGTCCGTTTCGAGATTTCGTGCGGGGGGTTCGTCGGCCCGTTGACGGACCGAGAACGGACAGAAACGTCCGGAGTGCCCGCCGCTCCGGCGTTGCCTCATCGGTCCGTGCGGGTGTGGTCCGTGCGGCTGGGGCCGCGCCGTCGTGCGCTGGCAGGGCCAGCCGCCCCGCCCACCGGTAGGCCGTCCGCGCCGCGAATTCGTGGAGGGCCCGGGAGGTGAGTTGCAGACCCTCGGCGTCGGGAATGAGGGAGCGCCGGGTCTCGGCGGTGACCCGGATGTCCGTCGGCGCCGGATGCACGACGAGACGGGTCGCCCGAAAGGTCGCCGCCGCCCGCGGCATGTGGAGCGCGGAGGTGACGAGCAGCACCTCGGTCACGCCACGCTCTGCCAGAAGGCGAGCGGTGTAGCGCGCGTTTTCGTAGGTGGAGGTGCTCTCTGCTTCCTCGACGACGGCGGAGTCGGGCACGCCCCAGTCGGTAAGAATGCGCTGCATGACCGGTGCTTCGGCGGCCTTCCCCTCCCCTCCGCCGCTCGCCACGACGAGGGGCGCGCGTCCGGCGCGGTAGAGCCGGGCCGCGTGCCAGAGGCGGTCGGACGCCTCGTGCAAATCCGGCATCTCTCGGGGTGGATGGGCGGCCCGCGCGGAGCCGCCGAGGACGACGATGGCGCCGGCCGTCGAGGACTCCGCGACGGGAACGGGCGGATACCCGTCTTCGAGGGATCCGACGAGGGCGGCCCCGACGAGGGTCGTTGCCGGCAGCCAGAGGAGCAGCAGTCCTGCTGCCACAACGCCCCATCCCCACCGTCGCCGAAGGCGTGCCGCGATCACGCATCCGGCTGCCGCAACGAGCAGGCCGAGCAGGAGCGGCTGCAGCAGCAGTCGAGCCAGCGGCTCCAGGACGTCGAGCATGGAAGCGGATGCGGGTTTGGGTGGATGGGCGTCGGGACGCGCAGGGGGATGGAGCCGTAGGATCGACCGTTGGTCCTGACTCTTCTCTCCTCCTCTCCCGGGGAAGAGACCTGTGAACAGGCGTCGATGCTTTATGAGGAAAGAAGGCGCTTCCCTGAACGAAACGGTCGGGCCTGAGTCCCCTCCCTAGAGAGGGAGGGACAGGGTGGGTCAAAGGGGAATGGGATCGACGGTGGACACTCTCTCCCTTCTCCCCTCCCGGTCTCCCCTCTCCAGGGGAGAGACTCGGGGGTTGTCGCTGTGCGCTGTGATTCAACAAGGCGCTTTGCCCCACCACAGCGGTTGGAAGGACGACGCGCACCGCAAGAGGATGACCTTCGGTTCCGCGTCGTCCCTACGTGATCGGAAAGATCGGGGGAGTCGGCGGCGACGATTCCGAACCGGCTGTCCCCACGGCCACGCGACTTACGATCCCCGACTTACGATCCCCGACTCACGATCCCCGACTCACGATTCACGACTCACAATCTACGTCCCGCCAATCCGCACCCTGGAACGCATCCTACCCTTCCAGCACGGTGCGAGCATGGGCGACGACGTTTTCCGGGGTAAACCCGAAGCGCTGCATATTTGTCTCACCGGGGGCGGATGCGCCGAAGCGGCCGATGCCGATGACGGCACCGCGGCGTCCGACGTACCGTTCCCAGCCATGGGGCGAGGCGGCCTCCACAGCCACGCGAGCGGTCACCTCGGGTGGGAGGACCGTTTCGCGGTACGCGTCCGACTGCGCTTCGAAGAGCTCCCACGACGGCATGCTGACGAGGCGAACGTCGAGGCCGTCCTCTTCCCGCAGGACGTCGGCGGCGGCGACGATGTGCTGCACCTCGCTGCCCGTTGCCATGAGGATCACGTCCGGCGTCCCGTCGTCGTCATCCAGAACGTAGGCGCCGCGGTGCAGCCCGTCGGCCGGCGCGAGGGCGTCGCGGTCGAGGACCGGGACGGTCTGCCGCGTGAGCGAGAGCGCCGTGGGACCGCCCGTGTTTTCCAGGGCCGCGACCCAGGCCTGGGCGGCCTCCGGGCCGTCGGCGGGACGGATGAGCGTTAGGTTCGGCATTGCTCGAAGGGACGACAAGTGCTCGATCGGCTGGTGCGTGGGGCCGTCTTCGCCGAGCCCGATCGAGTCGTGGGTGAACACGTAAATGACCGGCGCCTCCGAGAGCGCGCTCAGGCGCACGGAGGGGCGCATGTAGTCGCTGAAGATCAGGAAGGTGCCGACGTACGGGCGGACGCCGCCGTGCAGCGTCATTCCGTTGGCCGCCCCCGCCATGGCGTGCTCGCGGACCCCGAAGTGAAGGTACGATCCTGCAGGGGTGTCCTTTTGCTGCACGTCGCGCCCCTCCACCTGGGTTTTGTTGGAGCCCGTGAGGTCGGCCGACCCGCCGAGGAGGTAGTCCCCTACGTTGGGAGCCAGGGCCGAGAGCGTGTTGCCCGAGGCTTTCCGGGTGGCGATTTCCTGGCCGGTTTCGAAGGCGGGCAGGTCTGCATCCCACCCGTTGGGGAGCCGGCCCTCCATCCAGCGGTCGTACCTCGACGCCTTGCCGGGATGCGTCTCCGCATAGTCGGCGTGCGTCTGCGTCCAGGCCTCGTAGGCGGCCGACCCGCGGTCTCCCACTCGGCTCATGGCGTCGTAGACCTCATCCGGCACGTGGAAGGTCGGCTCGGTCGGCCATCCGAGATTCTTTTTCGTTCGCTCCACTTCGTCGGGACCGAGCGGTGCGCCGTGGGCCGCGGCCGTGTCCTGCTTGCCCGGGCTCCCGTAGCCAATGTGAGTGCGGACCCGGATGAGGGAGGGTCGGTCCGTTTCGGCCTGGGCGTTCTGGATTGCCCGATCGATGGCGGGCAGGTCGTTTCCGTCGTCGACGGCCTGCACGTGCCAGCCGAACGCCTCGAAGCGCTGGTCGACGTCTTCGGTAAACGCCAGGTCCGTGCTGCCGTCAATCGAGATGTGGTTGTCGTCGTACAGATAGATGAGCTTGCCCAGGCCCTGATGCCCGGCAAGGGACGCCGCCTCCGACGAGATGCCCTCCATCAAGTCGCCGTCGCTCACGATGGCGTACGTGTGGTGGTTGACGAGCGTGTGCGACGGCGTGTTGAAGTGGGCGGCCAGGTAGCGCTCGGCCATGGCCATCCCGACGCCGTTCGCGAAGCCTTGCCCGAGCGGGCCGGTGGTCACCTCGATCGCTTCGTGCAGCAGGTTCTCGGGGTGTCCGGCGGTGCTGCTCCCCCACTGCCGAAAGGCCGTCAGCTCGGACATCGACAGGTCGTAGCCCGTCAGGTGCAGGAGCGCATAGAGCAGCATCGACCCGTGCCCGGCGGAGAGGATAAAGCGGTCGCGGTCGTCCCAGTCCGGATGAGCAGGATCGTGCTTCAGGTGGCGCGTCCACAACACGTAGGCCATCGGTGCCGCCCCCATCGGCATTCCGGGATGGCCGCTTTCCGCCTTCTGAACGGCGTCGACGGCGAGAAAGCGAATCGTGTTGATGGCCGACCGGTCGAGGTCCGTCGGTTCGATCAGATCGGCGGAGGAAGCGTCGGGGGTGGAAGCGTCGCGCATATGGTGTGGGTCGCGGTCGGGAGGTGGAGACAGGGCCGGCGGCACACGGGCCATGCGGGTGCGGCAACCGCCGGGCAGTCATTAACGTACGAAGCGCTTCCCCACGATCGCCACACCCTATCGTCTCTTCATGCACCGGGCCGGAGGGGTGCAGGGGTGGAGGGGTGGAAGGATGGATGGGTGCAGGGAGGGATGACTCCTCCGAGCACCGAATACCCAGTACCGAATACCGAGTACCCAGTACCCAATACCCAATACCGAGTACCCAATCCCCCCATCAACGAGCGCCGAGTTCGCCGCTTTTCGCCTGTTCGATGAACTGCCGCATGCACTCCGGCGAGCGGCTGCGGACGAAGTGGCCGTTGACGAGCACGGTCGGCGTGGAGTTGACGCCTATTTCGATGGCGCGCTGGCGCTGCTGCACGATGTAGCTGCGGTGCTTGCCCTGGTTGACCTTCGTCATCAAGACGTCGGCCTTCATACCGATCTCCGGTGCAATGTCTCGGAGGTCCTGCTCGCCAATGCCGCCCCGGCTCTGCTGGGCGAACTGAGCATCGAGCATCTCGAAGAACTTGCCCTGCTGGGCGGCGGCGTAGAGCGCCTCCACCTCCGGAAGCGAGCTGCTGCGCAGAGGGAAGGGCTTGTAGACGAAGTGGACCTCGTCTTCGTACTCATCCACGATAGGCTTCATTGCCTCGTGGAAGTCCTTGCAGTGCGGGCAGTTCGGGTCGAAGTACTCGATCACGGTAACGTCTGCCCCGGCCGAGCCCTGCATCGGGTCCTGCATGTTGACAAGCGACGACCAGTCGGACACCGGGTTCTTCGACGGGTCGAGCCGGCAGGCCGTCTGCGCCGTCCGCGAGGGCGGGCGGTCCGTGCGCGCGGAGCGCTCGGCCGATGCGCGATCCGAGGGCACCGCGTCGGCCGCCCCCCGGTCTGCGGTGGCCGCCACGGGCTGCTCGCGGCTCGTTGGAGCGCCGTCGTCGAGGCTGTTGTAGTAGGCGAAGTCCGCCCCCACCAGGACGAGGGCAAAGGCAACGAGGTAGGCGGCGACGGCCCGTTCGCGCTTCAGGAAGCGGGGAGTCATGGAGAGAGAGGCGGTTCGGAGGGGAGTGAACACGGAAGCCGTTTGCGTCAGAAACAGCAGGGTGGCGACGCCGGCCGAGGTGAGGCACAGCGCGCACAAATCACCCAGCTGGGCGAATTGAACGTACGACAGATAGCCCGAATACAGCAGTCCGCCGGTAAGCGCCAGCTGGCGGCCTCCATTCAGCCAGACCCGCCAGCGCTTCCCGGCAGCGAGGAGCGCAATGCTGAGAAGCGTAATCAAGCCGTAGAAGCCAAACCCCCAGTAGACGTTCGAGATGCCCAGGAAGGTTCCGGCGCCGCTCGACACGACGGCCGAGCAGTCGAACGTGGCCTGGACGGATGCGGGCGCCCCGAAGCCGAAGCAGCCCCGGTCAAACCCGCGTCCCTGCTGGATGGACAGGTGCACCACCACCAGGAGGCCGAGAAGGGCCAGGCCCAGAATGCCTCGATTCCACCGGGGCCGGTAGGTTCCGAGACGTTCTTGAAGGGAGGACGAACGGGGGGATGACATGATGATCCGGGGAAGGTCCGTCGTCGGCGTGAGGAAGACGAGCGTCTCTGTGCATTCCCTAAACAATCCCGGCCGGTGGTCGAGTTCCCGCCTACGGCGCCCGCCGGACGTCAACATGCCATTATCTCCCCCCTGTCCGGCGGCGGTCGTTACAATTTTCTCAGGCGTCGGGCCAATCCCTATCCGTCGCCGCAGGTACATCATGTCGGATTCGTCAAACCCGCAGCCTGTCCGCTAATCAGATTCTGAACCCGTACCCGTCCCTTCCTCAACCCGTACCGGCCCTGCTTTTCGGCCCCCGCTCGTCGGCCACTGGCATGCCGTTCGGAAGGGTCTGCCGTCGAGCCCCCTGAAGCGGCGGGCAGCCGCCCGCGGGGCGGCCTGGAAGGTCGCTCGAGAGATCGCTTGGGAGGCGGCTTGCGGGATGGTCCAGGAACTCACCGTTTTTCTCTCCCATCACCCTCTTTCCTATGGATTTCAGTGAATCGGTTGCCATCGTCACCGGCGCAAGCAGCGGTCTCGGCACGCACTTCGCCACCGCCCTCGTCGATCGCGGCGCGAGCGTCTACGGACTGGCGCGCAGCGAAGACAAACTGGCGTCGGTCGAGGCGTCGCTCGGCGATGCGTTTCGGGGGCTGCCCTGCGACGTGCGGGACGAAGACGCCGTGGCCGAGGCCGTTGAAACCGCCCGTACCGACGCCGGGCGCATCGACGTCTTGATCAACAACGCCGGCCTCGGCCAGTTCGGCCCGGTCGACGATCTGGACACCGAGGCCTTCGACGTCCAGATGGAAACCAATGTGCGGGGGGTTTTCCTCTGCACGCGCGAGGTCGTCCCGACGATGCGGGCTCAGAACGACGCCTCCGGCTTCGGGGGGCACATCGTCAACGTGGCCTCCATCGCCGGGCTGCTTGGCAACCCGAACATCGGGGCGTACAACGCTTCGAAGTTTGCCGTCCGCGGATTCAGCGAGTCGCTCATGAAGGAGGTTCGCGACGACGGGATTCGCGTCACCTGCATCTACCCCGGCTCCGTCGAGACGGATTTTTTCGATGTGGCCGGCGTCGAAATGACCGACCACCCTTTAAAGCCCGAAGACGTGGCGGCGACGGTGATGCACGTGCTGGACGCTCCGGAGAATCACCTCATCTCCGAACTGGTCGTCCGTCCCCTTCGTCCTCGCGGTTAGGGCGGGCATCACCCTCCGGAACGCGGGAGGATGTCGGGGCCCCCGCCAGCCGGTTCCTGCCAGCCGGTTCCTGCCCGTCGGTTCTTGCTTTCTGCGGCGGTCTACGCGAGGTTTTCCAGGTCGGAGAGGGGTGCGGGGCGGGTTGCGCTGTCGCGAACCGGCTCCTGCACCCGCGACATGGGCGCTGTGGGGCGGTCGAGAATGTCGAGAAGACGGCGGGGATGCATCGGATACCGCTTCCGGCTGCCCGAGCGCAGATCGACGGTGGCCGTGTCGGCCGGAAACACGTACTGCCACACCCAGGCCGACTCGGCGCCGGGAAACATGCCCTGCATCGAGGCCGGTAGGTCGACCGCCGCGGCGTCGTTCTCGAGGTTTCGGCGGTGCTGCTGTTCGAGATCTTCGAGGTGGGTCGACAGCCGGTCGGCCAGCGACGGATCGAGGTCGACGAAACGCTCGGCGCACCCGGAGGCGTCGGTAACGACGATCTGGCCCCGCGTCAGGTCGACGTCTCCGACGCGCAGGCGCAGCGCCTCCGTGAGGTTCAGTTCGGTGCTGAACACGAGCCGGGCCAGAAGACGCTTCTGGCCGGACAGCGACTCCAGGGCCTGGTCGCGCTCCGTCGCCGACATCATCTCGACGCGGCCGTGCATCTCGCCGACCGGCTGCTTCAAGACGCACTCGTGAAAGAAGACGAGGGACTCGGCCGCCTATCGCCGCATGCTGGCATCTGCTCCCTCCCGTTCGGTAAGCCACGACAGGAACCGGCGGATGTGTTCGGGGCGCGGCGCGTCCACGTCCTGCCGGTCGAGATGGCTGAGGTAGCCCATGATCCACAGGCTGTAGACCTGCTTTTTGCGTCGCGACAGCTCCGGAAATCCCGATGGCATCCGGGCGACCGAGAGGAGGCGTCCGGCCTTGGTGGAAGAGGACGAAAAGTGAGGGAGAAGACCGCTCATGACCGCGAGAAGCACGAAACAGTGGGCAGAAACGGAGGAAGATATCTACGAAGAAGATTCTCCATACACAGACAGAAATCAATCCGAGAATCGGTCCGACGGCCGGGAAGATCGGCCGCCCACCGGGTTGGTTTCGGCAGGGTGCGCGGAAGGATCGTCGAACCGCTCCGAAGACGTCTTGGCGCGGGCGAGCAGGGTGTGCATCATGAAGCTGGACGCTGTGAGCCCGAACCCCAGTCCCGTGGCGGCGCGGCTCCACAGGCTGTGCACCCCGAGCCCGAGGACGCCGGCGATCCAGTCCAGTCCGAGAGGAGCGAGCGCTGCGAGCAGCAGGTGGTGCCGGTACGGGCGCACGCGCTTCCACACCGGATGGGCGAGGCGGGCAACGGCCATGCCCAGGGCGACGCCGAGATAGATCCCGGAACAGCGGTCGCAGACGGCGATCGGGACGCCGCCGATGTGGGGGGACCGGGCCGGGAGCTGGTGACAGGCCGGCGCGAAGGCCGACATCACGACGGCGCGCCACGTCTCCGGAAGAAACGGAGGCGACGCCGCGAGGGCGACGACGGTCGCTGCCAGGACGAACAGCCCGGCGTGTAGAACGCCGGCAGAGCGAAAAAGCGCAGACAGATTCATCGGATGGGGAAGGAGCCAGAGAGGAGGTTGCTTCCACGCGAGGACGTCCACACGAGGACGCCCTGCGGATACGTCCATGCGAGGACGTCCATGCGGGATCTGCGCGACCGGCGGCGGCCGGTTGGCAGGCGGTGAGTTGGCAGGCGGTGAGTTAGCAGGCGGTGAGTTAGCAGGCGGTGAGTTGGCAGGCGGTAGGACGGGCGCAGGATGCATCCACGGACGACGCGCAATGACAACGAGCCTGTAATGAAAATGGTGCGAGCGCGGCGAGGCGGTGCAGCCCGGTGGGCGGGGCGGCGGGAATGCAGAAGACACCGGAGTGTATTCCGACCCGTTCCCGCGCCGTCACGGCCGTCAGGCGCTGCAGACGGGATGGGGGAGAGGGGAGCGGACGCGCTCTGCGCTGTTATGTTACGGCTCCGTCGAATCAGCCTTACGCCGCGTTTATCCTCCTCTGAACGGATCTTCATGGTTCGATATTCGCCGCGGGAGGAACACGATGGGGGTGGTCATGTAGGGACGAATGAACGAATTAGCACTCACCATCGGAGAGTGCTAACAAGGCTTGCAGCATGCACCGAAACCCGTACCCATCACAAACAGGAGGGATCTTTCATGGCGAGCATCAAACCTCTCGGAGACCGCGTGGTCGTTCAGCCCAAAGAGGCTGATGAAAAGACCGACAGTGGTCTGTACATCCCTGAATCAGCGCAAGACAAGCCCCAGAAGGGAACCGTCGTCGCGATCGGGCCCGGCCGTGTTGAAGACGGCACCCAGATCGACATGACGGTGGAAGAAGGGGACGAAATCCTCTACGGCAAGTACGCCGGCACCGAAGTGACCCTCAACGGTCAAGAGTTCCTGATCATGCGCGAGACCGACATCTTCGGCATTATCAACGAGTAGTGATTCACGAGTAGTGCTCGCGTAGTACCTCCGGCCGGCGACGCTTCTCCCGAAGCGCATCTGCCAGGATGCATCCCGGCAGCCGGTCGCCGGACTCGGCGCGGCGGTTCCTTGATGCGTCTTGGACGCTTCAACGCGCGACGGCCCGCTGCGCCCTCACCACCGCGACACGACCTGCTCATCCGAAACGAACGAACCGACCAAGCACTCCATGGCTAAACAGATTAAATTCGATTCTGACGCACGCAACGCCCTGAAGGACGGGGTCGACCAGCTGGCGAAAGCCGTCAAGGTCACCCTCGGTCCGAAGGGTCGCAACGTTGTGCTCGAGAAGTCCTTCGGCTCTCCGACGGTCACGAAGGACGGTGTGACCGTGGCGAAGGAGATTGACCTCAAGAAGAAGTTGCCGAACATCGGCGCCCAGATGCTGAAGGAGGCCGCGTCTCAGACGAACGACGTCGCCGGCGACGGTACGACGACGGCGACCGTTCTGGCGCAGTCCATCATTCAGCAGGGCATGAAGAGCGTCACCGCCGGCGCCAGCCCGATGGACATCAAGCGCGGCATCGACGCAGCGGCCCAGGAGGTCGTTGCCGACCTGCGCACGCAGAGCAACCCCGTTGAGGGCAAGGACCGCATCTCCCAGGTCGCCACGATCTCGGCGAACAACGACGACGAGATCGGCGCCCTCATCTCCGACGCCTTTGAGAAGGTGGGAACCGACGGCGTCATCACGGTGGAGGAAGCCCGCGGCATCGAGACGTACCTCGACGTCGTGGAAGGCATGCAGTTCGACCGCGGCTACCTCTCCCCCTACTTCGTGACGAACTCGGAGGAGATGGAGGCCGTCCTCGAGGATGCCTACATCCTCATCGTGGAGGACAAGATCAGCAACATGCAGGACCTGCTTCCGGTCCTCGAGAAGGTCAGCCAGACGGGCAACCCGCTGCTGATCGTGGCCGAGAACGTGGAGGGCGAAGCGCTCGCCACGCTCGTGGTCAACAAGCTGCGCGGCACGCTGAAGGTCGCCGCCGTGAAGGCGCCGGGCTTCGGAGACCGCCGCAAGGCGATGCTCGAAGACCTCGCGGTTCTGACCGGCGGAACGGTCATTTCCGAGGAGAAGGGCTACCGCCTCGAGAACGCCACGCTCGACTACCTCGGGCAGGCC
>CAKZLV010000123.1 GCA_937127285.1 uncultured Bacteroidota bacterium
CGCCTGTATGGGGAGGGAAAACGGTAAACGTCTTCAGGACAGCCGTATCCAGTGACCCATGTCGAATGACCAGTGACCGTCTCGACGACCGCTCTTCGCTGCGACGACCCGTCACTGGCGTGGCGATCTGGTGTGCGTACCGGACGCAGGAGACGCTTTGGGCGCGGGAGACGCTTTGGGCGCTGGGGACGAATGATCATTGCGCATGGATCATTGAACAATGAAACGACTCCCCCTCACGATTCACGCCCCGCAACCGCAGCGATCCATCAATTTCTCCACCCTCCACCTTCGATTCTCCATCCTCGACCTTCCATCCTCGATCTTCCATCCTCCATCCTCGATCCTCCACCCTCGATCCTCCATCTTCCCCCCTCCATCCCTCCAGCCTTCCCCCTCCCGCCGGAAGTCCCGGAAGCGAGGATGTGGAGAATGTGCTGGTCCTTCCGTTTACTGTCAGTGCCTTGCCTCCCGCCCTCCTCCCACTTCTTTCCCGACCATGAGTGTACACGAGCAGGCCGGTCAGCCGGCGCCCGCGTCGTCCCTCGTCGAGATTTCCGAGCTTCTTGCGGCGTATCCGTCCGAGACCCCCGATCCCTCCGTCCGCGGCCAGCGCGTCTCGTTCGGCACGTCGGGGCACCGCGGATCGTCGCTCGACGTGACGTTCAACGAAGCGCACATCCTCGCCATCGCGCAGGCCATCTGCGAGTACCGCGAACAGGCCGGAATCGACGGGCCCCTGTTCCTCGGGATGGACACCCACGCCCTGAGTGCGCCGGCCCATTCCTCGACCCTCGAAGTCCTCGCCGCTCACAACGTCGAGGTGCTGATCGCGGCGGACGACGCCGTGACGCCGACGCCGGCGGTGTCTCATGCCATTCTTACGTACAACCGGGACCGGGACGACCACCTCGCCGACGGCATCGTCATTACGCCTTCGCACAACCCGCCGACCGACGGCGGCATCAAGTACAACCCGCCCACCGGCGGTCCGGCCGGGCCAGACGTGACCGCGTGGATCGAGCGACGGGCCAACGAACATCTGGAGAACGACCTTGCTGACGTCGACCGCGTCGGCTACGACGAGGCCCTTCGCGCCGACACCACCCGCGAGTACGACTTCCTCGGGCGCTACGTCGACGACCTCGACCGCGTCATCGACATGGACATTATTCGCGCCTCCGGCCTGTCCCTCGCCGTTGATCCCCTCGGCGGAGCGGGCGTGGACTACTGGACGGCGATTGCGGACCGCTACGACCTTACGCTGGAGGTGCTGCGGACGGAGGTCGATCCCACGTTCCGGTTCATGACCCTCGACTGGGACGGCGCCATCCGCATGGATCCGTCCTCTCCCTACGCCATGCGGTCGCTCATCGACCTGAAGGACGAGTACGACGTTGCCTTCAGCTGCGACACCGACCACGACCGCCACGGCATCGTCACCCGAAGCGGCGGCCTCATGCAGCCGAATCACTTCCTGGCCGTGATGGTCGACAGCCTCCTGCAAACGCGCGGAAGCTGGGCCGACGACATCGGCATCGGGAAAACGGTCGTGACGACGAGCATTCTCGACCGCCTGGCCGCCGCCTACGACCGCCCGGTCACCGAAGTCCCGGTCGGCTTCAAGTGGTTTGTGGACGGACTCCTCGACGAGTCGCTCGGCTTTGTCGGTGAGGAGAGCGCCGGCGCTTCCTTTCTCCGCAAAAACGGAACGGTGTGGACGACGGACAAGGACGGCATCATCGCCGGCCTGCTCGCCGCCGAGATCACCGCGCGCCGCGGCAAGGACCCGAGCGAGATCTACGACGACATCACCGCGGAGCACGGAGACTCCGTCTTCCAGCGCATCGACGCGCCGGCAACGCCGGAGCAGAAGGACGTCCTGAAGAACCTTTCGCCCGATCAGGTCACGATGACGGAGCTGGCCGGCGAGCCCATCGCGGCCGTCCACACCCGGGCCCCCGGCAATGACGCGCCGATCGGCGGCCTGAAAGTCGAAACCGAAAGCGGCTGGTTCGTCGCCCGTCCGTCCGGCACGGAGGCCATCTACAAGATCTACGGCGAGAGCTTCCGCGGCGACGATCACCTGCAGACGCTCCTGGACGGCGCCAAAGACCTCGTGCAGCGCGCCTTCGACGAATCGCCGGAGGTGGAGGCGTGAGGGCGTGTGGGCGGATGGGCGTGTGGGCGGATGGGCGTTCAACGTTCCAACATCCAACGTCAAACGTCCCAACGTCAAACGTCCCAACGTCAAACGTCCCAACGCTCAACGTCCCCACGTTCACCGCAACCGCTTTAGCTCTCCTCCAACTGCTCCTCGATCTGTTCGATGCTGTCGCGGAGCTCGGCGGCGCGTTCGAACTCGAGGTTTTCGGCCGCCTCGCGCATCTCTTCGCGCATCTGCTCCATGAGGTCGCGCTTCTGGTCGTCCGTGAGGTACTTGATGACGGGGTCGGAGACGGACGAGGTAAGCTGTTCGTTGTCGCCGTAGTACGATTCGGCTGACTGCGGGCCGTCTTCCTTCTTCTCGTCGGCAATCGCCGTCCCCATCTTGATCTCGTCCGGGGACTTCTTGATCGGCTCGGGCGTGACGTCGTGTTCTTCGTTGTACTCGAGCTGAATCTCGCGCCGGCGCTCCGTCTCGTCGATCATCCGCTGCATCGAGTCGGTGATCTCGTCGGCATACAGGATCACCTTCCCGTCGACGTTGCGCGCCGCGCGCCCCGCCGTCTGAATGAGCGACGTCTCCGACCGCAGGAACCCCTCCTGGTCGGCGTCGAGAATGGCGACGAGGGAGACTTCCGGCAGGTCGAGCCCCTCGCGCAAGAGGTTCACGCCCACGAGAACGTCGTAATTTCCGAGGCGAAGCCCGCGGATGATATCGACCCGGTTGAGGGCGTCGATGTCCGAGTGCATCCACCGAACGTCGACGCCGTAGCTGTCGAGATAGTCGGCCAGGTCCTCGGTCATCCGCTTCGTGAGGGTCGTCACCAGCACCCGCTCCCCACGCTCGGAGCGCTTGCGGATCTCTTCCATCAAGTCGTCGACCTGATTCGCCGTCGGCCGTACGTCGATCTCCGGATCCGGAATGCCGGTCGGGCGCACGACCTGCTCGACGAAGACGCCGCCACTTTTTTCCAATTCGTAGTCGGCCGGCGTGGCGCTCATGTAGATCGTCTGATCGGTGACCTCCTCAAACTCCTCGAAGGTAAGCGGCCGGTTGTCCAGCGCGGACGGCAGGCGGAAGCCGTGCTCGACGAGTTTCAGCTTCCGCGCCCGGTCGCCGTTGTACATGGCGCGCACCTGCGGAATCGTCACGTGACTCTCGTCAACGACCAGCAGGAAGTCGTCCGGGAAGTAATCCAGCAGACAGTAGGGGCGCTGTCCGGGCTCGCGGCCGGTGAGGTGGCGGGAGTAGTTCTCGATGCCGGAGCAGTAGCCAACCTCCTCCATCATCTCGATGTCGAACATCGTCCGCTGCTCCAGCCGCTGGGCTTCCACCATCTTGCCCTCTTCGCGAAGAACGGCAAGGCGCCAGCGCAGCTCTTCCTTGATGTTTTCGATGGCGGAGTTCAGCCGGTCTTCCGGCGTCACGAAAATCTGCGCCGGGTAGAGCGTGAAGTGGTGTTCGATTTCTTCGATCTCGGTGCCGTCCTGCGGGTCGATCAGACTGAGCCGGTCGATTTCATCCCCCCAGAACTCGATGCGCAGCGCCCGGTCTTCATAGTAGGCCGGGAAGATGTCGACGACGTCGCCGCGGACGCGGAAGGTGCCGGGCTCAAATTCGACGTCGTTGCGCGTGTAGAAGATGTCGATGAACTGCCGGAGCAGGTCGTTGCGCTCGATCTCCTGCCCGATCTGGAGCTGACAGATTTCCTTGCGAAACTCGTCCGGCGAGCCCAGGCCGTAGATGCAGGACACGCTCGCCACGACGATCACGTAGTCCCGCCCGCTGATCAGCTCCGACGTCGCCCGCAGGCGCAGCCGCTCGATGCGGTCGTTGATGGCGACGTCTTTTTCGATGTAGGTGTCGCTCGGGACGATGTAGGACTCCGGCTGGTAGTAGTCGTAGTAGGAGATGAAGTACTCGACCGCGTTGTTGGGGAAAAACTGCTTCAGCTCCCCGTAGAGCTGCGCCGCCAGCGTCTTGTTGTGGCTCATCACCAGCGTCGGCCGGTTCACCTCCTCGATGACGTTGGCGACCGTAAATGTGTTGTGGACGAAGAGGCCGCCGCGCCCGCCGAGGAAGGTCTCCGGTCCGGGAACGCTGAGATCGTAGACGTACTCCCCGTCGTAGTCGACCGTCTCGACCGACGCGACCGGCGTCCACCGGGCGTTGCAGAGCCGACGCAGCGACATCCAGCCGTCCTTCCACGAGTCCGTCTGCCGCTCCGGTGCTGCAGTCCGGAGGCGGTCGAGCATCTCTCGGAGCACCGGACGCGGAGGGCGTCGCGTGCCGGTTTCGTAGGATTGGACCGCCGCCCGCGATTTGCCGCACGCAGCCCCGAGGCGGGCCGCACTCCATCCGACGTGCCGTCGCAACTGCCGCAGCACCGATCCGTCGATCGGGACGAGGTCCACGTTCGGATTGCCCGGTTTCCCGATCTGTGCCTGCAGACGATCGGATTTCCGGTCCAGCCTGAACCCGATCCCCTGCTGAAACCGCTGCAGGTCGCGCTGCCCGGAGACCGTAAGCTGATAGTACGTGTCCCCTGCATGGGCGCTGTTCGTGGCCCGCTTCCGGACGGTGCGAACCCGCCCGGCAATGCCAAACCGGAGCAGCGCGTACTGAAGGTCGGACGCGAGGGTTTGGCTGGCGGTTGTCGCCGTCACGGCTCCGGACCGCTCGACCGTTCCATCCCCGTCGAAGTACGCCTGCAGAAGCGTTCCGAGGTTCTCGTCCGACAGCTGCGGCCAGAACGACGGGAGGCTCTTCTCCCGAGAGCGGGGACCGCACTCCCCGGCCAGGAACTCGCGCAGCGCCCTCGATCCGACCTGGAAGTCGGACGACGGTCGAATCTGAAAGGGGAGACCGAGTGCATCGAGAGCCGTCCGCACCTGACGGCGAATCTCAGAACTCCGATTGGCGATGACGACATACTGGTCGGCCGCATGTCCTTCCGCGACGTACGTGCCGATGAGTCGCAGCGTATCGTCCGTTAGCGGCAGCGCGGCCGGGAGGCGGTGTTCGGCCTGCTTGCCGCCGACTTCTGCCCGGGAGGTCGTCCACGAGCCGGCGAGGTGATCCGTGCCGTCGAGAACGTGATTCAGGGCGTCGACGGTCAGCCCGCCGTCGCCATGCGTTCGCCCTCGCATCGCAGCCATTTTGGCATAGGGCTGCGCAAGTCCGGCTCGTCGGAGGGAGGCGGCCATCTTCGTCGGCCCCTCCTTCTCCAGATAGGCCCGAAGAAGGGAAGACGCCTTGACGTGGAGATTCGCGTCGGCCAGCGACTGCAGCAAATCGACCGACGAACGCTGTCCGGTTTCGTCGAGACGTGTGGGAATCGGCAGGTGATCCGTCGGGCGAGCGTCGGACGTTTCGATCAGTTGCAGCGCACCCTCTCGCAGCACCCACAGATTGTGGTCGCCCGTCAGGGTGGCCTCCCGTCCACAGGCGGTTCGCACCCGGTACATCGTGTCGGGGGCCGCATGACGCGTCACGGCACGGACCGGCTGCTCCCCGACCGAGCCGGTTCCCGGATCGATCGCGAGCGTGGTCGCTGCGCCGTCCGGAAGAACCGTCTCTTCCGTTCCATTTCCGTAGCGCACCGACACCCCGTGGTCCGCGATGCATCGATCAACAAACGCACCGATCGAATCGACCCGGGTTTGCGACGATCCGTCGTCGTGCCGGGTCACGTAAACCGGGTCGTCGTACCCGAGACTCTTCCCGGTTCCCGTTGCCCCCAAAAGCGTCTGGTGTTCGTCGCCGCGGTCGAGTCCGTCGACGAGTTCGCGGATTGCGTTGGGCTGATCGCCCATCGGGTCGAATTGGGCCTGCAGGTCGAACTGCCCGTTCGCGTCGGTTGCTACGTCCATCTACCGTCGGTTCTCCAGAAAGAAGTGCGTCGCATCGTGTGAACCGACATCCGACCCGGCAGGTTCGATGGGGGCTTGGGGGCTGTGGACGCTGTGGAGGCTGTGGACGCTGGGGAGGCTTTGGACGCTGGGGAGGCTTTGGATGCTGGGGACCATTGATCATTGAGCATTGAGCATTGAGCATTGATCGTTAGGCATTGATCATTGGGCAATGAACCGACTCCAACTCGCGATTCACAGCCCACGTCCGCAGAGCCCCCTCCATCCTCCACCCTCCACCCTCCATCCTCTATCCTCCACGTCCCCCGTCAACTGAAATAGAACTCCCACTCGATGCGGGTAATGGTCTGGTCCTGGACGGTGACGACCATCGCCGTGGGCATCGCGTCGGATTCGGAGTAGATCCATTCGTCCCCCGCCGGATTTCGTCGGGTCGGCGCTCCGAGGAGGTCGATGGCGCGCCGGGACGGGTCGCCCACGCGCAATCCTTCCGGGGTTGCGTAGCGGTCGGTGAGGAGCGAGAACCGGATGAGAAACGTCTTCCGACTGGCCGAGACGTCGTACACCAGTGCTTCGAGGCCGCGGTAGACGAGGGTCCGAAGCGTGTCGGTCTGATCCGGCTGGTAGGCATTCGCGGTCGGCGTGGCGCGGGTCCGCAGAGGCGGCCCCAGCCGTCGAACGAGTTCGTCGTACGAGACGCTTCCGTCCGTGCGCAGCGCCTCCCGGATGATCTGCGCCACAACGTCGCGCGGGGGCGGCGCGTCGGCAGGCGGTGCGTCGGATGCGGCAGGCGACGAAGACCGGGGCGCCGGGGTTCCTGCTCCCGCCGGACCGGATGCACCGGACGGACTCGCAGCATCCTTGGCGCTGGAGCACGCGCTGAGACCGATCATCACGACGGAGCAGGAAACCAGAACGAGGACCATCTTCTGTTCCACGGGCACCATACGGGGCGGGAGAAACCGAGAGAGACAATGCCGTGCCCTCCCCGGACGTGCAGCATTCCAAAGAGGGGAGCGGTGTGATGAAGACAAAACGAACCGTACCGGCCTTCGGTCCTCGAACCGGAGACGGGACCGGTCGACTGCGACACAGATACAATGCATACAGGGTTTAGTGCAGCAAGCAAGGGTCGTGCCTCCTCCGGAGGGGGTTTTCCTGTCTCGCCTGCCCGCCAGGGCGCGCGAACCATCGATGGCGGTGCGCGTGGTGGAACCGAGATGTCGGACTGCGGCTTCGGCCTGGCCGCGTCCAGGGCCGGCCCTTCTTCTCCCGTTTGGTTTTTCCGATCGGCCCGATCCTCCCGTATGCCCCATTCCAGCATCCGCGTGGTGGACGTCTATCCCTACCGGCTCTCCGGCGATCGGCCGGAGTACCTGCTCCTTCGCCGCGCACCGGACACCTCTTATGAGGGCGCGTGGCGTATGGTGGGCGGAAAGATCCGATCCGGAGAGGCGGCCTGGCAAACCGCTCGCCGGGAGCTGCGCGAAGAAACGGGATGTACGCCCGTTCGCTTCTGGACGGTACCGTCCGTGAACAGCTTTTACGAGTGGCAGGCCGACCGCGTCAACCTGATCCCGGCGTTCGCCGCGGAGGTTTCCGGAGATGTCGAGGACATCGCGCTCGACGACGAACACGACGCGCATGCCTGGCTGCCCCTCGACGACGCCGCCGACCGTCTGGGATGGCCGGAACAGGAACGTCTTCTTCGCCTCGTTCACAGCCTACTCCGCGACGGCATTCCCCCGGACCTCGTGATCGAGTGAGAGACGGGGAAGCGGGGAGGCGGGGAACCGGGGAACCGGGGAGGCGGGGAGTGGAGGAATCGGAGGAGCGGGAACGCGAGCGGACGAGCACTCCGCCCCCGATTCACGACCTTCGATTCACGACCAACAATCAACCACGAACGACAAACCGTACCCATCACCGCTCCGGGTTGGGGCTCGCGTCCGAATCGGAGGGAGACTGCATTCGGGGGGACGGAGATGTCGCCGAGTCCGTCTCTGTCTTTCGAAGGTCCTCCAGCGTCACCATTTCCCGATCTCGGTCGACGGACCGGTCGTCGCCGGGCCAGTCCACCGCCAGGTTGAGACCGAACAGGAAGAGGGCGGCCCCGGCCACGCCGGCGACAAAGGTGATCCACTGGCGACGCTTCCACCGCTGCCGCTTGGCTGCCGACTGCGCCGCACGCCGCTGTTGAATCTCCCGACGCGCGGATGCCTGCAGGTCGTCTTCCTCCGGATCCGGAGGGCCGGCGTCGTCTCCGCTGGGCGTGGGGTACGATCGAAGAGCATCCATCACGATACAGAGATCGTCCAGGCGAGAGAGGTCGAAGGGGTCGCAGACGCCGCGGGGATCGGCCGGGTCGGTTGCGATGCGCCGGCGCGAGACGGGACCGTTTCGGCCGGGGCGGGTCGGACATACCTGAAAAGCCGGACCGCACGCGGCGATCCGGCTTTCGAGAACGAATCCGTCGGGCGGTCCCTACGCGGCAACCGGTTCGCGTCCGTGTTCGATTTTGGTGCCGAGGACGTCCAGGAAGCGGGAAATCCAGGCCGGGTGGGCGGGCCAGGCCGGCGCGGTGACGAGCTTGCCGTCGGTGACCGCCTCCGTGTCGCCGACCTCAACGAAGTCGCCCCCCGCAATTTCGACCTCCGGGCCGCAGGCCGGGTAGCCGGTCAGGCGCCGTCCGTCGAGCACGTCCGTCGCGCTCAGCACCTGCACGGCGTGGCAAATCGCGGCGACGGGCTTATCGGCTTCGAAGAAGTGCTGCACCATCTCGATGACGCGGTCGTTCAGCCGGATGTACTCCGGTGCGCGGCCGCCCGGCAGGACGAGTGCGTCGTAGTTGCTCTCATCGACGTCGTCGAAGGTCGCCGTGAGGGCGAAGTGGTGCCCGGGCTTCTCCGAGTACGTCTGGTCTCCCTCAAAGTCGTGAATGGCCGTCTTGATCGTCTCGCCCTTGCGCTTATCCGGGCAGACGGCATGTACGTCGTGCCCGACCATCTCCAGCATCTGGAAGGGCACCATCGTCTCGTAGTCTTCGGCGAAGTCGCCGGTGATCATCAGGATCTTCTTGGACATGGCGGGTACGGGTTGGTGTTCGGAACGATGGGTGACGGGAGGTTCCATTCGGCATGCGGTGTCGAGTTCCGCCTCGATGGCCGGGCGCCTCCCCGAGAGGCGGCCCGCGCCCGACCAGAGAGCCCCGCACATTCGCCGCACTCTTCACAGTTTTGAGATCTGAATTCTTGACTTGCTGCCTTCTGGCTGATTATATGGAATCAGTCTAGATAAGCAAACCCGCCCCCCACCATGAACGCTTCGCTCCGCCCGCGTCTCGCCTCGGCACTCACCGCCGCCCTTTTTCTCGGCCTTTTTCTGGTCACCGGGTGCGGCGACGACCCTATTCTAGGTCCCGACGACGGCTCTTCCGACGGAGGGGGAAGCTACGGGGCCATCCAACAGTTGGCCCCGGAGGATTCGGTCACGGCCCGTTCCAATCCGAAGCGGTTCTAATCCTGCAGTCCGTTGATCCTGCAGGGCCCTGATCCTGCGTTCCCGGCTGCGGCTCGGGGGACGGAGTGAAAATCGGCTCTCTCCTCCTGCCAGTACTGAACGGGGACCCGGGGCCGGACCGGCTGGCGGCAGCGATGGCGCTGCCGAACTTCGGAGCCGACCGCTCGCCGACCCCGGGCGGGCCTCGGTCCTGCGGGCCTCCTGCCTTCGCCGGCTGTCTTCATCGTTCTTCCCCCACGTCTCTCCATATTGATGCGCACAGGGACATTCGTTACGGTCTTCTTTTTTGTAATTAGTCTAAGTTACAGTGCCCTGCCTGCTGCCGGACAGGAGACGGACCGGGGCCGGGTGACGGGGCGCGTCGTCGCCGAAGCGACGGGGAGCCCGTTGGCCGGAGCGACCGTCCGCCTGGCGGACTCCGACCGGCCGGCCGGCACGACCACCGACGACGAGGGGCGGTTTTCTCTGACCGGACTTCCCACCGGGAGCCGGACCCTGCAGTTTCGCTTCGTCGGGTACACCCCGGCCACCCGCCAGGTGAAGGTGCGCGGCGGTGAGACCACGAGGCTGACCGTCCAGCTATCGGGCGACGTCGTGGAGCTTTCCGGAATCGAAATCACCAGCTCCACCTGGACCCGCCGGGCCTCCGCCCCCGGTGCCACCACCGAGATCAACGCGGCCGCCCTGGATCGGATCGTTTCCATCGGCAGCCAGGAAGCTCTGGAAACCGTACCCGGCGTCTACGGACTGGCCGACGACGGCATGGGCCAGACCCGCATGTCCGTGGGCATCCGCGGCCTGCAGCCGCGCCGCACCCAGCGCGTGCTCGTCATGGAAGACGGAATGCCGATCCAGCCGGCCCCCTACGTCTTCTCGCCGCTCTACTACAACCCGCCCATCGAGCGGATCGAAGAGGTGGAAGTGATGAAGGGCCACTCGACGATCCGCCACGGTCCGCAGACGATGGCCGGCGTCATCAACTACGTGACGAGCCGCCCGCAGCGGACGTCGCCGGGCGGCACGGTGAAGGTGACCGGCGGCACGAACGGCTACGCCAGTACCTTTGCCGAGGTGGGCGGCTTCGGAAGCGAGACGATTCGCCCGCAGGTCCAGCTCTTAATTAAGCGCGGAAGCGGATTTCGGGACAACAACGACTTCCGCCAGATCAACGGCACGGCGAAGCTTCGCGCCCAGATCGACCCCGACCGCTCCCTCTACCTCCGCACCAACGTCGACTACGAGCGGATGAACGCCACGTACACGGGGCTGACGCCGTACTCTTTCGACACCGATCCGAACTTCAACCCGAAAGACGACGACCGCTACCGCATCTTCCGCGCCTCGCTCGGGGGCATTTACAACCGGCGTTTCGGAACCGACGTGCAGGGCACGACGCGCCTCTACGCCAACGTGTTCGACCGCCCCTGGTGGCGCGAAAAAGACGTCTTCGTCCGAGCCGACGCCTACGAAGATCCCAGCGTCGACGCCGATCCCGTTCCCGTCAACACCCCGGGCCCGCTCATGCGCGTCGGCATCAGCGATGCGCTCGACCGGGAGCTGACGCTCGACGACGCCCCGTACTTCGGCAACGAGCGCACCTTCTACGTCGCCGGCGTCGAACAGTCCGTGAGCGTCGCGCACACGCTCTTGGGGCAGGAGGCGGACCTGGAACTGGGCGCCCGCCTGCACTGGGAGCGATTCGAGGACGACCGCAGGATCAGCGACGAGGTCGGCGAGCGGAGCGGCGTCTTCTTCCAGGGCGACCTCTCCGACGACGAGCCGGTGACGATCATCGGCGGAAGCTCCGTCTACGAAACCCGCGCCGCCTCGCTCCACGCTCTGGAAGACGTGCAGTGGGGTCCCCTTCGCCTCTCCCCCGGATTCCGGCTGGAGGTGTTCGAGCAGTCGCAGATCGATCGCTTAAACGGCAGCCAGTACCGGGACCAGACGAGCATCGTGCCGCTTCCCGGATTCGGGTTCAACCTGGACCTCGGCCGCACCGACCTCGGCCCCACCCTCGGCACCGGCAACGTCCGTCTCTTCGGCGGGGTGCATCGCGGCTACACGCCGCCGTCGAGTGCCACCTTTGCGATCGTCGGCTTCGACCCGCCCAGCGCTGCCGTTGAAGGAGACGGCGGCTTCGACCTGAAGGCGGAAAAGAGCTGGAACTCCGAACTCGGCGTACGCGGACGCTCCGGCATCGGCCAGTTCGAGGTCACCGGCTTTCACCTCTACGTCGAAGACCTCGTCGGCGGGCGCACCGTCTTTCAACAGAATCTCGGGGTTGTGCAGAGCTACGGCCTGGAGACGCGGACGACTCTCGAAGGCGACGCCCTCGCATCGCCGTTGCCCACGCTCGACGTCTCCTACACCTACCTGCAGTCCGAGGTCGTGGAGGGCATCATCTCCAGCGCCATCGACGGCGCTCCGGAGAATATCAGCGGGAACGAGCTTCCGGCGGCGCCCGCCCACACGGCGACCGTCGGTCTCTCGAAGGACTTTCCCGACATCGGCCTCCGCCTCTCGACCACCCTCCGCTACCGCAGCGACTTCTACACCGACCTCGAAAACCTCGAAAGCACCACCAATCGCGGCGAACGCGGACCGGTGCCGTCCCGCACCCTCTTCGACGCCGGTATCGCCTACGACTACTCCGACGACCTGCGCGTCCGCCTCACCGCCAAGAACCTGACCGACACCGTCTATATCGGCTCTCGCGTCCACTCCAACCCGAGTCAGCCGAGCGCCAACCTGAGCACGGGCATCATCCCCGGTGCCCGCCGGCAGATCAATCTGTCGATTCAGTACGACTTCTAGCCAGTACGACTTCCAGCCATCCCACGGTGCCTCTCACCGGAGGCACAGGGTTTCATCACCGACACTCCCAATGACGCCCACCGCATTTATGCACCGCTCCATTCTTCGCTTTACCCGCACCCTCCTCCTGCCCCTCCTGGCCGTCGGGCTGATCCTGACCGGCTGCGACAGCAGCGGAAGCAACGGAGACGACCCGGGCAATACGCCGGGGGACGATCCGGGGGACGACCCCAGCGCGTTCGCGTACCCATCGACCACCTACGGAGAGCAGACCGTCGTCAACCTGCTGGCCTTCGATCTGGGCGTTCGCGCCTCGAACGCCTCGGACAACGACGCAGCCACCTTTGACGCCTTGTACACCGGCAACGCGGACGACAGAACCATCCGCGCCGTCCCGGCCCAGAACATCTCGACCGAGGGCCAGAGCGTGTACGGCGACATCGCCACCGGCGTCAACCTCGCCGACCTGACGTCGGACGACGTCCTGATCCGGAGCGACCAGCTGGAAGAGCCGGACTCGCCCAACGCCGGATCTCTCGTCAACACGGACGAACTGCTCGGTTTCTATTTCCAGGAAGCCGGGGCGAACGACGTTGGCCCTGCGACGTCGAACGGCTTCGTTCTCAACCAGTTTGCCGAGAAGATGCTGCTCGGCACGCCGATCTACGGCAAGGGAGCGGCCATTCTGAGCGACTTTGCCGACGACGGTGCGGTTTCGTCGGGCGACGCGGCGGAGCAATGGGACGCCGCCTTCGGCTACTTCGGCTTTCCCCGCGCCCTGGAGCCGTTCCTGGACTATGCAAACGGCGAAGAAGGGCTTGCGAGCGGGAACGCCCTGGATGTCGACGACAACGGCTCGGTCGACTTGAGGAGCGAGTACGTTCACACCTGGGCCAGCTACGCCATCGAGCGCTCCGCCGCGGCGGCAAACACCGATGGACCGTCCCCCGACTTCGCTCGCGATGCGTTCAGCGCGCTCGTCGACGGACGCGAGGCCATCGAAAACGGCGAAGATCCGTCCGCGCAGGCCGAGACCGCCCTCGACGCCTGGGAGGAGGTCGTCGCAGTCAACGTGATCCACTACATCAACTCGATGAAGAGCAACCTCGAGGGCGTCAGTGGTACGCTTGAAGGTCCCCAGGGGGACAGCAGCGGCGACGTCGGCGAAGACGCCTGGGGCGAAGCAAAAGCTTTCGCCTGGAACCTCCAGTTCTACAGCGACCAGCTCAGCGAGTCGCAGCTGCAGACGCTCCACGATCGGATCGGCAACGACCCGCCGTACGGCGATCTGACGGCCGATGATTATACTGAGGACTTGAATCAGGCAAACCAGCTTCTGCAAGAAGCCTACGGCTTCAGTGACGACAACGTAGCAGCCTGGTAGCGTCCACGGATCGATCGCCCCTCTCCGGGTGTGATGTGACGACGCAAGCCGGTCGCCCCTCTTCCGCTCCGGCGGGGGAGGGGCGCCGGCGTCTGGGTCCGGGCGTGGGGAGGGGTGGAGGATCGTGTGGCGGATCGATAGGGCGTACACCGAGAAAGACATCGAGCCGAGACGCGGCTGCGTTTCATCGACAAAATGACGGATTCGAACCCGAGTGCCGTATCGCTTCCAGCCCGTCTCCATGCGGCGCTGCGTCGAACCGACCGGACGGTTGGGGCCGCGTGGATGGCCGTGGTGGCGGCGTGCGTTCTCAGCCGCCTCGCGACGACGATCACCTACATCGAGGACCCGGACAGCCTCCGGTTTGCCCTCAGCGTCGCCGATGCGTACGACCTCGCCGCCCTCCAGCCCCACTTTCCCGGCTACCCGGTGTTCTGGGCCGCGGCGGAAGTCTTCTACCTCCCGACCGGGAGCTTCAGCACCAGCTTTTCCCTTGTCGGCGGCCTCGCCACGGCCGGACTCGTCGCCGCCCTCCTGCAGATCCGGCGGGTGCCGCTCGCCTCCCCCGAAGGCCTCGCCCTCACCGCCGCCGTGTTCGTCAACCCGCTGGTGTGGCTGATGGGCAATCGCTACATGCCCGACCTCCTGGGCACCACCTGCGCGCTCGCCGCCCTCGCTTTTCTTGCAGACGCCCTCACCGGCGAGAAAACAAGCGAACGATCGGCAGCCATCGGCGTGCTTCTGTCCGGCCTCCTCGCCGGCCTCCGGCTCTCGTACATGCCCCTCGTGGTCGTTCCCGCCCTCTGGGTGCTCGCGCGTTCGCGCCGCCCCCTTCGCCTCGTCGGCGTGGGCACAGCCGGCGTCGCGGTCTGGCTCGTTCCGATGATCGCCGATACCGGCTTCCGAACGCTCGTGGACGTCGCCTGGGCGCAGACGACCGGCCACTTCACCGAGTTCGGCGGCACGGTGCAGACGGAATCGGACCTGAGCCGCCGCGTCGTGGGCTTCGCGCGCGGTCTCTGGGCCGACGGGCTCGGCGCCTGGTG
>CAKZLV010000124.1 GCA_937127285.1 uncultured Bacteroidota bacterium
ACGAGCTGGAGCTCCGGGTCATTCGGTTCGACAAAGACCAGAAGGACATTGTCCTTAGCGAGACGGCGAAGGACCGCGCCGAGCGTCAGCAGGAGCGCAAGGAAGAACAGCGCCAGAAGCGCGAGGAGAAGCGCCAGCGCGAGGAAGCGGTGCGCGACTTTCAGGAGGAGCAGCAATCCGAGGAGGAGCCGACCACTGGCCCCACCACCCTCGGCGAGCTGTCGGGCCTGGCCGATCTCCGGCGCGAAATGGAAGAAGAAGAGCGCCGGGAAGCGGCGGAGGCTGCCGCTGAGGCATCCGGGGATGCGGACGATGGAGACGGTGCGGACGACGAAGGCGACGCCGACGATGCGTCTGCGGATACGGAAGAAGCGTCGGAGGCTTTCGATGAAACCTCGGGCTTCCCCGAAGGCTTCCCCCGCGCTTCCCGCCTCGAAAACGCGGGCGTCTCGACACTGGCTGCGCTCCGCGACGTGGACGACCTGACGGAGCTTGACGGCATTGGATCCGCTTACGCTGAGGAAATTTCAGCGGCACTGGCGGAGTTCGACGAAACCGGCTCCGCTGACGCGTAGCACGCCTTCTGCCCGCGCACGACCCACGCCACGAAGGGGCGGCTTCCAGCACGGAAGCCGTCCCTTTTGCGTTGGGCCCGCTCGCGACGACCACACCGACATTTTCTTCTGAATCCCCCCACCTGTATCGTTTCATGAACGCCTCCCAAGAGTACCTCCCCACCGCCAGCAACTCCATTACCGTACGGGTGCACATCGACAACCGCCCCGGCATGCTCGCGAAGGTGACCTCTGCGATCGGAGAGGAAGGCGGCAACATTGGCGCGATCGACATTGTGCGGGCGGAGCAGGAAGAGCTCACCCGCGACATCACCATCAATACGCGCAGCGACGAGCACGCCCGCTCCATCGTGGACGCCTTGCGCAGCATCCCGGGGGTGTCGGTCGTCAACACGTCCGATCGTACCTTTCTGCTGCACCTTGGCGGCAAGCTGGAGGTGGCAAGCAAGACGCCCCTCCGCACGCGCGATCAACTCTCCATGGCCTACACCCCGGGCGTGGCCCGCGTGTGTGACTCCATTCACGACACGCCCGGCGATGCGCACCGACTCACCATCAAGAGCAACACTGTGGCCGTCGTGTCGGACGGCACGGCGGTGCTCGGCCTTGGCGACATTGGCGCCGAGGCGGCCATCCCCGTCATGGAGGGCAAGGCACAGCTCCTGAAAGAATTTGCCGGGGTCAACGGATTCCCGGTATGTCTCGACACGACCGACGTCGACGAAATCGTAGAGACGGTCTGCCGCATCGCGCCCGTCTTTGGCGGCATCAATCTTGAAGACATCGCGGCGCCCCGTTGCTTCGAGGTGGAGGAGCGCCTGCGGAAGCGCCTGGACATTCCGGTCTTTCACGACGATCAGCACGGTACGGCGGTGGTCACGGTGGCGGCGCTGCTCAATGCGCTTGCCATCGTGGACAAGTCGCTTTCCGAGATCTCGGTGGTGATGTCCGGGATCGGGGCTGCGGGCACGGCCGTTACCGAAATGCTGCTCCAGATGGGCGTAGAGGACATCGTGGGCGTAGACAGCAGTGGCCCTGTTACTGCCGAGCGCCCCGACCTAAACGCCGCCAAGAAGCGGTACGTGGAAATGACGGACCCGGACGTTGACGGCGAGACGCTCTCGGACCTTCTGGAGGGGGCGGATGTCTTCATCGGCCTGAGCGCCCCGGACATCCTCGAGGTGGCGGACCTGGAGCGCATGGCCCGCGACCCCATCGTGTTTGCGATGGCCAACCCCCGTCCGGAGATCATGCCGGAGGTGGCCTACCCCCACGTGGCGGTCATGGCGACGGGGCGAAGCGATTATCCCAACCAGATCAATAATGTGCTGTGCTTCCCGGGCCTCTTTAAGGGGGCGCTGAGTTGCCACACGGCGGCCATTACCGATGAGATGAAGATCGCGGCCGCGAAGGCCATTGCGGATACCATTGCCCCGGAAAATCTGACGGCCGACTACATTGTGCCCAGCGTATTCGACCAGGAAGTGGTAAAGCAGGTCGCCAAAGCAGTGTCAGAGACTGCCCATCAGCAGGGCGTTGCCCGGAAGCGGACGTAGCCTCACGCCGCCGCGCATGGGGGCTTCTCTTGACTTCTCCCCCGGATAAATCCGGGGGATTCTTGCTCACGCGACGGGCATGATTGCCCGTACTCAGAATTACTCATTCACAGGACCATGCGCGTTCAGCACAAAGGCCTCCCGCGTCTTACTGTGTCCTCCAGAGTCATTGGCCTTATCAAAGGCTCCCGCCAGCCCAGCGGTACGAATGTTCTTGGCGGCATTGATGTCTCGGTCATGGCTGACCTCACAACGAGGACATTCCCACGACCGTACCGCAAGTGGTTTGCTCTCGGTGACGTAGCCGCATTCAGAGCAACGTTTGGTCGAAGGGAACCACCGGTCGATCTTGACAACGGTGCGGCCAGCTTCTTCGGCTTTGTATTCAATCATCCGGACAAGCGTAGACCATCCGGTATCACTGATCGACCGAGCGAGGTTTTGGTTCTGCTGCATTCCTTTCACGTTCAGGCTCTCCAGGGCGATGACTTGGTTCTCGTCAACGATCTTGCGAGAGAGCTTGTGAAGAAAGTCTTCCCGTTTATCTCGAATCTCGGCGTGGATCTTCGCTACACGCCGCTTTTGTTTCTTCCAGTTCTCGCTCGGACCGTCAGGTCCATTCTTCTCCTTGCGAGAGAGGCGACGCTGCGCCTTACGGAGTCGGTACAGATCATCCTCCAGATACTTCGGGTTGCCGGACTTCCACCCGTCAGAGGTGACAACCAAATCGGCTACGCCGAGATCAATGCCGACCGACTTCCGGTTGCCATCTTCGTCAGTGACTGTTCGCTCTGGCTCCGGATCGGACGTCGTGCAGGTGAGACTGACGAAGTACCGACCTGCTGGATCTTTTGTGAGTGTGACTGACGTGGGTTCAGCCTCGTTGGGGAGATCACGACTCCACCGGACGTTCAGACTCCCCGGCACTTTCGCCACCGACAGTTTCTTGCCGTGAAGCGTGAAAGTCGTGCTTGGATTTGAAGTTGGGGTATCCACACCGACCGTCGAAGAAGTTCTGAAACGCCTGATCGAGATCACGGAGCTTCTGTTGAAGGGCCACCGACGAGACCTCGCGGAGCCACGTCTTCTCTTTCTTGAGATCAGTGAGACGTTTAGCGGTATCGGTGTAACTCAGACTCTCACCCTCTTCATAATAGGCGTTCGTGCGTAGCTCCAAGGCCCAATTCCAGACGTACCGGGTGTGTCCGAAGACTTTGGCGAGGACTGCCTTCTGCCGGTCGGTCGGGTAGAACCGATACTTGAAGCCTTTCTTCCGAGCCATAGCATTTACATAAACATGAATGGTATCTGTAAGTTTCAAGAGAACATAAAATCACTCTAACTTCGTTCGACGAGAAGGGTCCGTGTATCCCGCCCCTAAAGGGGCGAGTTTTACAGGCCCTTCTCGCGCTCTACCCAATACTATAAC
>CAKZLV010000125.1 GCA_937127285.1 uncultured Bacteroidota bacterium
CCGGGGCGACAGCAACCGGGGCGACAGCAACCGGGGCGACAGCAACCGGGGCGACGACCGCCGCCAACGCCTTCTGCCGCCAACGCTTTCTGCCGCCGGCCCCGGCAGCAGAACCCCCCGCCAACCCTCCCACATCCAACCCTCATCGATCCCTCCCTCATCGATGACGACCGTCGGGACGTCGGGATGGCAGTTCGACAACTGGAGCGGCCGCTTCTACGACGCCGGCACCCCCAAGGAGTCGTGGCTGGCTGCTTACGCCCAGACCTTCTCCTCCGTCGAGGTCAACAACACCTTCTACCAGCTACCGGAGCGGTCGAAGCTGGAGCGGTGGCGGGAGGCAACGCCGCCGGACTTCACGTTTGCGATCAAGGCCAATCGGTACATCACGCACCTCAAAAAGCTCCTCGACCCGGTAGAGCCTCTGGCAACGCTGTACCGGCACCTCGAACCCCTCGAAGACCGGATCGGCCCCATTCTCTTTCAACTTCCGCCGAACTGGCACCGAAATGCCGGTCGGCTCGAGGCGTTCCTCGACCACCTGTCTGCGCAACACCGTCACGTGTTCGAGTTCCGGGATCCGACCTGGTTTCATCCGGAGACGATCGAGGCCCTGGCCGACCACGACGCCGCCTTCTGTACCTACGACCTGGGAGCGAAGCAATCCCCGGTTGCTCTCACCAGCGACCTGGCGTACGTCCGCCTGCACGGCGAGGAGACCGCGTACGAGGGCCGCTACTCCGAAGACGCCCTCGCAACCTGGGCGGGTCGGGTCCGCGAATGGTCTCGGGAGGGGCGAGACGTGTTCGTGTACTTCAACAACACCAGCGGAGACGGCCACGCCCCGTTCGATGCGCAACGCCTTCGCCATCGCCTGGCCGAGCGCCCCGACGACGCTCCCCCCGATGCAGGGCGGGGAGGAGAGGACCGCCCGTCCCCACCCGAACCGCAGTAGCAGCCTCTCCTGCCCTCCCCGACCGTGTCCTACCTGGATCGCCGGACCGTCCACAGAACCGCCCGGCGCATCAGCTTCTCGATCGTGTCGACGCCGAGTTTCTCCTGAATGTTGCTCCGGTGCGTCTGCACCGTCTTCATGCTAATGTGGAGGTCCTCTGCGATCTCGCGGGTAGACAGCCCCCGGCCGATGCGCTCAAAGATGTCCAGTTCGCGGTCCGTGAGGCTTTCGAGAACCGACGTCTCCCGCCCATCGCCCGTGTAGCGGTGCACAACGCGCTGCTGGAGGTCGGCAGATAAAAAGTAGTTTCCCTTCAGGACGGATTGAACGGCGTCGACGATGACCGCGTCCGCCTTCTGCTTGCGGACGTATCCATGCGCCCCGGCCTGGAGGGCCCGCTCCCCGTAGAGCGTCTCCTCGTACATGGAAACCACCAGAATCCGGAGGTCGGGAAGCGCCCTCGTCAGGCGCTTGATGAGCTCCAGCCCACTCATTCCTTCCAGTCCGAGATCCACGACGACGAGGTCGGGCGGGGTCCCCGCTTCGCTGGCTTCCTGAACGGCGGAGAGGGCGGCTTCTCCCGTAGCCGCCTCTCCCATCACGTCGAGATTCGACACCGATGCCAGCAGGGACCGGTACCCCCGCCGGACGATCGGGTGGTCGTCGACGATAAAGACATGGTTGGACACGGCAGGCGGAAGCGTCAGGCAGAAAGAGCACCGAAGGAAAAGAGACGTCGCGGCTCACCAAAAGGGATCCCCCACGGGAAGCCCGAAGACCGCCGGTTCATGATATGAACCTGTCCTGCGAGTCCACAACATCCCTTCACAAATCAGAAAATGACGGAAGGCAAAATCATAGATTCTATGACCGATGCTGGAGGCCTGGTCTGATTCTTGAAAACGCCGGAAACTTCGGTTTCCCCTTCCGATAGGGAGAGAGCGAAAAGAAAATATCATGCTCTTCATTTACGATCCGGATTGGGCCGTGGCCGAAACGGAAGACGTCGGGCAGAGGTCCGGGAACCCTCCCCCTCGCATCCTACTGGTGGAAGACAGAACGCCGATTGTCCATCTCATCCACTATCTTCTGAGGGACCAGGCCGACGTGGAGGCTGTTGCCCGCGTCCACGAAGCCCTGCACCGCATCTCGCAAACCACGTTCGATCTGTTCTTGATCGACATCCAGCTTCAGGGCCAGCGCACGGGCGTGGACCTGCTCCAGGAAGTCCGCTCGCAAAACAACACCACGCCGGCCGTTGCCCTCACCGCCCACGCGCTTCCCGGAGACCGGGAGCGGCTTCTCGACCTCGGGTTCGACGCCTACCTCGCCAAACCCTTCTCGCGCGAAGACCTCGAAACGACCATCACACAGGTTCTCATCCCCACGGCGAGGGGGTAAGAGGCACCGGGCCTGCTGTCTTGGAGAACAAGGACGGGAAGCGCTTCCCCAAACGGTCTTGAACGGCGTTCCCGGTCCGCCTCCCGTCTCCCCCGCGGAGCCGGTTGCAGGGCTTCCGTCCGCGCGATCGGTCTCGACCGGGTTCGTCCGTCATCCTCCACCTCTCACGATTTCACGACGTCTCATGGACGAGGCCACTCGCCCCCTCGCATTCACTTGAGCCAGTTCTACACCGCCCTGGTAGAGGTTCGGGCCGCCGTCGACGTGCTGTTCGACACCCTTGCCTACCCCTTGCCCACATGGAGGCGGGAGACGAGGAGGAGTGCTATCGAGCGTTTAAAGAGGCGCTTTACGAATGACAGAAGCACGCCAAGGCCAACCATCTCGAGCGGATTTCCGACCTGGTCGCCGGCAACCGGGACGTCGGGGGCGGACCCGTCGGAGCCAGCGCGTCAACAGCGCACGTGGAGGAGCAAGCCGATGCGGAGGCAGACGCGGATGCGTGACAGCGGAGCCTGCCGCCGGCATCTGGGCTCCCACAAACACCGGGAGGGCGTCACCGTCCGGCCGGGCCGGACGAACGCAGCCGAGCCGGGCGGAACCTACCGGGCGGCGGGCGACTGAAATGGATAGAGCAAGAATGGGCGGACCACGACCTGTGGACCGTCTCGCCTCGACCTTCCGGTTTTCATCCTCCCGATGGTATGGCCTCCTTCGACCTTCCGCACGAGACGTACGACGAAATCAAACAGCTCATCGAGAGCGACGACAGCCCGGTGGGCATCGACGCGCAGAAGGCGCACGTGCTCATTCTGCACAAGCTGGCCGAGCTCGAAAAACGCCTCGACCGCATGGAGAAGCGGATGTCGGAGTAAGAACCTGTTTGGCGGACTGTCTGCGGCCACCCCAAGGGCACTTCTTCGCTTCGCTCAGGGCGCTGCGACTTCGTGGATCTCGCTCCACGAAGCTACGGCACTCGCCCGGTAGCTCACCAGAGGCATGACTTCGCTTCGCTCAGCCCCCACTACAGGGCTCGTTTGAGCGCTCCGTGGAGGCTTCGACCACTGTGTCTCGGCGTCACATCCATCCACCAAACAGGTTCTAAGAGGTCGTCCGGAAAGACATCGCCGGACGGTTGAGGCCGCCGGGCTTACGATTGGGGGTTGAGGAGGGAGGGCGCAGAAAGCCAACGATCTTCCGTCGTT
>CAKZLV010000126.1 GCA_937127285.1 uncultured Bacteroidota bacterium
TCGCCCCGACGATGTTACACGCCGCTCGTCGGTGCTCGTCGGACGCGCCGACCTCCGGAGGGAAACCGGGACAACCCCATCGGGAGAACCCCTCCAGCCTTCCGATCGTCTGCGATCGCTCGGCACCGGCCGGCTACAGTTCCGAGAGCTTTTCCTTCGGAATGCGGATTAGGTACCGCTGGTCCATAATCTCCTCGTGCACCTCGAACTCGCCCGTTCCCCGGAAGTCGACGGCGACGTCGGTCCCGTTGATGCGCTTCACTTCCCCGATCCCGTAGTAGATGGGATGGGGGCCGTAGTAGACGAGTTGTCCCTCCTGCAACCGCTTGTCGCGGAGGGCGTCGCGGTGGTGCGCCGGCACGCGCTGGAGGAGTTCCAGACGATACGGGCTGGCGTGCTGCTGGCTGGAACGGGTAGACATGGCTCGGAGGAGTGTCGTTTCGATGCCGCACTGCTGGTACGAGAAGGCCCCGGCCAGGTTCGACCCGACCGGGACGAAAGCTCCGGTCGCCACAGCCCTCCGGCGGGTGCCGATGGATCTCTCGCGTACCCGTAAGTTCTGAAACCACGGCCAAATCTTCAACGGGCGGGCACTTTCCGCACGGTCGGCTCGTTACTCTCTTCGTCGAATGGATGAAGACCCCCCACCGTTTTCTCTTGCCGTTGTCTTCTCCGGTCGTTTCGGTCTGCACCGTTACGGCCTCCGTCGATATGTCCCACCGCCCGTCTTCCCGACGATTCTGCTCCCATGCGTTACGACTCCGCCATCATCGACCGGCAGATCGGCCGAAACGCCGAACTCTTCGCCGAAGCCATCGCCGAGATCGACTCGAAGGAGGAGCGCTACCCCTACCTTCGGATTCTCGTCAGCCTCGTTGAGCAGGCCCACCCAGAGTGGAAGTCGGCTCCCAACAAGGAGGAGCAGTACGCCACCCTCATCACGGAACTCAGCAAGGGGGAACTGGACGAGGAGGAAGTCACGGAGGTGATCCGAATGCGCGATCGGGAGAAGAGCCGCTGAGGCCCCGCTCCGGGGCACCGGCACCCGCGCCGTGCTCGCGTGAGTTGTGGTTGCTTCGTGATTGCTTCGAGACGCGCCTCCCTCAAGACGACCTAGTCCGAGACGCGATCCGGGTTGTTCGCGATGAAGCTTTCCCACCCGGTGTACGTCTCATCGTCTCCGTGCGCATCCCGGTTGCCGTGGCAGAGGGCAATGGCGAGCGCGTCGGCCGCGTCGTGCGCCAGCGATGCGTCGGGCGACATCGACAGAATGGAGCGCACCATGTAGCCCACCTGGGTCTTGGAGGCATTGCCGTTGCCCGTGACGGACTTCTTCACTTCCTTCGGGGTGTACTGCGCCACCGGCATCCCGGCGTTGAGGGCGGCCATCATGGCTGCAGCCTGAGCGCGGCCGAGCTTGAGCATGGACTGCGGATTCTTTCCGTACACGGGCATCTCGATAGCCAGCGCATCCGGCGCGTGCTCGCGGATGAGCGATGTGAGGGCGTCGTAGATCTGCTTCAGCCGGTCGGGGTGGTCGTCCGTCCCGTCCAGCCGAACGACGCCGGACGCGACGAGCGACTCCTGCGCCCCGCCTCGATCAATGATACCGTAGCCGGTGGCACGAGAGCCGGGGTCGATGCCGAGAACAACCATTTTCGTCTGGAGGCTGGGACTGTACGTTGGACTGCGGGCGGAATTGCAGGCGGGCCCGAACAGCGGCTCCCGAACCCAACGGCCCGGATCCGCGGTCCGCTTGGGCGGCGGTCAGCTTGCCACGAGAGGGTCGCCGTTGACCTGAAGGGTGGTGTAGACGGTTTCGACGTCGTTCTGATCTTCGATCTCTTCGACGAGGTTGCGAACGGTCTCTTCTTTGCTGGCGTCGAGGGTCACCGTCGTCGTGGGGATCCGGACGAGGTCTTCGTCTTCGACGTCGACGCCCACCTCGTCCAGGGCCGACTCGACGTCGGCGTACGCGTCCACCGGCGTCATAATCACAAACCGACCGTTTTCCTCCCGGAGATCGTCTGCGCCGGCTTCGACCACGTGCTCGAACAGGTCCATCTCGTCGACGGCGTCGGCCGGTACCCGGAAGCGGCCCTTCTGCTCGAACAGGTAGCCGACGCTTCCGTCCTTGCCGAGATTGCCGTCGTACTTCTTGAACAGATGTCGCAGGTCGGCCACCGTGCGGTTGTTGTTATCCGTTTGGGCCTCGACGAATACCGCCACGCCGTGGGGCGCATATCCCTCGTAGGTGGCCGGCTCGTAATCCTGTCCCTCCAGGTCTCCGGTTCCGCGCTTGACCGCCCGCTCGATCGTGTCCTTCGGCATGTCGGCCTCTTCCGCTCGCTGGATGGCGTGCTGAAGCGGCGTGTTGACCTTCGGGTCTCCGCCGCCCTCCCGGGCGGCGGTGGCGATCTCTTGAGACAGCTTGGCCCATTTCTTCGATTTTTTCTTGTCTTCTTTGGCCTTCTGCCTTTTGATCTTGGACCACTTGTTGTGCCCAGCCATGCCTGATGTCAGTGTCTGTTCAAAGACATGCGCAACAGAACAGGTACGAGCCGGCGCCCGTCTTGGTTGCGCCCCGGTGCTGATCGCGCCCGGCCCGGGTCGTCCGGCTGCACGGGGCTCCGGCTGCACGAGACTCCGGCTGCACGGGACGGCGTCGGTCGATGGTGGAGGCGGAGATCGGTCGGGGAAATGATAATCGGAGAATAACGGTTCTCTTACGGCCCCGTGACCCGTCACACCTTTCTTCTACCCAGCCGGGGGCGGTTTTTCTCGAATCCTCGGCCCGGCTGTGCGGAGTGCGGCTCTTTCCACTAGCAACTTGCTTTTATGCTTACCTTTTTCGTCCTGGGAGACTGGGGACGCCGGGGCAGTGACGCCCAGCAAACCGTTGCCGACGGCATGGCACGGGCAGCGCGTCGCTACACCCCCGCGTTCGTCCTGACCACCGGCGACAACTTCTACGACCACGGCGTCCAGGACGCCCTGGACCCCCACTGGCACGACAGCTTCGACGCGGTCTACACCGACCCGTCGCTGCTCATCCCCTGGTACGCTGCCCTGGGCAATCACGACCACGAGGGCGACGTCGCCTCCCAGATCGCATACACACAGCACGACAGCCGCTGGCGCATGCCGGGGCGCTACTACTCCTTCAACAAGCGCGTGGACGACCGGACGCATGCGCAGTTCGTGGTCCTGGACACCACGCCGTTTACCGATCCGGATGCGCGCCAGGCGCAAGCCAACGGCTCCATGGGCGACGGGCATCCCGGGGCGGCCGGCGGCTCGGCCGGGGCGGTGCGGCCGGTCGTTCGGGCAGAGGGAAATGGCAGCGCCGTCGAGCAGCGCAACGGCCGCCTGCGGTCGCCGCGAACGGCCTTTGACCCGACGCTGCAGCGCTACTGGCTGCAGCACATGCTGGCGCCGTCGCGCTCGG
>CAKZLV010000127.1 GCA_937127285.1 uncultured Bacteroidota bacterium
GGGCGTCTTCCAGTGCCGTAATGCCGCACACTTTCAACTTCGTCTGCATAGGGGGGCGAGGCTGTGGAGGCTGTGGACGCGTGGAGGCTGTGGATGCGTGGAGGCTGGGCAAGACATGGATCAATGCTCAATGGCTCGATCCTCCATCTTCCATCCTCTATCCTCCATCCTCCATCCTCCATCCTCCATCCCCTACCCTCCATCCTCCACCCCTTCGCTGCCGACGTCGATGACGTCTTCGAGGCCGAAGAAGCGGGCGGCCTGGGGGTTGAGGGTTTCGATGTCGTAGAACGTGAGGAAGTCGATCGTCTGAAAGGCGCGGTCGATGGCGGGCGGGCCGCAGATGCGGGCGCCGGTGTTGATGTAGACCCGCATGAGGCGCGGGATATCCGCCTTGTCGGCCGTTTCCACGGGGGCGTCCGTCGTGCACTGGTAGCCCGGCTGAGGCTCGGCATGCAGGGACGGGTGCAGGAGGTGCTTCTCGTCGAAGTACTTGAGGACGGCGAGGCCGTCGGCCGGATTCTGGCTGGTGAGCGAGCTGCACCCGAAGAGGTACCGGCCGGCGTTGTGCGCGAGGTAGGCCCCAATTCCTTTCCACAGCAGATTCAGCACCGGAAGAGACCGGTGCTCCTGCGCGATGCAGGCCCGGCCCAGTTCCACCGAGTGAGTGAGCACGTGCTGCGGCCAGGAGGACAGGTCGAACTCTTGCGCCGAGTAAAAGCCCAGCTCGGCGCGCGCCATCGCCTGCGTCTGCATCCGGTACGTCCCGACGATCTCGTCCGTCTCCGTATTTTCCACCAGCAGGTGGTGGCAGACGAGATCGAAGTCGTCGGCATCGCGCCCGGTTTCATGCGCGCTCTCCAGGCCTTCGTCCAGCTCTACGTTGAACACGTCGTATCGGAGCCGCTGGACCGCTTTGACATCCTCCATCGACCGGGCAAACCGCGCCCGGTACTCGTGCGCGGTGAGGCTGAGCGTCGGGAGATGCTCCTCGAACACCGGGTACGGTGCCGGCTGGTCGTCAGGCATAGACGGGATGGAATCACTGCACGAGGAAGGTCGGCGTTCGCCTCCTCCCGACCGGCGGCCGGGGGAAGAACGTCTCTGTAACGTACGAGGGAGGGCGCGCTAGTGCCAGTTTTTGCCCGCCCCACCCGTCAATTCAATTCATGTCCGTCTGTTTCCTTGCCCGTTGGCGGCCGCAGGCCTCGAACGGCTGCCGAACCTCCCCGGAGGCCGTTCCACCGGCTCTCTCCACCGGATCCGTTTACACCGGCCACGCCTGCTGCTCCCAGGCTTGATCCCAGAACAAAAACTCGTAGCGGACGCTCGTGGCGAAGGCGGTTCGGGCGCGCTCCCGGGCGTCTGCATCGACCGCCTCGGCGAAGCGTTGAAGCCGCTCCAGGAGATTCTGCATGTAGGTGTTGAAGGACGGATCCCGGTACATCTCCAGCCAGTCCGCATACGGATGGTCGTCCGGGATGGCAGCCATCTCCCGTTCCAGGCGCTGCCCGAGTTCGACGTAGAGCCAGGGGCAGGGGGTGAGGGCCGCGGTGCCCTCCACGAGTGCGCCCTGCGTGGCCGCTGCGACCATGTGGTTCTGGTAGGCGCGGTTGTTGGGCGTGAGCTCCAGGCGGCGGATGTCGTCGGCGTCGTAGCCGAGGGCCTCGCCGTAGCCGGCGTGAAGCTCGCCCTCCACCTCCAGGGCCAGACGGGCGGCGTCGATGAACCAGAGCTTGTCGCCCGGATTCGGGCAGCGGGTCGACACGTGGGCGGCAGCATCCGAAAAGGCCTCCAGATACCGGGCGTCCTGCATCTGGTAGAACCGGAAGCGGTCGGCATCCAGCGATCCCTCCGCGAGGGCGTGAACGAACGGGTGATCGAAGGCTGCCCCCCAGGCCTCTCCGGCGTGCTCGACGCACGACGCCGCGAAGGGCGGAACGTCGAAGGACCGCTCGGAGAGCGGGGCGGTCAGGTTGTAGGGGGTGCGGGTGGACGGGGACGAAGACATGATCGTCTCGCGCGGGGGGTGAACGTGGTCGGCGAAGCCGGGGGTGGGTGCAAACCGGCCGGGGACCCTCTTCGGCCGGCGGACGCTCTTCGGCCGCTTCGCCCTCTAACCTCTCTGTGCCGGTGCGGGCCGGATCCGGTTCGAGGGGCCTGGTCTCAGCCTGCGGCCGCAGGCCCCCTCTGCACGGATGGTGTGGACGGAGCGGATACCACAAGGTAGGATCAGACCGCCCATCTGTCAATGGCCCGACGAACCCCCCGCCCGCCTCCTCGATCCCGGTCCTCGCGCGGACCGCCCGACGGGGGTACAAAAGGGGTGCAAAAGCGCATCGATGGCGGACGCAGAAGCGACGCGAGAATCCGGCGGAGAGGGATCCTTCATCGATTCGGACACCGCGAGGTTTGCTGTCGTTGAAGGCCGAACAGTCGACATCCATCCCCACCGCACGACGCCACCACCGCACGACGACAGGGGCCGCACGCAACGATGGAGAGCGGAACGGTCCGGGTCTTCGGCACGGGAGCGGTCGATACGTCCTCCCGGGAGAAGAAAAAAAGGCAGAAACCCGAACGAGCTCTGTCCCTCCACCTGACCCTCCATCTGAAACGACCGCGACCTGAAACGACTGCGACGTCCGACGATGCCTCCGCCGGGTCCCGCCTGAGCGGCCCGCCTCCCTCCTCCCGACCGTTCCCCTCGGGGCAAGGGAGCAGCCGTCCGGAGGATGCGCGTACCTGCACCCAGCATTCGGCGGGCCCCCCCGTCCCCCGTTGATCGTTCTCTGCCGACGCTCATGCTCGTCTCCCGCTTCTTCCTCCTCGGGCTGCTCCTGTGGATGAGTGCCGGCGCGCCGTGCACGGCGCAGGCGCCCTTTGCCCCCTGCCTCTCCGGTACGGCCTCCAATGCCACTCTCCTTCTCTCCGAAGAGACCGACGTCTCCGTATCCGGACGGTCGCTGCGCCCGGGCGACGAGATTGCCGTTCTGCGACCGGGAGGCCGGTGTGTGGGGTCGGCGGTATGGACGGGAGGCAGCATCGCGCTCACGGTATGGGGCGGGCCGGCCGTACCCGGCGCGGCGGCCGACAGCCTCTACGGCCTGCGCGCGGGCGACCCCATGACCTTCGTCATCTACGACGCATCTACCGACACGCTCTACTCGTCGGCGCAGGGGCCGGCGACGATTCGCTTTCGCGCCGAGCCGCCGCACCTCGTGGCGGAGAATCGGTACGTCCCGGACGGCATCTACCGGCTGGAGACGCTGCACGTTACCACCGCCCGGGCGGAGCGCGATTGAGGGGCGGTTCACCGCAGACAACCGAGTCGCAGGGCCGGGCGGTACAGAGTGGGATGGAGGGGGATGGAACAGAGTAAGATAGAGTGGGATGAAGCGGGATCAAGCAGTGCAAGAAGGCCGGGGCCGGGATGCGCGTCACGT
>CAKZLV010000128.1 GCA_937127285.1 uncultured Bacteroidota bacterium
AGCGCGCTTCGTTCGGGACGAAGAGGTCGCCGGTTCAAATCCGGCTGCCCCGACCATTTCCTCCTCGCATCGGCGAGGATCAACAGCCTGTAGGCGGCTTCTGCCCAAACGGCAGGAGCCGTCTTTGTCGTGCAAAAATTGGGGGCGGGGCCGGATGGAGCACGCGCACCATGCCGGTGCGGTGCGCAGACCCCGGCCTGGGTGGCGTCGCAGTCCGGCTCCCGTACCGGTTTGGGAGATGGCTGCCAATGTGAAATCTTGGGCAGAGGAGCGGGAGACCCCGGTACAGGCGGCGGTCGGGTGCTCGGGGCAGCCTCGGCACGAAACACGTGGAGCCGCACCTCCTTCATCCTCGCGGTGTACCCCCACCGATTCTTTCGGCACGTCGAACCGGTGTCGACGTCGGTGTTCGTTCATCCATCCCATCGCATCCATCCTTCGAGCCATGACAACCCGCATGCATTCCCTGCTCCGCACCGGACTCCTCGCGCTGGCGCTGGCCGTATTCGCGCCGGCGGCCTCTGCCGTTTACGCCCAGGGCGGTATGGGCGGCGGAGGGAGCGCCCCGCCTGCGCTGTCCTCCTCCGACGTCTCGGACGCCGAGATCAAGTCGGCCGTCCGCATTCTCCTCGCCATGCAGCAGCAGCGCCGTCAGATGCAGCAACAGATGATGCAGAAGTACGGCAACCCGCAGGAGATGGACTCCACCCAGCGGCGCAAAGCCCGGATGGAGATGATGCAGAAGCAGCAGAGCCTGATGAAGAAGAAGACGAAGGAAGAAGACATGAGCCGTCAGCGCGTGCAGCGCATTCTGCAGTCGGCGCGTCAGGACTCCACCCTCCGGAAGCGCGTTCGCCAGGCCATGCAGCAGCAGGGCCAGATGCAGGGCGGTGGCTCCTCGCAGGGAGGCAACATGCAGGGAGGCGGCAACTGACGCGGCCGCAGCCCCCGGCAACCGCCGGTGAGACGAACTGGAGCGCCCCGCTGCCAGCCGCCGACGCCGGCGGTGGCAGCGGGGCGTTCGTGCGTGGGGCCTCTGCCGGCAGGCAGATGCAGGTAGCAAGGCGAGACCCTCTTCACGCACCGGCTAGGATGCCTCGTTCAAGGCCGTCCGGGCGTCGGCAAGCCGGGTGCGGAGGGTGGAGATCGTTCGGGCATCCACCGGCATCCATTCGCCCTCTACGTTGCAGAGCAGCGTGAACACGGCTGATGCCCCCACCAGGTGCGCGGAGGTTTTGAGTTGGTGGCAGGCCTCCCGGACGGCGTCGGCGTCGCTGCTTGGCGATGCGGCGGCGAGGGTTTCTTCGAAGCGGCGGGCGTCTTCGAGAAAGGCGTCGATCAAGTCGGGGACGGTCGTATCGAAGACGGCGGCGTGATGCCGGGCCTGCTCCAGATCGACCGGGTCGCTGCCGGCGGACAGCGTCCGGCGGCGCGGTGCGTCGGACGGCGACGGAGCGTCGTCCGGGGGCGGCTCCGGCGAGAAGGCTGCGTGAACGCAGCGGCGCAGGTCGGCGGCGCGAAACGGTTTGGCGAGGTAGTCGTCGAAATCGGCTTCCTCGACGCGCTCGGCCAGGGCGGTGCCCGCGGCGGAGAGGGCGATGAGCGGCACGTGGGAACGGCCCAGCTCGGTTCGGATCCGGCGGCCCGTTTCCAGGCCGTCCATCTCGGGAAGATGCAGGTCCAGAAGCACAGCGTCGACGGGGTGGGTTGTCAGCCACTCGAGCGCTTCGACACCGCGGTCAGCGACGGAAACCTCCGCACCGGCTGCTTCCAGCACGTGCGTGATGATCATCTGGTTGGAGGGCGTGTCCTCGACCACCAGAAGGCGGCGGTCCTGCAGCGAGATCGAATCGTGCATGCGGTCGCCGGATCGGTCGCTGGGCCGATCGCCGGGAGAGCCGCCGAGTACCGCAGGGCGCACCGGCTGCTTGCGCCCCCCGTCCCTGGCATCGAGATCTGCCGCGGGCGTGCGGAAGGGCAGCGTCACGGTGAAGAGCGTTCCTTCACCGGCAGTGCTTTCCACCTCAATCGTGCCCCCCAGGCGATCAACGAGGTCTCGAACGATGGTGAGGCCGAGGCCGGTGTCGGTCCGTCCGGTGCGCGCACCGTCGGAGTCGGGCGGGTGGGCAACCCGTCTCCGGTCGGCCGGCGAGAGGCCAGGCCCGGTGTCGGCGATGTGAAAGGAAAGGAGCACCGGATCTCCGTCCGGCGGAGACGGGCCGGTCGAAGAAGAACGGGCGTCGCCGGTGAGACCGTCGCCGGGCGGTTGTCCGTCTGCGGCCGGGAGCGCCCTCGGCGGATCGGGCGGGTCCACGTGGCAGTGAACCGTTCCGGCGTCGGTTGCCTCCAGCGCATTGGCCAAGAGGTTCCACAGGATCTGCTTCAAGCGCAGGTCGTCCCCCACGACGGTTGCGGGAACCGACGCGTCTGCCGACGCACTCAGTTCCACAGGCGGCGAAGACGGTCTCGCCCGGAGGGTGGCGACGACCCCACGGCAGAGGCGGGCCGGGTTGAACGGGCGGGCGCGGCGGGTCGGCTCCTCGGCAGGCGTCGCGGTGCGAGACGGCATCTCGTTCAGGAGCGCCAGCAGGGCATCGGCGGAGAAACGGAGGTGATCGAGATGCTGCTCCTGCTCCGGCGTCAGGTTGGAGGCTGCCAGGGCCTCCGTGAGGCCCAGCACGGCATGCAGCGGTGTGCGCACCTCGTGGGCGAGCGCTGACAGGAACTTCTGCTGCCGCTGCAAGGCGTTCTCGGCTGCTTCGTGGGCGTCCGCGAGCCGGGCTTCGGTCTGCTTCTGGTCGGTCACGTCGACCCCGAACTCCAGCACGCGCGCGACGGCGCCCTCCTGCACGATGGGAACGGCGTGCCGGATGAAGAAGCGGGCGGCGGACGCCCCGGACCCGGTCGACGACAGGGCGGCGGAACGGGTCGTCTCGAACCGGACCGTTTCGCCGCTGCCGGCCGCCTTCCGAATGTGCTCGTGGCGGCGGCGGGCCGGTTCCGGATCTGCGCCGCGGGCGTGGGCCACTTCCGGCAGCGTGCGTCCCCGGACCGACGTCTGCGTCTTCTCCTCCGACCGTCCCGAAACGGGAGGGGACGACGTGAACTCAATCCGGCCGTCGGGATCGGTCAGAACGATTTGCGCGGGGAGCGCCTCGACCATCTGCTGGTAGAGGGTCTTGAGGTCGCTCAGGTCGGCCGCTGTGCGCCGGTGCTCGGTGACGTCCCAGTACACGAACACGTGGCCGAGCGTCGTGCCGTCGCGAACGACCGGGGTGTAGGAGCGCTCCGCCACCGTTCCGCCGATCAGGGGGATGGACTCTCCCTCGACGGGAACCTGTTCGGTGAGGCGTGCGCGGACGTCGTCCAGGAAGCGGTCGACGTCAACAATCTGGTGGGCCAGGCTGGCAACCACCTCCTCAACGGGCCGCCCCCGGCCGGCGGCCAGGCCGTCCGGCCGGTACCCGAGGGAGGAAGGAGAGATGTGAAAGAGCTTCCACGTGGCGGGGTTGGCGTAGATGAGGCGGTGGTCGGCATTGAGAACCACCGCGCCGGCCGGCAGGGTGTCGACGAGCGCTTTGAACCCGGACGCTTGAAGGGAGGAGGCGGTGAGCGAGCCGGACGGGCCGGGGAAGAGCGGAGCAGCGAGGTTGTCGTCCAGTCGCGGATCGGAGGCGGGAGCCGCGCCGGCGCCAACCGGGCTTGGCTCCGGGCCCGACTCCAGGCCGGACGGAGCGGTCGCCTCGGCGGCAGAGTCCCCATGCGGCGCGGGCCGAACGCGCGCGGCCGCGCTGTCTTCAAGTCCGGCGCACACCGCCTCGCCCAGCCGCTGCACGAGGGCCTGTTCGTCGTCCGAAAACGAATCGGAAGACGGCTCCCGGTATCCCCACCACAGTCCCCAGGTAGAGAGTGGCACGAGAAGGCCGGCGCCGCCGTCCGGCGGAAGGGAAAAAAGAGACGGTTCACGAACCGGGCGAGGCGTCACGGTTCGGGGCGACGACGGAAGGGTGGAAGGCAGTACCGAGGCGGGCAGCGAGACGCGCGACCCCGTGCGGGCGACGCGGCGCAGGCGAGAACGGTCGGTGCGCCACCACACGGCTCCCGCGTCGATCCACCCGTACGTTTGAAGGGCCCGGATAACCGCAACCGCGTTGTCGACCGCAGGCTGCGCCGCGTCGACCGAAAGAGACGCCTCGATGAGCGCTGCGGAAGGAGGCATGAGCGTTCGGGATCGTAGATCGAAGAAACGCTGTGACCGAGAGATCCAGGGGGGAGGGGATGAACACGCACCTCCTACGGACACGCACACCCTGAGTCGGCATGTGGAGAAAGAAATGGGTGCGTGGCAAAAGCCGGGTGCTTTTGGCTGCGCGTGCCCGTCCACACACCCATCCGCCCCGAGCGATCTGCGCCGCCTGCAGTTCGCTCGGAAACGGGTGCAGTCGCCGTAGGACTCTATACCCACTTGTAAAAAAGACGGCACAATCGATGGCAATACAGATGTGAATACGTAAAAATCCCGTGTATCGTTCACCTTCTTGTATCACTCGTTCATGAAGGTTGAAGGAACGACGCTTCATGAAAGGACTATGACGACTACATTGCTCTGCCACATTGCACATGCGTCATCGCCCGGGACGGCAACGTGCCCGGCCCGACCCGTCCGGCCCGACCTGCCCGGTATGCCGGGCTCTTGACGATCTGGGCCGTATCATGTAGGCCGTGCCACGTGTGATCCGGGCCGTGCCACTTGGCCCCTCGGACGGCGACCTTCTGCGTCGCCCCGACCATCCACCCACCCTGACCGACCCCTCTCTCCGTCCATGCTTTCGCTCCTCGCCTCCCCGCCGCGGTCGCACGTTGCTCGGTCGTACCAGACGGCTGCATCGGTTCTCCTTCTTTCGGCACTGCTCCTGGTGGGGCTTTCGGTGGGCGGCCCACCGGTTGCAGCCCAGTCGACGGCCGACGGCACGCCCGCCCTGCGCGGATTTGCGCGCTCGGTGGACGTGAGCGCCGGAACCGTGTTCGCCGGAGAGCCGCAGACGGCTCACAGCCCCGGTCGGGTATTTCTCTACACGACCGCCGACGACGGTTCCTGGACGCAGTCCGGCCCGTTGCAGGCAGCGGATGGAGCGGTTGGAGACGGCTTCGGGTCGGCGGTTGCGGTGGACGACGGCGTGGTCGCCGTTGGGGCCGCATCGGCGGGAGCGGCCTATCTCTTCACCGAGAGCGGCGAGGGCTGGACGCAATCCGCCAAGCTGACGCCCAGCGACAGTCTGTCCGGCTTCGGGCAAGACATTGCTCTGTCTGGCGATCGGCTGGCCGTCACGGCTGCCTCCCGGCGCGGCACCGGCGCGGTGGTGGTCTTCGAGCGGCAGGCCGACGGCACCTGGGCCGAAGCGGCTTCGCTGGTCGGGAGCGACGTCCGTCCGGGCGAGGGCTTCGGCCAGACGGTTGAGCTGCAGGGCGAGGACGTCTTCGTCGGGGCGACCGGCAAGGACGGCGGCACCGTGTACGTCTTCGGCCGGCAGGCCGACGGCACGTGGGCGGAGACGCAAACGCTCGCCGCCCCGATGTCGGGCGCGACCGGTTTCGGAGCGGCGATTGCGACGGTGGCCGATCACGTCGTCGTCGGCGCACCGCGCGCCCTGCGCGGCACCGGAGCCGCATTTACCTTCCAGGCCGCGGCGGAGCGGGAGGCCGACGGCTGGACGCTGCGCGGGCAGCTGCTGCCGTTCGACGGTCGCTCCGGCGATGCCTTCGGCAGCGCCGTGACGGCCGACGGCTCCACCCTGTGGGTCGGAGCGCCGAGTGCGGGCAACCAGACCGGTTCGCTCTACTCGTTCCGCTGGTCGGAGGCGGAGCAGGACTGGACCCGCACCCACCGGGTCGGCCATGGCGACGCCGAGGCCGGCGGGAAGCTCGGCGCGTCGCTCGCAGCTGCCGACGGCATCGTGGCCGCGGGCCTCTCCGGTGCCGACTACGGTGCCGGACGCCTGGCCATCTACACCCAGAGCACGGCGGACGGCGACCTCCGATGGGCCGCCTCCCCCACGCTGGCCCCCGATGCCTCCGACGGCATGCCGGCGATGACCGGATCGGAGATGAAGTGCAGCGAGGGACGCGTCGAGGGCTTCGACTGCAAGGGCGTCGACCTCCAGGCCTTCCTCCCGATCTCCGAGATCGGCGGCGGCCGCGGCGTCCAGGTCAACGACATCTGGGGCTGGACGGACCCGGAGACCGGAAAAGAGTACGCCCTCGTCGGCCGCATCAACGGCACCTCGTTCGTCGACGTGACGAACCCGACGAACCCGGTCTACATCGGCGATCTGCCGATGCACGAGGGCTCGCGCGCCAACGTGTGGCGCGACGTGAAGGTGTACGAGAACCACGCCTACGTCGTCGCCGACAACGCCGGCGACCACGGCATGCAGGTCTTCGACCTGACGCAACTGCGCGACGTCTCGGCCGATGAGCGGCCCGTTACCTTCAAGGAGACGGCGCACTACGACCGGGTCAACAGCGCGCACAACGTCGTCATCAACACCGACACCGGCTACGCCTACATCGTCGGCTCCAGCGGGGGCGGCGAGACCTGCGGCGGCGGGCTCCACATGGTGAATATCCAGAGCCCGGCCGAACCGGCCTTCGAAGGATGCTTCGCGCACGAGTCCACCGGCCGCACCGGTACCGGCTACACCCACGACGCCCAGTGCGTGATCTACGACGGTCCGGACGAAGAGTACCAGGGCCAAGAGATCTGCTTCGGCGCCAACGAAACGGCGCTGAGCATCGCCGACGTCACCAACAAGGAGCAGCCGACGGCCATCTCGACCGGCTCCTACCCGGATCACGCCTACGTGCACCAGGGCTGGCTGACGGAAGACCACCGGTACTTCTACCTCAACGACGAGCTGGATGAAATCAACGGCCTCGCCGACAGCACCCGCACCCTGGTGTGGGACGTCTCCGACCTGGACGACCCCCAGCTCGTGAACGAGTTTATGCTCTCCCAGCCGTCGACCGACCACAACCTCTACGTGCGCGGCGACATCATGTACCAGTCCAACTACGTCAGCGGCCTCCGCGTCGTCGACGTCAGCACCCCGACCGAGCCGAAGGAGATCGGCCACTTCGACACGGTGCCGTTCGGCGACAACAGCGCCGGCTTCGGCGGGTCGTGGAGCAACTACCCGTACTTCGAGAGCGGCACGGTCGTCGTCACGAGCATGGAAGAAGGCCTCTTCGTGCTCAAGCGATCGAAGCAGGAACTGTAAAGCGGAGAGGTACGAGAACGTGTATCGGCGAGCGTGCGACCGCGAAGGAAGGACGGGACGGATGGTGCGCGCGAATGATGCGCCCGGATCCTTCGCTCCGCAGGACGGGCTGGATAATGCATCCGGATGATGTGCCGCACCGCCGCGGTGTGCTCCAAGGACGCGCCCGGATGAGACCGCGCCGCCGTACGATGTGAATCCCATGACGCGCCCGGAGGAGAACCGCACGATGCATCGTGCGGCTCTCATGTCGCATACGCCCATCGCCCCACCGTTCAACGTGAACCATCCATCATGACGCGTTTTCTTTCGGTTCTCACCGCGCTTCTTCTGGTTGCCGTTCCGGCGTCGCTCGCCCAGTCGACGGCGTCGGAGTCGTCCAACGGGCCGGCGGAGGCGAAGGCGACCACGACGGCCACCGGCCCGATGCTCTACGTCTGCAATCAAGGCGAGGCGAGCATCTCCGTTATCGACATGCGGACGCAAACGCTCGTCGAAACGGTCGACCTCACGGCCATGGGCTTCTCGGAAAACGCGAAGCCCCACCACGCCGTCGCCGAACCGGACGGGTCGCACTGGTACGCGACCCTCATCGGCGAGAACACGGTGCTGAAGTTCGATCGCACCAACGAGATCGTCGACCGCCTCGAGTTTGAGGTTCCGGGCCTGCTCTCGCTGCACCCGACGCAGGATCTCCTCGTGGTCGGCCGCTCGATGAGCGCCGTCAACCCGCCGAAGCGAATCGGCATGGTGAAGCGGTCGGACATGAGCCTGCGCCAGATCGATACCTTCTTCCCCCGCCCGCACGCGCTTACGGTTCGAGAGGACGGGCGGTACGCGTACGCAGCCAGCCTCGCCGCCAACCAGCTGTTGTCCATCGACCTGGAAACGGAAGAGACGGATCTCGTTCGCCTCGACGGCACGACGCAAACGTTCGTCCAGTTTGCGGAAACGCCGGATGGAAAGACGCTGATCGCCGGCGGACAGATGACCGGACAACTGCTCTTTTTCGACATCGGCAACCCGCCCGCCGTCACCGTCACCGACACGCTGACAGTTGGGAAGCAGCCGTGGCACCCGGTCATTTCGCTGGATGGCACGACGGCCTACGTGCCGAACAAGGCGTCCAACTCGATCAGCGTCGTCGACATCCCGAGCCGCTCCGTGCGAACCACCATCACCGGCGACGGACTTGCCCAGCCGCACGGGGCTGCCCTGTCACCGGACGGCCGCTATCTCTTCGTCTCCAACAACAACCGCACGGGTACCTACACGCCGACCGGCGACAACCCCACAGCCGGGACCGTCACCGTGATCGACACCCAAACCAACGACATTGTGAAGGTCATCGAGGTCGGCACCTATCCGACGGGCGTCGGCACCCGGGGGGGACAGCGAGCAGTGCGAACGGAAGGATGAGCGGAGGACTGGGGACTCGGTATTCGGTATTCGGTATTGGGTATTCGGTATTGGGTAGTGGGGACTCGGTGGTGGGTCTTGGGGATTGCTCGCGTGGGGGCGTTCTCGGGCGGGACGTGGTGACTCCGAACGCGGTTTGTCCATTCTGAAGAGAACACCCTCAGCCTGTATGCGCCGACCTTTCTCGCTCGCCCTCTGCACCGTCCTCGCTGCCTGGATCGTTGTGGGATGTACCGGTCCGGGTGCTGCCGAGCGAGATGCGCCGCCGTCGTTTCCGGAGGACTACCGGCGCGCGGTTGCCCCGTCGTTCCCCGTTCTTGATTCGGCCGGTACGGCCTACGCGCATCCGTTCTACGGCGGGCTGAACGTGCCGCGACCGGAGTTCGTCGATGTCGACTCGGACGGCGACCTCGATCTCTTCGTCCAGGAGCAGGCCGGCGAACTGGCGTTCTTCGAAAACACGGGCGGCGATGCGCCCGGCGCCGCACAACTGCAGTGGCGCACCGACCGCTTCCAGGACGTCGAACTCGGGGAATGGTACCGTTTCGCGGATCTCGATCAGGACGGCGACCCGGACCTTCTCGTCGAGCGGCCCTTCAGCTATATCCGCGTCTACCGCAACACCGGGTCGGAAGGCAACCCGCAGTTCGAGCTCTTCACCGACACCCTTCGCACCCCGTCCGGCACGCCGATCTTTTCCGACCGGCAGAACATCCCCAACATCACCGACATCGACTGCGACGGGCGCCTCGACCTCTTCCTCGGGAAGCTGGACGGGACGATCAGTCGCTACGAGGCGCGCGGAGACACCGTCGGGATTCCGCAGTTCGAAAAGGTCACCGACGCGTTCGAAGGCATCGAGATCGTCAATCAGCAGATGGCCTCCGCCCGGCACGGGGCCAACACGCTCGCGTTTGCCGACGTGGACGACGACGGCGACCAAGACCTCTTCTGGGGGGACTTCTTCGAGCCGGGGCTCCTTCTCATCGAGAACACCGGCACGTGCGAAGACCCGAACCTGCGAACATCTCCGCAGCCGTTCCCGCCGTCCGATCCCGTAAAAACGAGCGGCTACAACGCGCCCACGCTGGCGGACTGGACCGGCAACGGCCGGCTCGACCTCTTCGTCGGGGTCCTCGGCGGGGCCTTCGACGCGAATACGACCTTGTCGGAGAACTTCCTTCACTACGCGCATACCGACCGCGGATTCGAGCGGCGAGACGGCCAGTTTCTCGGAACGCTGGACGTTGGCAGTGAGAGCACCACCGCCTGGGGAGACATCGACGGGGACGGCGACATCGACGGCCTCGTCGCAAACAAGATCGATCCCGCGCAGGGACAAACTTCGCGCATCTACGTGCTGGAGAACACCGGACAACCCGGAACCCCGACGTACCGCATGCGGAGCCCCATCGACCTGCCCCGAGCCTATCACCTCGTTCCGGCGCTCGGCGACGTGACCGGAGACGGCGTGCTCGATCTCGTCGTGGGAACGTGGAAGGGGCGTGTCCTGCTCGCTCCGGGAACGGGCGACGGGCGTTTCGAATCCTCTCGCGAACTGGTCGCCCTCGAGCGGGGGAGCAACGCCGTGCCCGCTCTCGGCGACCTGACCGGCAACGGCCGGCTCGATCTCGTCGTCGGGGAAGCCGGCGGCTCGCTCTCCTTCTACCGAAATACGGAACCGGACGCGGATACCTCCGCGCGGCCGTCCTTCGACCTCGAAACGGACGCGTTCGCGGACGTGTCGGTGCAGGACCGGAGTGCGCCCGCCCTGCACGACGTCGATGGCGACGGCGATCTGGATCTGCTCGTGGGAAGTCAGGCAGAGGGACTGCGCCTCGTTCGCAACACGGGGAGTGCGCAGAGCCCCGCCTTCGCCGCGCCCGACTCCGTGGTCCTCCCGGCGCCGCGCCTCAGCGCGCCCCGCTTTGCCGATCTCGACGGCAACGGCGTCGCCGACCTCGTGGTGGGAACGGAGGGGGGCGGGCTCACCCTATGGCTGGGGCGACCGTAGAACCGCTCGATCCAACCGCTGAGACCGTCCTGCGTGCAGGGTCCGGAGTCCTGAGGGGCGCGGTGGGTCAGAAGACGCAGGACCGATGTGTCATGGAAGGGGAGCGCGGGGGCCCGGGTGCATGGGAGGTGACTCGTACCGTCTCCGAACGGACCTGTCGAATGAACGAAGCGGGGACAGACGACCGTTTCGGGATGGGAACGTGTGCATCCGAATCAGCCGATAGACGTAACACTCCACCCCGTGCGACCGTCCACGAACCGCGTGGGCGGCAGCCTCTCCGAGTGAATCCCGACACGCACGATCCGAACCCGCGCCGGCCCGGTCGTTTATCGTCTCACCGTTTCTCGGCCGGGGC
>CAKZLV010000129.1 GCA_937127285.1 uncultured Bacteroidota bacterium
CGGGCCGAACGACGTCGGTCTCTCGCGCAAACACGTGATCGAGGGCACAAAAGCGGCGCTCCGGCGCCTGAAGATGGACGTTGTGGACCTCGTCTACTGCCACCGCCCCGACCCGGAGACGCCCATGGAGGAAACCGTGCGGGCGATGAGCCACCTCGTCGACCGAGGGTACGCCTTCTACTGGGGAACGAGCGAATGGACGGCCGAGCAGATCCGGCACGCGGCCGGAATCGCAGAGCGGAAGAACCTCATCCCGCCGACGATGGAGCAGCCACAGTACAACATGTTCCACCGGGAGAAGGTCGAGCGCGAGTTCGCCCCGCTTTACGACGACCTCGGGCTCGGCACGACGACCTGGAGCCCGCTGGCGAGCGGCGTTCTGACGGGAAAATACAACGACGGGATTCCGGACGACAGCCGCCTTGCCACCGAGGGATACGAGTGGTTGCGGGAGGCCGTCTTGCAGACCGACCGGCTGGAGAAGGTGCGGGCTCTCACCGAGATTGCCGAGGAGGTGGACTGCACGACCGCCCAGCTCGCCCTCGCCTGGTGCCTGCAAAACCCGAACGTCTCATCGGTCATCACCGGCGCGACGAAGCCGCACCAGGTCGAGGAAAACATGCAGGCGCTGGACGTCGCCAACCGCCTCACGCCCGAGACGATGGACCGAATCGAAGACATCCTCGACAACCGCCCCACTCCCCCGAAAAACTGGCGGAATCACTGAGGGGATGGGTATTCGGTACTGGGTATTGGGTACTCGGTATTCGGTACTGGGTAGTCGGGGATGGGGTACTGGGCACTGGGCATTGGTCACTGGGCATTGGTCACTGGTTTTAGGGACAGGGACCATTCGTGCTCGAAGGCGACCAGGTGGAGATTCACCCCCACCGATGACCGGGGACACATTGATCAATGGACAATGATCATTGCTCAATGACTCTCCCGCGCACAAAGCCTCCTCCACGCGTCCACAGCCCCCACGCGTCCCCGCGTCCAAAGCGCCCATAGCCCCCAAGCCCCCACACTCCCAGTCTCCCCTGTCCCCACACTTCCCTACCCACCAAAGAAGGCGCGAGCGAGGACAGCGAGGTTCACCACCAGAAGAAGGCCGGCAACCCCGTACGCAACGCCGCGCCACCGCCCGGCCCCCGAGCGGCCTTTCAGGTCGAGCAAACGGGCATACGTCAGCGACCCGCCGAACGCGAGAATGCCGGCGAGTTGACCGGCGGTAAACCAGTTCTGCACGAGAAGACTCCAGATCACCATGGCGACCATGAGGGCCGTCACGGCAATCAGCGCCGGCCAATTGATCGGGTGAGAGCTCCAGAGATCGATCCGTGGGTCGTTGGGCGAGGCAGTGTCGGGCATGGGTTGGGTACTGGTTACTGGGTACTGGTTGTTGGGTACTGGACTCTGATTGTTTCGACTCGAAGCACTCGTCCCCAACGGCGATCGAGCGAGATTCATGCGCCCTACGGGCGGCCGCAGGTCACATTGATCAATGGACAATGATCATTGATCAATGACCCTCCCGCGTCCACAGCCCCCACGCGTCCACAGCCCCCATGCCCCCACGCTCCCACGCTACCCCTCAGGCACATCGCTCTCGTCGAGATCCAGCCAGTCGCGGGGGGTCAGGAACCACATGGCGCGCGACTCCGGGGTTCCCGCCTCGGGCGTGTAGTCGTAGCGCCACTCCACGTGCGGCGGAAGGCTCATGAGGATGCTCTCCGTCCGGCCGCGCGTCTCGATTCCGAACTTCGTTCCGCGGTCAAAAAGTAGGTTGAACTCCACGTACCGGCCGCGCCGCACGAGCTGAAAGTGTCGTTCCCGCTCCCCGTAGTCCGTGCCGAGGCGCCGCTCGACGATTGGGACGTAGGAGCGCAGAAACCGGCGCCCGGCCTCCCGCGAGAAGAAAAACGTTCCCTCCGGATCGTCACGCAGGTAGTCGTAGAAAATGCCGCCGACGCCCCTCGCTTCCTCTCGGTGCGGCAGATAGAAGTAGTCGTCGCACTCCGTCTTGAACGCGTCGTAATCGGCGACTGCGTCGTGCCGGTCGCACACCTCCTTCCAGACCCGATGGAAGTGCCGGGCATCCTCCAGATGCGGATAGTAGGGCGTCAGGTCCGCTCCCCCGCCGAACCACTGGTCGTCGGGATTCATGAGGTCGTCGCCGAGGGCGAAGTAGCGAAAGTTGGCGTGGACCGTCGGGACGTGCGGGTTGCGGGGATGGATCACCAGCGACAGGCCCGTGGCGAAGAACGGCTTCTTCTCCACCCCGAACGCCTCCACCATGCGGTCCGGCAGGTCGCCGTGCACGGCCGAAGTGTTTACGCCTCCCTTCTCCCAGACGTCGCCGTTTTCGATCACGGCCGTCAGTCCCCCGCCGCCCCCGTCTCGCTCCCAGTTGTCGAGGCGAAACGACGTGTCGCCTTCGAACGATTCGAGCTTCTTGACGATACGAATCTGCAGCGCCTCGACGAAGCGCTGCATGCGATGCGCCATCGGGATGTCGTCGCGCGGATCGTCGCGAAGGGTGTCGACGCGGTCGAAGGTGTCGCCCATTGGATTGGCAGGTTCGTGCGGTGTGGAATCGGCCCGGGAGACCGAGCCGAACGAGGCAATGTCTACGAAATGCCGGCCCGTCCGTTCGTCGCCCCCCCGCTCTCGGACGTCGATGGAAACACGTGCCGGCATCAGAAATCGAAATCATGAGGCCCGAAGAAGACGACCCTGTCCGGGCACGGGGGTTCGGCTTCTGCATCGGAACCATCAGGATGTCGCAGCGGACGATGACGGATCGCGATCGATTTTTGTCCGACCCACCTCCTCGCTCCATTCAACTCGTGGCCGGCGTGTTCGCGGCCTTTGCCATCGGGTCTGCCATCGACCACCTCGTGGAGCTTTCGTCCGATGACGAGGCGCTCGTGCCTCCGGAGATGCTTCTTCTCGTCGTGGCCTACGGTCTGTGGCGCCGCCATACCTACGGGCGGATCGGCGCGCTCATCGTCGCCTGGCTGATCGCCATCGGGTTGCCCTCGGGGCTGTTGATCGCCTATCTGGGGGTAGGCGGTCCGGAACTCCGGTTCTTCGGCATTGCCGTCCCCCGCGCGTCGGTCCTCGGCGTTGGCAGCGCCCTGTCGTCCGCCGGACTCGCCGTGGCGGTTTCCATCTGGACGATCCGCATTCTCACGCGCGAGGAGGTCCACGCGGAGTTTCACGGCTCGCGAGACATGAGCACCGGATAGCAGCGCTGGAGACTCACTGCGCGATCGGCCGGGAGGGGCGTCAGGCGGTCGCTCGTTCAACGGCCCTCTGGAGGTCGGGCGTCAGGACGCGCGTCCAGTGCGCGGGGAGCGGCGCGCGGAAGGTCTCCATCCGGTGGGTGGACGGGTGCTCGAGCCGAAGCATGGCGTGATGGAGCGCGAGATTGCGGCCATCGATCTCGACCGAACTTCCGTGCCGGATGTCACCGAGAACATGGTGGCCGCGCTCCGCGCACTGCAGGCGGATTTGGTGCGGACGGCCGGTTTCCAATTGCACCTTCAGGAGCGTTCGATCCTCCGCCTGACCGACAGCTTGCCAGGACAGCACCGCCCGTTTTCCCTCCGGATCATCCGCCGGAACGATGCGGGGGGCCCGACCCGGCTTCGCGATGTAGTCGGTCCACCGCCCCGCCCCGCTCAACACGCCCTCGACAACGGCGAGGTACTCCTTCTCCACGTTTCGCTCCCGAAACTGCCGGCTGATGATGCGGGCCGACTCCGAGGAGAGCGCGACGACGAGCACGCCGGAGGTCGGCCGGTCGAGTCGATGCGTGAGGCCGATGAACGGGTCGCTCTCGCCTTCTTCCCGCAGCTTGTCTTTGGCGAGGGTAACGACGTCGGCATCTCCCGTCCCGTCCGGCTGGGACAGCACGCCGGGGGCTTTGTTCAATACGAGGAGGTCGTCGTCGCGGTGGAGAATGTCCATGCCGGTGGTAGATTTCGTTCGGTGACTGGTCGACCTCGCGGCGGCAGCGAGAGCGGTCTCGGTTGATTCCGTCCAGGATACCGACGGGCTGGACGTCGCGACCCCGCAGAAAGGTGCCCGCTGGCTGCGCCCCCTCCCCGAGGGAGCCGAGACGAACACCGGGCATACACCCCGTCCTCCATCCTCTATCCTCTATCCCCCGACCGTCTACACGTCCAGTTCGTCTGCCTCGGCGGCGTGCTCCATGATGAAGTTGAAGCGCGCGGTCGTGTCCCGGCCCATGAGTTCGGTGATCGTCTGCTCGGTGGCGAGACGCGCGTTGTCCGGAATCGTGACCTTGAGGAGACGCCGCGTATCGGGCGAGAGTGTCGTTTCTTTCAGAGTAGCCGGCATCATCTCTCCCAGACCCTTAAACCGCTGGATGTCGATGTTGAGGTTGCGTCCGTCCTGCTGGATGTCGTCAATGATCTCCTCCTTGTGGGGCTCGTCGAGGGCCCAGTGCGTGTCCTTTCCGGCATCGATCCGGTAGAGCGGCGGCTGCGCGATGTAGACGAATCCCCCGTCGATGAGGGGACGCATGAAGTTAAAGAAGAACGTGAGGAGGAGCGTGGCGATGTGGTGGCCGTCGGAGTCCGCATCCATCAAAAGGATGATCTTGTGGTAGCGGAGGTCCTTCAGGTTCAGGTTTTCTTGGATGCCGCACCCGAGGGCCTGGACGATGTTGGAGAGCTCGTTGTTGTTCTGGACCCGCGAGAGCGAGGCCTGCTCGGCATTGAGCACCTTGCCGCGAAGGGGAAGGACGGCCTGGGTTTCGCGGTCGCGCGCCTGCTTGGCGGAGCCGCCGGCCGAGTCGCCCTCGACGATGAAGAGTTCGCACTCGCTCGGCGTGCTCGACGAGCAGTCCGCCAGCTTTCCGGGAAGGTTGAGGCGACGCTTCGAGCCGCCGGAGGAGCGGGCCCGGGAGGAGGCCGAGCGGCTGGCCCGACGTGCCTTCGCCGCCTGAATCACGCGGGCGGCAATCGCCTCCCCCGTCGACGGATGATCGTTCAGGTACTGCTCCAGCTCCAAGCGCAGCGTGCTGGAGACGAGCGAGCGGGCCTTCGGGTTGTTCAGCTTGTCCTTCGTCTGTCCCTGGAACTGGGGGTCCACCATAAACAGGTTCACGATGCCGACGAGCCCCTCTCGGCAGTCGTCCGCCGTGATGTCGAGACGATGCGGGACGAGGTCGTGGGTGTCCATGTAGGACCGGACGCCCGTCCGAATCGCGCTCTTCAGCCCCTGCTCGTGCGTTCCGCCATCCTGCGTCGGGATGCCGTTCACGAAGGTATGAAGCTGCTCCTTCGGTGCGTCCGTCCACTGCAGCGCAATTTCGAGGCG
>CAKZLV010000130.1 GCA_937127285.1 uncultured Bacteroidota bacterium
CGATCGGCGGGGCCGGCACGCTGCCGCACGACCACCCCGACCGACACGCGGTGGAAGAGAACTTCGATCAGTACCTGCACCTGGTCGATCGCCCCCAACCGCGGTTTCATCTCGACGTATTCGAAGCCTTCTTCGCGTTTGCCACCGCTCACTGGCAAGCCGGTCGCGATCTCCGAATCCATTGTCATGCAGGACGCTCCCGATCCCCGACCCTCGCGCTGCTCTTCCTGGCCGGCGTGACGGGAGACATCCCCCGTGCTTCGTTCCAGCAGGCAGGACGCGCCTACGCGGATGCAGATCCGAAGGCCCGTCCGGGGCGGGGACTGCGCCGGTTCCTGCACGACCGCTGGGAAGACTTGATGGAGGCGGCCGACGGGAGAGCTTGATCGCTCCCGCCGACCGAAGCCCGCCGGTCCGTATCGCGCAGCCGGCAGATTCAACGAAAATTGGGTTCGGGAAGATCGTCCGCACTCGCTATACTGGAAATCGCTTTCCAACCCCCTCGCCGTCGATCCTTTTCCCATCCCGACCGCTCTGCCGTGACCCGTTTCCGCCTGCATTGGGCTTCGTTTCTTCTGGTCGCCGCCGTCCTTTCGACCGGTCTCCTCGTGGGATGCGGAGGGCCGGGCGACGAATCCGCCGACGCGCCGTCTGCGACCACCGCCGTCGAGACGGTCGACGGGGTGGGAGAGCCGGACTGGGTAAAAGAGGCCGTCGTCTACGAGGTGTTCGTGCCCGACTTCTCGGACGAGGGTACCTTCCGGGGCGTGATCGACCGGCTCGACGAGCTGGAGGCGATGGGCGTCAACACGCTCTGGCTGATGCCCATCCATCCCGTTGGGGAAAAGCGGGCGAAGACCGATATCGGGGCGCTCGGCTCTCCCTACGCGGTGCGCGACTACAAGGGCGTTAATCCCGCGTACGGAGGAGAGGAGCAGTTCCGGGCCCTCGTCGACTCGGTGCACGCTCGCGACATGAAGATCATCATCGACTGGGTGGCCAATCACACCGCCTGGGACCACCCGTGGATCGAGGAGCACCCGGAGTACTACACGGAGGGACCGATCGACGGGCGGTTTACGGTTCCGCTGATGGACGGAGACACGACCGACTGGACGGACGTCGTGGATCTCAACTATGACAACGAGGAAATGCGGGCCGAAATGATCGACGCGATGCAGTACTGGGTCCGCGAGTACAACATCGACGGCTACCGCTGCGACGTCGCGCACGAGGTGCCGCTGGACTTCTGGGAGACCGCGATCGACTCCGTCGAGGCCGTGAAGCCCGTTCTGATGCTGGCCGAGGCCGGAGAGACGGAGATGCACGAGGTCGGCTTCGACCAGAGCTACGCCTGGGCGTACTACGGGACCCTGAAGCGCGTCTGGGAAGAGGGCGACTCCGTTAGCCACCTGGCGACGCAGGTCGACACCACGCTCGACGACCTCGTCCCGCAGGCGCGGCGCCTGCGCTTCACCACGAACCACGACGAGAGCATGTGGGACGCCACCCCGCCGGAGCTCTTCGGGGGCATCGAAGGGTCGAAGGCGGCCTTCGTGCTGTCGGCGACGCTACCCGGCACGCCGCTCATGTACAACGGGCAGGAGCTCGGCATCCAGGATACGGTTTCTTTCTTCGCCGCGCAGCCGTACAACTGGGAGCAGGAAGAGACGCTCATTCCCTGGTACACCCGCGTCTTGAACACCTATCGCGACAGTCCGGCGCTGCACGGCGGCGACTTCGAGATTCTGACGCCCGACGCGAAGGACGCGCTCGCCTTCACGCGCTCCGCCGACGGCCAAGAGCTCCTGATTGCCGTGAACACGCGCAGTGCCGCCACGACGGTATCGCTTCCCGCCGCGTACCGAAACGGCGGCATGGTGGACGTGCTGACCGACGAGACCGTGGCGACCGACCCGCTGGATCTGGGTCCGTACGGCTATCGGGTGCTTCGCGTGGAGGAATGAATGGACGCGTGCGTCCGCCGGGTGCCCCTTAACCGTCCACTGACTCTCGGTTCTGATCGGTCCGACCGCTGAGCTCTTCTGCGTCTTCCTCCAACCCGGTCCGCGACTCCAACCTGTGGATGCTCTTCGCCGTGACGATCATGGCGGTGGGCAACGTGTCGAGCGTCTCGCCGGCGTTTCCGCGCATGGTGGAGGTCTTCGGGATCAGCGCGACCCAGATCGGGTGGGTGGTGACGGCGTATTCGCTCCCCGGGGTCGTGACGGCGCCGCTCGTCGGCATCCTCGCCGATCGGGTCGGCCGCAAGCGCGTCCTCGTCCCCACGCTCGTCGTCTTCGGACTGGCCGGCGGGAGCTGTGCGCTGGCAACCAGTTTTTCGCAGCTTCTCACCCTGCGGGCCGTTCAGGGGATGGCGGCGTCGCCGCTCGTGGCGCTCAGCATTACGATCATCAGCGATCTCTACGACGGTCGCACGCGGGCGACGGCCATCGGCTACAACGCCACGGCGCTCAACGTCGGCACCGCGTCCTACCCGGCGGTCGGCGGACTCTTGGCGGCTCTCGCCTGGAACTGGCCGTTCGCGCTTCCGCTCCTGGCCCTCCCGGTCGCGGCGGCGGTGGCCGTCGGGCTCGACGCCCCCGAGATCGAGGATGAGCGGACGCTGGCCGGATACCTGTCGTCGGCGCGGACGCACCTGACCGATCGCCGGGTCGTGGGGCTCCTGCTGGTCAACTTCGGCTTCTTCGTGCTCCTCTTCGGGGCGGTGCTCACGTACGTCCCCGAGCTGCTGGACACCCGCTACGGAGCCAGCTCCGTGCAGGTCGGCGGATTGCTGGCGATTGCTAGCGTCGTGAGCGGACTCGTCGCCACCCAGCTCGGGCGGATCGTCGACGCCGTGTCGCTGCCGCGCCTCGTCCAGGGGTCCCTCGTGCTCATCGCCGCGGCGCTGGCTCTGTTTCCGGTGGTGCCAGCGCTCTGGGTGGTTGGGTGGGTTTCGGCCCTTTTCGGGCTCGGACAGGGATTGAATCAGCCGGCGCTGCAAACCCGCCTGACGAGCCTCGTTCCGGCCGAGGCGCGCGGCGTGGTGCTGTCGATGAACGGAACGATTCTGCGTCTCGGTCAGGCGGTCGGCCCCCTGCTCACGGGGATGGTGCTGGCCGCCTTCGGAATCGACGCCGTCTTCTACGCCTCCGGGGCGGCAGGGCTCGCGCTTGCGGGTGGGGCCGCATTCCTCATCTGGAACGCAACGAGCTGAGGGATAGCCCGGGCGCAGGGCCGGATTTCATCCCGATCTGAACGGAGACGACCGCTGAGGTGTACGAGGACTGTCGGGCACGACGGTCTCACCGACGACCCGGTGACGACCCGGTCTCCCCGGCGCGGCGCTTTCTTCTCATCGAGATGTCCTACCGATGCCCTCTCCCCGGTTGATCGGCGCCGCAGTCGTCGCCTCCGCACTGATCCTTGGTGGAGGCGCCCTTCTGTCCCCGCCCGGCTTTCGGATTGGAAACTTCTCGGCGGAGTCCCCCGGCGCGAAGATCCCCGACGGCTGGGAGCGCTACGCCCTCGCGAAAGTCGACACCGAGACGCGCTACGACCTCGTCCGCGCAGACAGCACCGTGGTCGTGCGGGCGCGCAGCGACGGCGGGGCGTCCGGACTGGCGGCCCGCCAGCGCTTCGACCTGGAGCGCTTTCCGGTGCTGGAATGGCGCTGGAAGGTCGACGGCGTCGTGGAGGGGGGCAACGCCCGGACGAAAGACGGCGACGACTACGCCGCCCGGATCTTCGTCACGTTCGACTACCGTCACGGCCTGGGCGGACGGA
>CAKZLV010000131.1 GCA_937127285.1 uncultured Bacteroidota bacterium
CTCAAGAAGGGGGGTCACTTCCAGGGTGCCCGCCGCATATGCCTCCGTCACGATATCCAGCGATTGCCGGGCCGCGTCGGCAGCACGACGCGCTTCTCGAATGGCGGCGTACGAGGCAGCGGCAATCTGAACCTGCGTCCGCACGTTCTGCTCGACGCGCTGTGCGGCCAGGTCGCGCTCCAACCGCAGCTGTTCGGCCTCTGCGGAAGTACGGTCGCGCCGCGCGCGCCGGCCGGTGCCTTCAAAGAGGGGAAGCGTCACGCTCACCCCCGCCGACCAGAATGTGGTTGGCATTTCCGGAAGAGAAAGTGCGAGCGGCGATTCAGGACTGCCCGGCACCATCAGGCCGTCGGTGCCTGCGCCGGACTCGTACAGGTTGCTATTCAACTGAGCAACGGCCGCCACCGTCGGAAGATAGAACGAGCGCTTCGCGGCTCGCACAGCACGCTCCCGAGCGCGTATGCCGGCCTCCAACGCCTGTATGACCGGTTCGGCCCGCACCGCCTCTACGCTCAGAAAGTCGCGCAGCTGCTCGAATACGCGGGGATTGGCGACGAACTCCAGCAGCGTGCTTCCTCGGGCCAGGGCATCGACTCCCGCCTGTGCGTCTTCAGTGGCGGTGAAGGGCGCTTCGAGCGGCCGGTTCAGCACTTGATTCAGTGCGATTCGTGCCGCCTCACGCTGCACAAAGGCATTGATGAGATCGGTTCGACGCGTGGCCGCTTCCGACTGCAGGCGAAGGACCTCGGCCGGGCCGGCGCTTCCGACAGCCTCTCGCTGGTCGGCGAGTTCCAGGCTTTCACGCGTCAGGAGCAGGTTGTCCCGCTCCACCTGCACGAGAGCTTCCGCACGGAGTACGTTCAGGTAGGCCTCGGCGGCCTCCAGCGCAATGTCGAGGCGCTGCGCAGCCCGCTCGCTCTCCCGGGCCGATTGCGACGCGCGCTCGACATCTACGTTTGCCCGAGCACCGTCCGAGTACAGGATCTGGGAAAGGGTGATTTGACCGGTCGCCGTGCGTTCTGGCTGCTGTCCCAGGGACGACTCCGCAAGTTCTGGGTCGACCACGGTTCCGGTTACGCCGGCGTCCACCTGCGGCAGCAACAGCGACCATGCCTCGCGGACCCGGGATGCACCGGCGTCCAGGGCGCGATCTTGCGACGCCAGAGATAGGTTGGCTGCGACGGCCTCGCGCATGGCCGCGTCGAGGGTGATGGGGGCTCCGGACGATTCCGGTCCGTCGCCAACGAGTTCGGCTTCAAGCAGGACGCCGAGGGGAGGGTAAACGTTGACAGCCCGTGCGGTGGCCCGGTTGATGACGAGCCGTCCCCCCGACGTCGCCTGCACGGCAAAGGTCGCCGGGTCGTCGCCCAGTAGGATCCGTTCCGTAAAGACCGCGACGCGACGAGCGAGCTGAGGGGTCAGGTCGGTGTCGAGGGCGGCCAGGAACCCGAGCCTCACGTCGCGCTGCCCGCCGAAAGCGAACGACGGCAGGTTGCGAGCCGCGAGGCTGTCGGCCAGTGATTGAAGGTCCGTCGTGGATAGCTGATCGAGCGGGCCGATATACACACCGTCGATTCCCGGCGGCAGGTTGCGGAGGATCGCGTCCGTGGATCGGCCAACGCCCACCGCTTCCAATTCCATCCCTGCGTCGGCCCCCACCTGTTCCAGTCGGTCGCTCAGCCCCTGAATTCCGCCCAACAGGCCCTCACTCACCAGAAAGGCGACCCGCTCGACCGGGGTGACCTCCCGAAACGTCTGCAGGTCGCGCGAGAGGGCGAACGGGACGGTGAGGTAGGCCACGCCGGAGGCGCCGCTCGTGCCCTCATCGAAGGGGAGCCCTTGCAGCTGGGGATCGATCACAACCGACGCGATGACGGGGTGAGGCGGCTCTCGCAGTCCCGCCGCCACCTGCGACGTGAGCGGCCCTGCGGCGATGACGAGATCCACGGCCGGGTTGTCCATGAGGTCGCGTACCCGTTGCCGTGCACTCTCCAGCGTGTATTCCGCCGCCACGGCGTCGAAGCGAAGCCTGAACGACCGCGCGGCGAGAGCCCGGATCTCTTGTTCAAAGAGGGTCCGGAGCGTGTCATTGCGCGACCCCGGTCCGTCGAAGACGAACGTAATATTCGCGTTCGACCGCGTTTCTTCTTGCGCCAGCGCGTGCGTCGCTACAACCAGCGCCCACAGAATCATCCAGGCAGCCACGCAGCCGATAACGGGAAAAAGAAGACGACGAGACATAGGCTGATTGGAGTGACGTAGGACGGCTGATATCTTTTGCTGGGGTTGTGTCGTCCTATGATTTGTCTAAAAGTTGCTCTCGCATCTCGGCGCGGCGCTCCTCCTGCAGCGCCTCCCACTGTTTCATCTGTTCGCTGGTGAGCACATCTTCGAGCTCTCGTTGCGTCTCTTTATTCACCTCCTGCAAGTCATTACGCATGCGGCGGAGCGTGCGGCGGCCCGGCCGGTCGGCTTTCTCCGTGCCCTCCAGGTCTACGCCGTGCTTTTCGAGGACGGCTTGCCGCTGCCTGGTGGCTTCTTCGAGGATCGGGCGAACCGTCTCCGGTTGCTCGTCCGTCAGTTGCAGGCGTTCCTCGGTTTCTTGCAACTGAGCCCGGAAGCGTTCGCTGGCTTTGTCGATCATGGCTTTTTCTTCAGACTCGGTGTCCTGCGCGTACAGCGGCATGGCCAGGAGGAGGAGCACGAGCGCCAGAAGGCTTGAGAGACGGATGGTCATGGGTCCAAGTGTGTATGGAAAGGTTCTGCAGGACATCGATGGATCATGCTGTCCTACGGGGGCATCTCCGTTACGGAGTAATCCTCACCACCAGCCCGGCCGAATACCGCTTGCTAAGCTGGGTGTCGTCTCCGAAGGTCGTCAGGAAAAAGTTTGGTTGGATGAGCCGGAGCGCAATCCTATCCGACAGGTCGAGCATGATGCTTCCTCCGAAAGCCGCGGCGAACGCGGTTTCCTCGACCCAGAGGTCCCGTGCGAGGTCGCTACTCACGCTTCCTCTGGATATCCCGACCAGCGCGCGTACTGCCCCCCGCAGGCGATTCCATTGGAATCCGTTGGTTCGAAGGCCGGTCGTGATCGCGAACTGGCTGATTTCGATCTCCGAAACCTGGAAGACATTCGGCGGGGCGTCTGCCGTACCGACGTGTCCGGATAGGTCCAGGACAGGACCGAAGCGTCGAGTTACCGGGAAGAAAACCTCCAGGTGCGCACCGTGCATCCCGAAGCTGTCGATGTCCCCGTCGGGCTTCGCGTCGAGGTACGAGTAGCCGAGGAAGACCTCGTATCGGGGATCGTCCTGCGCCTGCGCCGGGGCAGGCAGGAGCCCTCCCCAGAGAACGCCCACGAGCATCCCCGCGGCGATCATTGCGGCCACGTAGCGATAGCGGTAATCGATGGATTCCATGCCGCACCTCAAAAATGTACGTCGGGAGGGTACCGCCTCTACTCGTCGTCATCGTCATCATCGTCGTCGAAATTCTTCCCGGTGACAGGAATGATCGTGCGGGGATTCAGGTCGTCGTTGGGATCGGTCATGGCCCCTGCAGGGAAGGATACCTCGATCGGTAGGCCCTCGACGTCCAGGCACAACAGGTGGTTATTGTCCCCATCGTTCAGGTCGCCGAAGGCGAAGGGAGTCACGTCGCTGATTTGGCCTTGACCATTCTTCATGGTTACCCGGTACAGCTCGCGCTCCACGTCGTCCACTTCGGCACCACCCGGCTTGGTGATCCCGCCGTCCCACACGGCGCGTACGACCTGAGCGGTATTCTCGGAC
>CAKZLV010000132.1 GCA_937127285.1 uncultured Bacteroidota bacterium
CCCAGCTTGTCACCGGCCTTCAAGACCTGCAGGCCTCAATGGGTCAAACGGGTCAAGCATCAAGAGGTCAACGATCTACTGAGTCAACCCTACAGCGACGCTTGGGATCTTGCCGGACTCCCTCGGATGTGATCTCGCCGGTCGTGATCCGGTTTGCACGTGTTTGGGCTAACAGTGGGTACCAGGCAGTCATCCAGAGGGGCACGGCGCGTTGTGGAGTCGCCCCCCGCTGCCCTCTCTGTGACGTGATTTCCGAGAAGGCGTCTCCGTGACGCGGTTCTTCCTCCTCCCTCCCGCCCGCCGCCGTGTCCCGGTCTGTGTTCGCCCCGTCCGGCGTCTCCTTCGGGAGACGTCGGGGGGTGGCATTTGCGACTGTCCTTCTCGGTATCCTCCTGAGTAGCGTCTCCGTGTCCGCAGCCCAAGAAGGTCCTGCGTCGCCATCCGGGGCCGGCATCACCCATGGAGATGCGACTCTGCAACCCGGTTCCGTGGCTGCACCGGAGCCGCGAACGACGCGCACCCCGGTCTCGCGCCCTGCGGGATGGCGGGTGCGGACGTCGTCCAAGGCCCGTCGACCAGTCCTCGGCAATCAGGGCACCGACTTCTGGTTGATGATGCCTCGCAACTTCGACGACCAGTTTGCGTCGTCGGACGGTGAGTACCTCGACATTTCGAGCGACGACGCCACGTCCGGCACGATTACGATCCCGGGCCTTTCGTTTGAGGAAACCTTTGCCACCGTGCCCGGCGAGATCACGCGCATCCGCCTTCCCTCAGACGTGTCCGTCCTCACGAGTGAAGAGATCGAGGCCCGTGGAATTCGCGTGACGGCGGACGACCCGGTTACCATCTATGGACTGAGCCGCAAGCAATTTACCACGGACGGGTTTCTGGCTCTGCCCCGAAGCATCCTCGCCACGCAGTACCTGATCGCCTCCTACACCTCGCTGCAATCGCTGAGCAATCTCTCCCAGTTCGCCGTCGTCAGCCCGCGCGATGCCGTGGAGGTAACCATCACGCCGGCCGCGCCCACGCTGAGCGGACAGGCAGTAGGGACGCCGTTTACCGTCACGCTCGATCGGGGCGACGTGTACCAGGTGCGATCCTCCCTCGAGGAAGACGTCGATCTGACCGGTTCGGTGGTTCAGTCGTCTCTTCCCGTTGCGGTCTTCAGTGGGCACTCGTGCGCGAACATCCCAGTCGGCGTTGGTTTCTGCGACATTCTGGTCGAACAACTGCCCCCGACCGATACGTGGGGGAGTCGCTTCGTCACCCGTCCCCTCGAGCGACGATTGAACGGGGACACCTTTCGCATCCTTGCCGGACAGGACGGCACGGAAGTGCGCATCAACGGAGCGCTCGTCGAGACCCTCGGCTTTGGAGACTACTACGAAGCGCAGTTGGAATCGGCGGCGGTGATCGAGACCTCCGCACCGTCTCTCGTCATGCAGTACTCCAACGGCGATCAGTTCGACCCGGAACGAACGGCAAACGGGGACCCCTTCATGATGCTGATTCCCCCCACCGAGCAGTTCCTGGATCGGTACACGTTTACGACCCCAGATGAAGGATTCGCGCTCAACCTGGTGAGTGTGATCGCGCCGACGCAGGAGGTGGGAAGTCTTCGCCTCGACGGTGCAGCCGTCGATCCCGACGCGTTTTCCCCTGTACCCGGATCCGACATCTCGACGGCCGCCTTCGATCTCGCCACCGGTCCGCACACGCTCGAAAGCACGACCGGAGCGGCGTTCGGCATTTACTCCTACGGGTTCGACGACGATGATTCGTACGGATACACCGGCGGGCTCGGCCTGGAGTTTATTTCGGAGGGTTCCGGACCGCAAATCGACCGGACCCCGGAGACGCTCGCGCTGGAAGCGAGTGCCCGTGCGGACAATGCGGCGATCGAGGTGTCGGCAACGATCACCGACCCGGCCGAGCCGTTCGTTCAGGACGCGTTTCTCTACTACCGCACGGTGGGAACCTCGTCGTTTACCCGTCTGCCGATGACGGCGGAGCCGGAGGATCGGTGGACCGCCTCCATCCCGGCCGCTGACGTTCAGGAGCCAGGAATCGAATACTATCTGCAGGCCACCGATGGACGCCTCACCGCCACCAGCCCGCGCATTGATGCCGTTCGCAACCCGTACGCGATCAGCGTTCTTCCCAACGAACCGCCCGCGATCCGGCACCGGTTTATCAATGCGACGCTTCAGGGAAATCCCCTCCCGGTGCTCGCCCGTATCTCCGATCCCAACGATGAAATTCAGAGTGCGGAGGTCTTGTACCGGGTGCCGGGAGGAAACCCCGCCTACACGGCGGTGACGATGACCCAGCAGGCCAGCGGTTCGTACGTCGGCGTCATCGAGGCCCGCGCCGTGACGGACCGCGACCTGGAGTACTTCCTCCGCGCCGAAGATAGTTTCGGGGTGGCCCGGACCCAGGGAAGTTCCGATGATCCCATTGTCGTCAACGTGACGCGCATCCCGGCGCCGGATCTTCGGACCGATGCGCTGGGCGACCGACCCGTCGCAACCACGGTTGGGCTCCGGTGGAGTCCTCTGGGAGAGACGGCCAGCTACCGGGTTCAGGTTGCTCCAGACACGCTCTTCCGCTCCCTCGTTGCCGACACCAGCGTGTCCGACATCGGGCACGCCGTTGCCGGTCTGGAGCAGGGTACAACGTACGCGTGGCGGGTGCGGGGGGAAACGACCGATGATGTCGGCATCTGGTCGAGAATACAGACATTTCGGACCCATGCGCCGGAAATCGCCGTTGATCTGAGCCGCTCGTTCGACGATCCCCGCCGGCCTCAGAACTACCAGCTCCTTGCCGTCCCCGGCAGCAACACGATTCCCCTCCGCTCCACCCTGCAAGGAGCACCGGGGACCGATTGGCAGGCGTACTGGGATACCGGTGCCGATGCCGACTTTTGGGTCGCCCACGACGCATCTTCGACGTTCGACCTTGAGCCCGGACGCGGATTCTGGGTCTTGAGTTCGACGGACTGGAGAGTGACCGAGACAGTGGACGCTCCCGACCTTGATGCTGACGGCGCGGTTTCGATTCCGGTTCACGACGGGTGGAATATCATCTCGAATCCCTTCGACCAGACAATCCCGTGGTCCTCCGTTGCCGCGGCGACCGGCGGAGACCTGCAACCCCTCTGGTCCTGGAACGGTCGCTTTACGCAGATCGCCGACTTCGAGTCGGCAGGCAGCGGCGCAGCCTTCTACTTTTTCAACGACAGGGAGCTGCCGGAACTGCGCCTTCCGTACCCCGGGTCTCCGCTTTCTCGCTCCACGGAGGCGCCGGAGTCGGTACAAGCGCAGACTGCGATGGACTCCGCAGAGGACGTCTCGTTCACTCTCGGACTGATGGCGTCGGACCGCACGCTCTCGTCCGTTCAGATCGGTCTCCTGGACGATGCCAGGCGTCCCCCGCAGACGACCGTCGCGCCCCCGGACCGGTTCGCGCCGGGCAGTCTGCACATCCTGCCGGAAACCGGGGGCGATTCCTCTCCACGCCGAAATCGGCTCTCGGCCATCCGGGCGCCCCTCGGCGCCGAAGGCCGTGTATTCGATCTGATGGCCCGGTCTCTGCGTCCGGGAACGATTGACGTCATCGAGGGACGCCCCCTCCCCGTCGAACGCGCCGTACTCGTCAATCCGTCGACCGGCCAGCAAGCGGATCTGACGGCCGGAGAAGCGCTCGCGCTTCCCGGCGGCGAAGAAACCTCGCTCCGGTTGATTTTGGGAACCCCCACATTCGTCCAGTCGCAGACTCCCGAAC
>CAKZLV010000133.1 GCA_937127285.1 uncultured Bacteroidota bacterium
GTGTTGGAGTGTGGACGTGTTGGAGTGTGGACGTGTTGGAGTGTGGACGTGTTGGGGTGTGGACGTGCTGAGGGAATCACCTGCTCGGGTGTTCGAGATCGAAGCGGGGTGCGATGAGATACGACTCACAATCCACGACTCACAATCCACAGCGTACCATCCTCCACCCTCCATTCTCCACCCTCCATCCTCCATACGCGGGCCAGACGGCAGTAACGATCCCCGACTCACGACGTGCGACTCACGACGTACGATCCAGGGAGCAACGCGAGCGGTCGATCCTCCCTCCTCGATTGTCCAAACCGGAATTTTCCCGGTTCCTCCACGGGATCCCCCTCATCCTCCCGCGAATCGGAGCGTATAGCGGGTGTTCGCATTGATACCGGTCTTGCCTTCCCGACCATGGCCTCCATCTTGTACGTCTTCCCGCACCCGGACGACGAGTCGTTCGGCCCGGCTCCGCTGCTGGCGCAGCAGCGCCGCCACGGCCACGAGGTGCACCTCCTTACCCTTACCCGCGGCGAGGCGACGTCGCAGCGGGAGCGCCTCGGCGTCGGCACGGCGGAGATGGCCGAGATCCGAGCGGCGGAAATGCAGGACGTAGCCGCAGCCCTCGATCTGACCTCGCTGGAGGTTCTGACCTACCCGGACGGACGGCTTGACGAGCTGAACCCGCTGGAGTTGGAGCAGACCGTCGCCGAGCACCTGCACCGCACCGCGCCCGACCTCGTCGTCACCTACCCGGTTCACGGCATCAGCGGACACCCCGACCATCTGGTGACGCACGCAGTGGTGAAACGCGTCGCCGCCCAGTTTCGGGCGGACGGCGTCTCCTATCCGCGGCGGCTCGCCTTCTTCACCCTGGCCGCACCGTCGGGCACCACCGACCGCCCCGACCATCTGCGCCACTCGCCGGCAGCGGTGATCGACGTCCGGGTTTCGATCGACGCGGTCGACCTCGAGCGCGGCCGCGACGCCCTCTACTGCTACGAAACCTACCTGCCGGTCATCGAAGAACACCAGCCTCTTCAAGACGTGACCGACGGCATCGTCCTCGAAATCTGGGGTGAAGCCTACGACCCGCCGCTCTCGGATCCGCTCGACGCGCTGCCGGACGCAGACGCCTCCCGGCCCGACGTGCCCGTGCGCCGGTAGCGGAGGGGTAGCGGAGGGGCCGTGCGGGCGCAGGCCTCCTCGTTCCCGTACTGCGGTACTGCACCCCTCTCCGCTGCATCCCTCTCCGCTGCATCCCTCTCCGCTGCGCCTCCATGATAAAGTTGATCCAGCGATAATGCGATTCCAGGGACCGCTGCTGCGGTGGGAACGTGTTTGTCCATGGGGGCCGTACAAGCACCGTCAACGGTATTTTCCGGGATCGATGGGTGATGCCGCATGAGCGATTCTCTCTTGTCAGCGTCGTGGTGGCCGCCCCCATCGGTGAACCGCGTTGCGCTCAAGATTGCGGGGCCGGTCGCCGTCGCCGGTGCCCTGGTCGCGCTGTTCGCCGCTCCGGCAACCGCCTGGATGCCGCTGGTGGGAGCGCTCGTCGCGGGCGTCGTTGCCTACAGCGCCGGCCACTACTGGCTGGCTCCCCGGCTGCGTCGCGCCCAGTCCACCCTCGAGCGCATCCGCGAGCACGAGTTCGACAACCTGGAGGATGCCTCCGTCCCGCGCGGCGACGAGCTCAACAACCTCATCTGGGAGGTCTACCGAACGGGCCAGAAGCTCGAAAATGAGATCCAGGAGCTGAAGCGGATGGAGCACTACCGCCGCGAGTTCATCGGGAACGTGTCTCACGAACTCAAAACACCGATCTTTTCCGTTCAGGGGTTCACCGAAACCCTCCTCGACGGTGCCCTCGAAGACGACGCGGTGAACCGCAACTTCCTGGAGAAGATCATGCACAACGTCAACCGCCTGGACAACCTCGCGCAGGACCTGTCCGACATCGCCCGAATCGAGACCGGGGAGCTGGAGATGGAGGCCCAGGCCTTTCACCTGGCCGACGTGGCCGAGGAGGTGACCGACTCTCTCGAGATCAAGGCCACCAACCAGGGGGTGCACCTTCGGCACCGCGTCTCCGGCGATCTCCCCCCGATCTACGGCGACCGCGAACGTGTCCGGCAGGTGCTCGTGAACCTGGCCGACAATGCCATCAAGTACAACCAGGAGGGCGGGCACGTCGAGATCGTCGCCCGCCGGCTGCCGTCCGACGAAATCAAGGTCTCCGTCGTCGACGACGGCATCGGCATCGAGCCGGAGCACATCCCCCGCCTCACCGAGCGCTTCTACCGCGTCGACAAGAGCCGCTCGCGCAACCAGGGCGGAACCGGTCTCGGACTCGCCATCGTCAAGCACATCCTCGGCGCGCACGACCGCGAACTCATGGTGGAGAGCACACCGGGAAGCGGGTCGACATTCGGGTTCACCCTGCCCACAGCTTCGAGCCACACCCCGCAACCGGCGTAACCGGCTCGCCCCCACCGCCGGCCGGCGCAGCGCTTTCGCCCGGCCGCCGGGGACGACGGGACGCGAACCGTCTCTCCTCCGTCGAATCTGGAAAAAGTCGATCCGCCGGAACGGTCAGATTTGAGGGCTGGTTATTCGAACGGCGCCGCCCTCCCTCTTCTCGGTCCTCCCCGTTTTCGGGCCTACCCGTTGTCGGGCCCACTGGTTTTTGGGATCGGGTGCAGCGCTTTGCCCGCCGTCTTCCGCCGCCTGCCTCCCTCAGATGGTTCGCGACGCCTACGTCCTCACCCGTGCGCAGAAGCTCTTCGTCATCTGCGCCGCCGTCTTCCTGACGGCCCTCGTTGTTGCCGAGGCGACGGCGAGCAAGTTTTTCACCGCCTTCCACCTGCCCTTCACCCTCACGATCCTCGGGCAGGAGTTCTCTCGCGTCACGATGACGGCCGGCGTGATCGCCTTTCCGATCACGTTCATCGTGACGGATCTGATGAACGAGTACTACGGGAAGGAGGGGATCCGTTTCGTCACCTACGTGGGGATGGTGATGATCGTGTTCGAGTTCTTCCTGCTGTGGCTGGCGGTGGAGGTGCCGGTCGACCCGGAGTCGCCCGTGCCGCAAGAGGACTTCGTGTCGGTCTTCGGCAGCACCCAGCGGGTGATCATCGGGAGTTTGACTGCGTACCTGCTCGGGCAGCTTGCCGACATCTTTCTCTTTCACTGGCTGCGAGGCCTCACCGAGGGCAAGCACCTGTGGCTTCGCGCCACGGGATCGACGTTCGGGTCGCAGTTCATCGACACGTTCGTGGTGCTGTCGGTTGCGTTCTTCGGGCAGCTGTCGATCCAGACGATCATCGCCATCACGCTGTTCAACTACGCCTACAAGTTCGCGATCGCCGTCGGCATCACGCCGATCATTTACCTGGCCCACTACGCCATGGACCGCTACCTCGGCCACGACACCGCCGAGGAGCTCCGCGAACGCGCCGAGGCCGATGCCCCGACCGTGGGGGTGAGCGGATAGGGGGGTTGGGGGTTGAGGGTTTAGGGTTGAGGGTTTAGGGTTGGGAATCGCGGGTCGCGGGTTGGGGGTGTGGAGAACTCCGCCGCGCCTGCCGGAGGGCAGCCTTTCGCGTTCACGCCTCGTCCCTTCGCGTCCCCGCAACCCATCCACCGTCCCGCCCCTCACCTTGACCACCGAGCACCCAGTACCGAATACCCAATACCGAGTACCGAGTACCCAATACCGAGTACCGAACACCGAGTACCGAACACCCAATCCCCACCCCTCCATGAACCGACGACGGTTTCTCTCCCGCCTCGCGACCGGCGCGGCCGGAGCAGCTCTTCCCGGGCTGCTCTTCGGGTGCAACCGCAGCCGCTCGGCCGGCGTGGACCGATCGGCCGCACCCGACTCCACCCGGTACGTCTCGCCGGTGACCGACCGCGACCTGGCCGTACACGCGTTCGACGCCGAGATCACGAAGCTCGACAAGCCGGCGTCGGACTGGACCTCCGTGGTCTCGGAGGACGCCTACCAGATTCTCTTCGAGGTCGGGACGGAGCCGCGGTACTCCAGCCCGCTCCTGGACGAGAAGCGCCGCGGCACGTTCGTCTGCGCCGCCTGCCACCTGCCGCTCTTCCCCTCGACGACCAAGTACGAGAGCGGAACGGGCTGGCCGAGCTTCTGGGCCCCGCTGCCCAGGCATCTCGGCACGTCGGTCGACAACAAGCTGGCCGTCACCCGCACCGAGTACCACTGCCGCCGCTGCGGCGGGCACCAGGGGCACGTGTTCGGGGACGGCCCCGACCCGACGGGGCTGCGCTACTGCAACAATGGTCTCGCGCTGCGCTTCATCCCCGAATCCGAGTCCCTTCCCGACCTCCGCCGTTGACCACCGGGGATGCCCCCCTCGGAGAATCCCCCGGATCGCCTCCCCGACCCTTCCCATCCATTCCGCCTCTACCGATGCGATTCCCGCGCTGGGTGCTACCCGTTCTCGCCGGTTTCTTCGTCTTCATCGCCGCCTGCCAGCCCTCCGACTCCGCCGAGGCGCCGAGCGTGGCGGAGAAGCCCGCGGCGACGGCCGATATCGACCCGGCCGTGGCCGACACGGCTACGTTCGCGGGCGGCTGCTTCTGGTGCATGGAACCGCCCTTTGACCGCCTGGAGGGCGTGGCGTCGACGACTTCCGGATTCTCCGGCGGGACGAAGGAGAACCCGTCGTACCGCGAGGTGGCGATGGGCCGAACCGACCACACCGAGGCGGTTCAGGTCGTCTACGACTCGACGCAGGTCGACTACGAGCGCCTTCTCTACGTCTACTGGCGCAACGTCGACCCGCTGGACGGAGGCGGTCAGTTCTGCGACCGCGGCTCGCAGTATCGCCCGGCGATCTTCGCCCATTCCGAGCGCCAGCAGCGCCGGGCCGACGCCTCGCTGGGGGAGATCTCCGGCCGGTTCGACGCGGCGATCGAGGTAGAGATACAGCGCCTCGATGCGTTTTACGCGGCGGAGGACTACCACCAGAACTATTACCGGAAAAACCCGGCCGAGTACTCGTCCTACCGCGAGGGCTGCCGCCGCGACGCCCGCCTGA
>CAKZLV010000134.1 GCA_937127285.1 uncultured Bacteroidota bacterium
GAAGTGGCGCAGGCCTCCGCCCATGAGCACCTCGATGCCCGCGGTCAACTGCTGGACAGCGATGCGGTCTTCGTCCGCTCGGTCACGGACGTGGGCGGAGAAGACCGCCGGGGTGGCATGCGTGACACGGCTCGTAACGACGAGTCCGGTGGCCATCCCACGGGCCTCCGCCGCTTCCAAGAGGGTGGCGACCGGCTGGCCAGTCGAGTCGACAGCGATCGCTCCGTTGTAGGTCTTGTGCCCGGTCGCCAGCGCAGTGCCCGCAGCCGCCGAGTCGGTGATCCGGCTGTCGGTGGAGGCGGTGCGCGTGCTGCCGACGTGCAGCGAGTCGAACGCCAGTTCAAACCGCCCTGACGTGGCGCGGAGGTAGTCGCGAGCAAAGGTTGCGCTGGCTGGTCCGAACCCATCAGGAATGAGCACGATGACATTCCGGGGCGTTTGGGTCGGCTCGCCGGTGGGCCCGGACGGCTGGGCGACGACCGAAGAGACGACGAAGAGCGAGAGAACGAGGAGGCCGGAGAGACGGCTGCAGGTCAATCGGTTGGGCATGGAAAGGCAGAACAGGGCAAGGGACGTAAGAGGCATCACAGACATGTTCAAATACGCCAGCGGCGACACGTCCGATTCGAATCGGGCCGTTATCATTCGGTAAACGCGTGTCATTTTGTAAACGCAGCCGCCCCGGCAAGGCGTGCGTCGAAGGCAGATTGCACGTCTGCGTCGCTTGGGCCATCCGGCAGCCCGAGAATGGCGAGCGCCGTTTGGGGTGGACGGGGCCACTCGCCCTCAAAGGAAAAGGCAGCCCGGCGCCCGGCCATTTGCAGCAACACGCGTTCCTTGCGCGTCTCCTCAGTGAACAAAAATCCCTTGACGCGGAGAATCGTGTCGGGGAGATCCTGAAGGCTGCGCCGCACGTCGTCGAGTGTGGTAAACGGCACATCGGATTGGTACGACCAGCGACGGAAGGTGGCCTCATGATCCGTCACGTGTTCATGATCCGTCACGTGTTCATGGTCATGCCCGTGGCTGTGTTTATGCCCGTGCTCATGCGCTGCGGCGGAATCCTGTGCAGCGACCGTCGGCGCGGCATGCTGGTCGACGAGCAGCGGGACGGGCACCTCGGCATGCACCGTCTCCAGGATGCGCGCGTCGGGCGTGTAGTCCTTGATCCAGGTCCGCAAGGTACGAATCCGGTTGGCGTCCACCAGGTCCGATTTGTTGAGCAGGACGATGTTGGCCGTCTTGATCTGCGACTCGACGAGGTCTTGAATGTCTGCCTGATCTTCGTAGGGGGCGCGTTCCGCATCAATCACCGTCAGCACGCTGTCGAGGCGGAGGTGGGATTGCAGTCCGGGCATCATCAGTTGGACCGCAATGGGCACGGGGTCGGAGATGCCGCTCGCCTCAATAAGAATGTGCTCCGGCGGTACGTCACGCCCCACCAGATAAGACAGCGCCGATGTGACGCCCGCTTGCATCGTGCAGCAGATGCATCCGCCTTCCATGCGGAGCACATCGGCGTCCTGATCAAGGATGAGGTCGGCATCCACGTTCAGGTCGCCAAAGTCGTTGACGAGAATCGCCACCCGGCGGTCGGACAGGCCGTTGAGGAGGTGGTTGAGCAACGTGGTTTTGCCGCTTCCCAGAAAGCCAGAGAGCAAGGTGACGGGGACGGGGGGCGAAGGCGCTTCGGTCATGGCAACGGCTCGCTATTCGGTAGAGTTGAGGGCAGTGTGGCGTGGCCGTGCGACCCCGCCGGATGCAGAAGTCAGCAGCGTTGTCAGAGCGTGACGACCTGGTCGGGTGGGTTTTGGCCCAGCTTGGCGTAGAGATCGGGGAAGCAGCCCACCTCCACCCCCTCGACGGTGCCCTTCGGCTGGCAGGTGCCCTCCGGGCCCGTCTCGCCTTCGGCCAGCCCTCGCGACAGTGCGCACCGGTCGCACATTATCAGCAGAATGCCTTGCTCTGCCGCAACCGTCGCCAGGCGCTCGCCCAGCGGATCGCCCGCGCGCAGCACGTACGTGTTGTCGTCGAAGAAAAAGATCCCCACGACCTCGGCGCCGTGGCGGCCTTCTTCGAGCTGCGGCAGGATCATGCGGCCCAGCTTATAATCGGCGGTGTGGCCGGTGGTACTCAGGACGTAGGCGACGGTCATAGCGTCTTGACGCGTTTGGAGATCTTTCGTGTGTATTCATATGTATAGTGTACACACTTGTAAAAGCCAGCATGTCTGCATAAAGAAGCGATGAGGCCCCAGAAATGCATCTCGCAGGTGTTCATTCCACTGGCACTACTTGTCCTGTTGGCGTAATGCGCTCGTCCGGCTTCGGAGGCTCTCTCGGGAAGGCGGAGAGCGGCGTGTCGGGGTCACGGTCTTTGGGCACGTAGTGCACGTGGTCTCCGTGCGGGATCGCGATGTGGCGCTTGTTGCCGAAGGGAAAGAGCGCGTCCTTGGCGACCCAGCCGAAGAAAAGGACGAAGAGCACGACGGCGAGCCAGCGCAGGACGCGGCGGCGCCTTCCCTGGCGATGGGTCGCCGTCGCGGGGGTGTTCGTGGTTTCCTTCATGGGATCAGAAGCAGGACTTCCTCTAGAGCCTGTTACGGACCTGAAATGCCGTTTCAAGCATTCTGAGGCCGCATGTGCAACACCCTATGCTGCGTGTCTACGACCGATCAGTTTGGCGAGTAGGGCAGGGAGCTGTGATGGAGGACGATTTTCAGATTCCCGTCCTCATCTTTTGTGTAACCAAACGAGTACTCCACCTTGGTCTCGTCACCGTCGGTGCCTGTGAAGAAGTAGTTGCCCATGGCCACTGCCATGTCGCCGTCTTCGTCAACCACGGTGCCCTCGTTCTCCCAGCGCACGTCCGTGTAAGGGGCAATGGCAAAGCCGCTGTCTTCGGTGCCTTCCGTGCCAACGAAATAGCTCAGTGCCTCTTCGAAATTACCTCGGAACTGATCTTCGGCAGCAAGGGTGGGCTTGAATAGAACGGTGGCGTCGCCGTTGAACGCATAGAATTCGCGAACGTGGTCGGCAGCGATCTCGCGATAATTTCCGTCCTCGGTGTAGGCTTCGCCAATTTCAACGATTCCTTCGCCCCAAGCCTGTTGTGCGGCATTTACCTCTTGCTTGGTGATCGCCGCGGGCGCGGAATCAGCTGGCTTGGGTCGTGGGCACGGAGTCATTGGATTGGGCTGTGGAATCAGCATCGCTGCACGCGATGAAAGCAACGCTCAGCAGAGCCAAAACTGGAATGAGAAGAAGCTTTTTCATGGGAACCTCGAATGTGTATTGGTGAAAGGAAAACGCGTATGAGCAGATCGAGAATCCCCCTTCGCTGCAAAAGCGATCTGGGGTCTCGACGTCCTACGTCCCTATCTGACGTCACGCACGGCCATATGCACCGCGCGGAAAGTGAGCATGTCTGTTCGTCACGAGTGCAGTACCCTGTTAAAACGAGGTCGACAGGCTGAACTGCACGTCGCGACCCGGAGAGAGGGCATAGCCTTTGTACGTGTCCAAGAAGTCGCGATAGGTTTCGTCCAGCAGGTTCCGAACCCCGATCGACAACGTGACGGGTACGCCCAGCTGGCTGAACGTGCCTTGAGCGTTGATATCGACGGTTGTGTACGCCTGCGTGGAGGCGGTGCCGAAGGGCGGGCCGAAGCCTGCATCGAACTGCGAGAATGGCTCAAAGCGTCCCGCAGCGTCTTGGTCTAGCACACGATTCGCCGATAGCTCCAGGTTCGGGTTGGTGATGAAGTTCGTTCCGGCCGGTACCCATCGCACAAAGCCGCCGAACCGATTGGCCGGAAGAAGCGGAAGGTCGCCATCGTCGGCGGCCTGTTCGTCCAGGTTATCCCCCGTTCCCTCAACAATGGCTGTGCTGCCTCCGGCTTGCAGCCAGGGGAGAACACTCACTTCGACCTGTGCCTCGACGCCCGAGAGCAGTGCATTGGTCTGCGTCGCTCGATAAATCGGGAGGCCCGACCCGTCGGGGTTCTGCGTCTCGCCCGTGTTCGCTAGGTAGATGTAATTGGAGATCGAGTTGACGTAGCCGGTCACCTCCGCCGTCACGCGGTCGCGCCGCACCCGCAGCGAGAGGTCCGCGCTGTAGGAACGCTCCGGGTCGAGCGACGGATCGCCGACCTGAAAGGCCGCGACCCCGCCGTGCACGCCGTTGGTATACAGCTCGAAGACCGTCGGCGCGCGGAATCCGGAGCTGAGGTTGGTCGCCATCGCCAGCCCTTCGCCGAAGGCATAGCTCGCGCCCACGGCGCCGGAGAGCGTGGTGTAGGTGTTCTCCAAAAGGTCGGTATCGGTCGTGCGATCGTTGGGCACGGCATCGATCGTGCGCAGGTCGAAGCGCCCGCCAAACGAGAGTGTGACGGGGTCGAGGTCGATGTCTTCGAAGACAAAGACGCCCGTATTCCACAACCGTGCGGACGGCTGAAGCTCGACCGAGCCGCGCGTGTCGGCGTCCTGATGTTGCACCTCGACGCCGACGGTGCCGCTCACCGGGCCCAGCGCCGCATGCGCGGCCTCCACGCGTGCCGTGTAAATGTCCGTCTTCAGATCCACCGCATAGTCGAACCCGCCAAGCCCGCCGTTATCGCGAATCGTCCGAAGCGTGACGTCTCCCGATCCCGGGGCTGACTGCCGGATGGAGCGCTGCCAGCTCAGGCGCGGCTTGATGACAAACCCGCCTGCCACCAGATTGCCTTTCAGGGCGACGTTGCTGTGCTCGAGATTTTGCCCGAGCCCATTCACAGGCGGATTATTGGGATTGTCGTCGTCCGGGCCGCCCGTGGGCAGGATGAAGTTGTGCGCATTCTGCCAGTAGTCGCCGTAGAGTTGTGCGGTGCCGAAGTCGCCTTGCATGCCGACTTGGCCGTACGCGCTCCACTGCTCGAAATTGGTGAACGGTACCTCACCGGTGTACTTCGGATCGCCAAACGTGCCCACGGCCGGGTTCTCGCGGAAAAACGTGGGCGCATCCGGGGTATGGTAATTGCCACCAATCCGCCGCTCAGCGCCCACTCGCCAGCCGATGTTGCCCTGAGCGGCGTGTAGGTCGAGCGACCCGGCGCGTTCGTTGTTGTTGGTGGAATACTGGGTGGAGGCTGTGCCGCCGACATCGAGCATCCCCTGGTCCATGGTCGGAGCGGGCTTCGTGATCACGTTGATGGCGCCGCCGAGGGCGTCGGAACCGTAGAGGATGCTGCTTGCCCCACGGACGACTTCAATGCGCTCGGCCTCGCTGGCGTTGGTCGTCGGGAAGTGGCGCACGCCGTACTGGTAGAACCGCTGCCCGACACCGTCTTTGAGCAGCAAGACGCGTGTACCGGAAAGACCGCGTAGGACGGGAATGCCTGCCTGCGAGCCGGTCTTGATGGACGAGACGCCGCCGACGTTGTCTCGGAGCAGATCGCCCAGCGCTGCGCTGCGGTGAATCTGAAGCTGCTCCGGGCCCATCACATCGACGTCTTGCGGCGCGCGGAGCGTGGAGCGCGCCCGGGCTGTTCCCGTGATGGTGACGCCGTCGGTCTCCAGCACGCGAGACTGTAGCGCCACGTCCACCGTCGCGGTCTCACCGGCCTCCAACATGACCTCACGGGCGACCGTTTGGTATCCGACGAACCGAAACTCGATGAGGTGCTCGCCGAGCGGCAGGCTCGTTATCGTGTACTGGCCGTCAGGGCCGGTGGTCGTCCCGCGCTGTAACGCAGGATCGACGACCTGCACGCCGGGAAGCGGCTCGCCGTCGGACGTTGTCACCTGCCCTGCCACGGTGCCTCGGTCCTGCGCGGACGCGGGATCCGCAAACAGAACGACGAAGAAGGAAAGAAGCAGGCTCAAAAACAGCAGGCGGCGCGTGCTCGCAAGAGACTGAAAAAGGAGGGGGGAGATCATGGTGTGTAGCGAAAGGGAACGGGGAAACGGGGCGCGAAGGGGGCAAGAAAGACAACGATCAGGCAGGGACGCCGTCGAGATCCCACGCCGGAAACGCATCGGGGATCGACGCTGCATTCTCGTGATAGGATTCGATCTCTGCCGTCGACATCAGGCACGCATCGAGGCGACGGCGCAGATCGGCCTCGTCCATGTCGACGCCGATGAAGACGAGTTCCTGACGGCGATCGCCGAAGTCGTCGTCCCAGCGGTCCATGATGCGCTGTTCCTGGTTGGGGTCGTCCGGCCAGTGCTCCTCGGGCATGGCCGCCCACCAGTAGCCT
>CAKZLV010000135.1 GCA_937127285.1 uncultured Bacteroidota bacterium
AATACCGAGTACCCAATACCGAGTACCCAATACCGAGTACCCAATACCGAGTACCGAGTCCCCAGTACCCAGTGACCAATCACCAGTGACCAGTCCCCCTCACCTCCGGCTCATCGCCGGCCGGGTCGGGCGAACGGGTTGTCCGTCCAGCAGCCGCTGCCTGCCGTTGAGGATGTAGGTTTCTCCTTCCGAGAGGCCGGAGAGAATTTCGATGCGGTCGCCGTAGCGCTTGCCGGTGCGTACCCAGCGGAGGAGGGCGGTGCTGTCCTTCACGGCGTAGACGCCGGCCAGCTGTCCGCGCTCGACGACGGACTGCTCGGGAACGGTGATGGCGCGGGTCTCTCCGCGCGGAAGCAGCACCTCGGCGTACATGCCGGACTTCACCGACCGGTCTTGCCCGCGGTCGAGGCGCACCTGCACTTGGAATTGCCGGGTGGCGTAGTTGCCGGCGGGGTTCACCTGCGTGACCCGGCCGGTGCGCGTCACGTCGCCCGCCGCGCCGATCTCGACCGTCACCTCATCGCCGACGGAGAACCGGTTGATGTCGGCCGACGGCACCTGAACGACCGCCTTCAGGTCGTCGATCGTCTCGACGACGAGGAGCGGCTGCCCGGGGGCAGCCAGCGCGCCTTCTTCGCTCCGCTTCTCCACGACGTAGCCGTCGATCGGGGAGGTGACGGTCGCGTAGGTGAGCGTGTCTTCGATTTCGTCGAGCTGATTCTTGAGGGCGTCCACCCGCGCCTGAGCGCGTTCGTAGGCCGTCTTTGCGTCGTCGAACTCCTTCTCCGTCGCGCTGTCCTTTTCGTAGAGCGCCTGGATGCGCTCGAAGTTGGTCTTGGCGTTGGTGAGCGCGGCCTCGGCCTCGCGCAGCCGGGCCTCCACCTGCCGTTTCTGAGCCCGCACGTTCTGGCTGCGCACCCGAATCAGCGTTTCGCCCTCGGAGACGCGGTCGCCTTCCTCGACGGACAGCTCGGTGACGGTCCCCATCATTTTGGTGGAGAGAGGGACGCGGCGCGTGCCCTGGATCGTGCCGCTGTAGCGCAGCATCTCCGTCACCGACGCGGCCTCAACCACGGCCGTCTCCACGGAGACGGGCTCCATCTCCGACGGCGAGGCCGGCTCCTCCGACCCCCCGCAGGCAGTCAGGGTCAGCGTCAGTACCAGAAGGGCGGACAGCGAAACGGTCGATCGAACGGTCATGGCGGTAGAGGCTGTGCGACGGCAAGCGAGTTCAGGCTGGAGGCGTCGAGGGGGGTAAGGATGGAAGGATGGAAGGGGAGAGGGATGGAGGAGGGACGGATGAGGGCGGTGTGCTACCCATCCACCCGTTCATCCATCCACCCATTCAAACATCCACCCATTCAAACATCCACCCCTTCACCCCTCACGGCGTGAGGTCGCGTTCGGTGAGGAGTTCGAGGCGGTAGACGGCAAGGTTGTGGTCGTAGAGCGCCTGCAGGTAGGCGAGGCGGCGTTCGGCGAGGGTGGCTTCGGCCTGCAGGACGTCCGTCGTGCGGGCGAGGCCTTCGGCGAAGCGGTCGGCGCGAATGCGCAGGCTTTCTTCGGCCTGGTCGACGGCGGTTTCGGCCTGGTCGATCTGCTGCCGGGAGGCGCGCAGGTCCCGCAGCGCCTCGGCCACGTCGACCTGGTTCTGCAGGGATTTCTGTTCGACCTGGATGCGCGACTGCTGCAGCCGGGCCTCGGCTTCCTGAACGCCGCCGATCTGCTGAAATCCGGAAAAGAGATCCCACGTCAGCGCCGCCCCGACCGTGTAGCTCTGTCCGGCGGATCCGAAGGCCTGGTCGTCATACCAGCCGTACGATCCGCGGGCGTTCAGTGTGGGCACGAACGCCATCCACTCGGCACGAACCTGCTCCTCGGCCGCGTCGGCGCGAGAGCGAACGGCCCGCATGTCCGAGCGCGTCTGGTTGATCTGGGCGACGCTCACCGTGTCGATGAGCGCGCGCTCCAGCTCGAGCGAGTCGGTCGGCTGCACGTCCACCGCCTCCGACACCCCCAGCAGGAACCGGAGCCGGTCGGCGGCGGTGCGCCGGTCGGCCACGGCGCGGGTGCGGCGGCTCTCCAGTTCGGAGACGCGAACGCGGGCGGCCAGCACGTCCGCCCGGTTGATAATGCCCTGATCGAAGAGGGCCTCGGCCTGACGCCGGTTCTCGCGGGCAGCGGTCAGCGCCGAGTCGATGACGCCCAGGCGCCGCTCGGCGAGAACGAGTCCGTAGTACCCCTTCTTTACGCGGAAGGTGACGACCTCGTCCGTCCGCTCCTCGGCAAACGACGCCGCCCGAGCGGCGTCCGAAGCCGCGCGACGCTGAAAGAGGCCGTCCAGATTAAGAATGGGCTGCTCCACCTGCGCCTTCGTCGAAAAGTGATCGATGCGGTCCGGGTCGTTGAGGGCGCCGACCTGAAAGTCGGACTGCGTGAAGCGCTCCTGCTTCAGTTTGAAGCTGAAGGCGTTCACCGGGTCGGTCGTCGCCGCGACTTCTTCCGAGGCCGTGATGCGCGGCAGGAAGACGCCGAGCGTCTGTCGCTTCCGGGCCCGAGCCCGCTTCGCCTCCGCCTCGGCGGAACGAACCGGAAAGCTTTCGTCCAGGGCGGTGGTGACGGCTTCGTTCAGCGATAGCTCAAGCGTCCGCGTCGTATCGGGGGCGACCGACTGGGCCGACGCCGCCGACGGGGGGAGAAGCAGCCCCGTCAACAGGGTGCCGCCAACGAGCGCCCCGAAGACGCCTCGGATCCACCGCCATGGGCTCGATCGGAAAAGAAACGACACGGTATGGCTCGCAGGATTGATGAGGGAAGGCGACGATCGCGCTCACCGCTGGGTCTCTACCCGGCGATTGAACAACTATCGAGTAGTACAATCAGCTCAAGGCGAAGAGGTTTCCTGCGTACGATCGGATCCTGGAAGGACTCGTAATGTGTCGGCGGCTGGGACAAAGCACCTCTGAGGCGGGAGAAGGGACGGTTGGAGGGAGGATTGCCGCTCTCCGTCCACAACAAACTGCCTTCGGGGACTGATAAAAATAGATGAAGCCGCCCCCATTTTATTCTTTTGGGGTTGTCCGTACCGAAGCCGCTTCCGGGAGGCGCTCGAGAGATGGAGGGAGAGGAGGCGACGCGCCGCCGCGGGGATCTGGGAGGACGCCGGATCCCGAACCAAAACCGTCTTCAGCGCTTCTAAACATTGTGGAACGGCCGCTGTCCCTGCGATCCAACGCCTGACGAATCCATGTATGCGCTCGAATCGATTCTCATCGTCTTCGTGGCGGCTGGACTGCTCGGCGGGCTCGCCCTGGTCGCCGTGTATTTCGGCATTCCAGCGGCCTGGAGGGCCTGGAA
>CAKZLV010000136.1 GCA_937127285.1 uncultured Bacteroidota bacterium
GATCACAGCCGGCGTTGGATCACAGCCGGCGTTGGATCACAGCCGGCGTTGGATCACAGCCGGCGTTGGATCGCGGCCGGCGGCCGCCTCCGCACCGGTCACGCAGACGTCGACCGGCCGTGCCCTCTTCTCTTTGCCCAGCTTCTCTCGCTCATTTCTCAGTCCTCCATGGATGTAACCATCCTCGGCGGCGGCATCAGCGGCATTACGACGGGCCTCCTTCTCCGTGCCCTGGGGCACGCCCCGACGATCGTCACCCACCGCCGCGCCGACCGATCGTATGCAGAGCCGGACCCGCTCTTCGCAAGTTTGTACCCGGCGGCCTCGGTGATCCCGCACGCCGTGCAGGTCGACGACGTCGTCCGCCGCATGCGGGAAACACAGCTGTTCTTCGAGATCCTACGGCAGCACGGGACGTTCGGCATCCGCCAGCAACGCCACTACGAGGTGTTTGAGTCGCCTCCGCCTGCCCCCGCCTACGCGCCGGCGATGCATGACTTTCAATGGCTTCCGGATGACGGGTCGGGAGCACCCGGTGTGCCGAGACGATCCGGCGCGAAGGGGGTGTACGGCTGGACGTTCCGGGCCTACTTTGCCGAAACCCCCACGTACCTGACGCGCCTGTACGACCTCTTCGACGCGGCCGGCGGGCAGGTCCGCTCCGGCGTGCAGATCACCCGCGACACGCTTCCAAGCCTCCCCGGGCAGGCTCTCGTCAATTGCCTGGGCGCCGGATCCCGATTTCTGTTCCCCGACCCGGCCCCGCATTCCTTCCTGCAGGGATATCTCGTCTACGCCACCCCGAATCGCCCCGCGGTGGACCGCCGCCACCGGGAGGTCTGCTCGTACAACTACCATCCCCCGGCCTCGGTGTATCGTCGCCCCGACGGTTCCCCGGCCGGGGTGTACGCCTATCCGCGAACGGATACCTGGGTGATCGGCGGAACGAAACGGCCGGGAGAGGTCGAGGACGGGACCTGGAGGGGGCCGCCGGTGTCGGGGCCGACGGTGAACATCGACGGTCACGCCATTCCTCAACCGGTCGTCGAGGTCAACGCCGACCTTCTCCACAGCTTGTTCGATGTCGACATCCGGCAGGCCGACCTGCGGGCGACGGAGGGCGTCCGGTTTGCCCGCGACCTGAACGGCGGCGGCGTCCGGCTGGAGGCCGACACCTGCGACGGGCGGCTTTTGATTCACAACTACGGCCACGGCGGGGCCGGCGTCACGCTGTCGTGGAGCACCGCCCTGCAGGTCGCCCGTTCCCTCACCGCCCGGGGCGAAAACACGACGTCCGGTTCTGCCCCACCGGCCGCTGCCTCTCACAACGCGCCACCGGTGCTCAGCGCCCTGGCCCGCACAGCCCGCTCGCTCGGACTTGACCCGGACCGTGTATGACGCACCGTGCGTGACCGGTCGTGCATGACGCGCTGTACGGAGCAGTCTGGGCGCGCCCGCTTCCGCGCGACCGCTCTCCGGCCTCTCCAAAGGATGGGGACCCTCAGCGCCGGTAAAAACGTAGGACATTCTCCTCGTTTATCCACCGTCGGCCGGAAATAATGTACGGAGCTCCGGAGCGCCGATCGAGAAGAGGCTCTTCCCCCCCCGCCTCCCGCTCAGCGTGCGCTTTCGACCACTCATATCATCTCTTTTGGGTTGCTCTTGCTATTGCGGCACGTGGTTTGTTGAATATTTAATCAGAGAAAGAAGTGGACACAGGCCGTCCAGTATTTTCTTTCCGACTGCCCCTACCGCAAGAGCCGTCGTTTCTTCTCTCCCTCCCCACCACCGATCTCCTTCGACCGCGGTTTTCCGGGCCCCTTTGGCTGTGAACAGCCGAGCCCACCGGCTCCGGCGAGACGCGCCCCCGCACGGCTGGAAGCGGATACGGCTCGGTGCCCGGATGCCCAATCCACCGGTCGAATATCGACCTGGGCCCCACCAATCCTCTAAGCTCATGGAAAATTCGGTTGACCGCACCATCCGGTTCGTCGCCGTCGCTGCCGGCATCGTCAGCGTGGTGGTGTACGTCGTTCTTCACATCGTGTAGGCCGCTTCCGGCCGGCGGCCCGGAGGAGGCAGGCGCTGCGGGTGTGATCGATCTTGCAGTCCACCGCGCTGCTCCGAACCACCTCCTCGCTCCGTCGTACAGGCACCGGATTGGCCGTGCTCTCGCTGCCCCCGGCTCCCTGCCACTCGTATGGTTCCGGGAGCCACTGCGGGAGACGGCTGCGAGATCGTCTTTTTGCCGGAATGGATTCTTCGTATGGCCGAGCTGATTGTCATCGGTGATCGCGTTCTTATTCGCCCACAGCGAGGGGAACAGAAAACGGATGCCGGACTCCTTCTCCCGCCGTCCGTTGCCGAACAGGGAAATGTTCGGGGCGGGGAGGTGGTCAAGACCGGTCCCGGGTATCTGACCCAGAACCCGGAGTACAGCGAGTCGGAAACGTGGAAGGAGGATGAAAAGCCAGTCCGCTACCTACCGCTGCAGGCGGAACCGGGCGACTTCGCCTTTTTCGTTCGCGACGAGGCGGTGCAGATCCGCTACGAGAACGAGCATTTCCTGATCATCCCGCACTCGGCCATTCTCGCGCTCGTCCGCGAAGACGAGCTCTCGGAAGAGAAGTCGGAAACCACGATCGAAGACCTCGACGACCTCCTCGACGAGTAAGCCCGTGGGCAGCCGGGGCCGTCTGCAGTCGGGACGGGCGTTTCGTAGGGCGAGACCGGGAGCTGGACCACGAACTGGACCGGCACGTGCCCTGACCCGCCTCGTCTCTCGAACCGGTTACCGGCGCCACCAGTCGGTGTCGTCGTCGGCCGGCAGCGGGTCGGGAACGGGATCGGCCCCGTTCGTTCCGTCGGCTTCGGTGGGGGCTGATGCCTGTCCGTTGCGGGAGGTCGGTGCCGGCGGACCGCCGGTCCGTTCGGGGAGGGAGTCGAGGCGCAGGAGATACCGCACGTACCGGGCCGGCGTCAGCACCGGCATCTCGTCGGTGCGCGCACGGAAGCGGTCGCGCTCGGCCTTCTGGACCTCGATTTTCTCCTCCGCACGCTGGATTTGGGCATCCACCTCTTCGACGCGCTGCTGCACGTAGCGCTGCAGCCTCCGCTCCTCGGCCGGCGACAGGGCGTCCGGGATGTCGTCTTTATACCGGCGCACCAGCGACGACCGCCACATGCGCAGACGGGTTCTGACGTCGTTGGGGAGTTGTCGCACCGCGTCGATCCGGTCGGGGGTGGCTTCGTAGGCCGTGCGGATGTTGGCGGCTTTGAGGCGCACGACGTGCTTGTGATCGACGCCTTTCAGATGGCGGGCTTCGCCCACGAAGTGGTGTTTGAGGTGATCGTAGAGCGCTTCCTCCTGAATCTCGCGAAGCCGTTCGGCCCGTCGTTCCTCCATGGAGTCGAGAAGGTCGGCGCGCTGTCGGCTCAGGCTCTCCACCTGCCGGCGGAGGTTGTAGAGCAGGCGGTTGAATCGATCGATCTCCTGCCTCAGCCGCCGGCGCCGGCGCACGAGCGGCTGCTGCCGGTACCGGGTGGCCACCGCCCCGATCGCGACGGCGAGGCCGAGGAGCACGAGCACGGCCGCCGCCCCGAATCGGCCGGCCGCGGCGAGCCCGCCGCCGACGACGCCCAGACCGGCCGCGGCGGGCAGGAATGCGCGGGCGAACCCGTCGCGTTCGGTGCGTGCCGATTGCCGGGCGGAACGACGGCGACGGGCGCGACGGACCGCTTCGGATGAGAGACGGGCCGGAACGGCGTCGCCGGTGCTTTCGGCATCGTCCGGCAGAGGGGGCACGTCGTCCAGCTCCAGGTAACAGGCCCGCTCCAGAGCCGAGGCGAGGTCGCCGACCTCGTCCGATGCCGTCAGGACGTCGAACAGTGGAGACGACGCGGGGTCGTAGAAGTCTGCATCCCGGAAGAGAAGATTTTCTCCTGTGTCGTAGTCCTCCCACAGCTGCGGGTGTGCCGCACAGGCCCGGAGGGCGGTGTAAACGACCCACCCCGGAAACCGGTCGAGGTGCGGACCGAAGTCGGCATCGGTTCGGTCGGGGTGTTGATAGTTGCGATGGCCGACCTCCGCGCTCTCTCGTCCGTCGAGGGACGGGACGTAGAGGGTGTCGTAGTCGACGAGGCGAAGGCGCAGCGCCTCGGGGGCCGCCTCGCCGTCCGGGGCGTCCACGAGCACATTTCCGTGCTGCAGGTCGCCGTGGGCGATACCGGCAGCGTCCAGGTCTTCCATCAAGTCGACCCACGCGTCCGCGAGGCGGTGCAGGGTGCCGGGGGCGTCGAGGTGGGTTTCGACGAAGCGATTCAGCGTGACGCCGTCCGCCCATTCCATCTTCAGAAGCGGGAAGGCCTCCCCGCTGACCCGAATGCCCTGCGGCTGATACGCAAAGTCGACCAGCGCCGCCAGGTCCAGGTCCTCCAGCGCGTCGGAGACGGCCCGGTAGCGGGCGCGCTGATCGGGGGTGTCGGACAGGAAGCACTTGGCGGCGTAGCACGTCCCGGCCCGGGTGGTCATGGGAAAGACGGCCGCGAAGGCCCCGGTGATGGGCTGGGGGAGTCCGAGAACGTTCGTGCGCGGCTCCGCACCGGCCAGTTCGTCGTCTGCGAACGCCGTGTCCGGAAACTGGACCGCTTCCTGATATTCGCTGGGCGTCGGGTAGTCAGACATGCGCCGTCCGGTCCGCCAGGCAGGCGTGCGATCGAGAAACGAGAGGCGAGAAGGGAGAGCGCGGGCTTACGAGCGTCGCCGGCTCAGGGCGTAGCGACACCGGGCGGTGCCGCGAGCGACGATCCCCCAGCCGTCGGCGACGAGCACCAGGCCGAGGGGGAGACCCGCACCGCTCAGAGCTTCAACCATCCCCGCTCCCGTCGCACCGAGCGCGGACTCGAGATCGAGCCGGACGGTCCCAAGCGAAAGTACGGCAAGCAGGACACCGAGCAGACGGGCGGGGCGGTCGGCGGAAAGATCCATGTCGGGAGGGATTCAGTGGGGGCATTCAGTCGGGGGAGAAGGCACCGGGGAATACCCGAAGCTACCGGCGCACGCGGAAGACGTCGAACTCGCCGGTGGCGTCGGTCCAGTCGGCCTCGACGGTTTCGACGCGGGCCGTGCGCGGACCGTCGTGAACGGCGTCGAGGAGGTCTTCGAGAGCGCCACGCGGCCCCTCTGCCTCCAGGCGAACGGATCCGTCCGATTCATTGCGGACCCAGCCGGTGAGGCCGAGCTGTCGGGCGCGCATCTGCGTAAAGTTGCGGAACCCCACCCCCTGCACGCGGCCGGTAATCTGCGCGGAGAGCCGTTCTTTCGTATCGGTTTCCATGATCGGGAGAGCATCCAAATCGTCCGAGATCTCGCTACCGATACACTGTACGACCGAGACGAGCGTGGTTTCCTGTTGGGGATTGGGGATTGGGTACTGGGTATTGGGTACTGGGTACTGGGTACTGGGTACTGGATACTGGCAAGCCCCCACGCTCCCACGCACCCACGCACCCACGCACCCAAGCCCCCGCGCTCCCAAGCCCCCATGCACCCAAGCCCCCACGCCCCTCAAAACTCGACGCTGCCTCCGGACGAGCGACGACCCACAGGCAAAAAAACCGCCCCGTCCCGAGAGGCGAGACGAGGCGGTGCGTGGGGGACGGCAGAGCCGTCGGCCATCTGTAGGGGGAAGGGCCTACTCCAGCAGACCGTGCCGGCGCGTCCAGGACTTGAAGCCGTCGAGGAGCTGCTCGAAGGAGTCCATAACGAAAAGTTTGTTCTGCAGGTTGTAGACCTCGTAGTCGGTGTTCACGAGCGTCTGCGGGTCGAACGGGATTTTCTCGACGTCGTCGCCGAGGGCGTGGGTCACCTCTTCGTTGGAGGACACGATCCCGGCGCCGAAGAGTCGTTCGTCCCCGTCCTCCATGAGCAGTCCGAACTCGACGGTAAACCAGTGGAAGGCCTCCAGCTTCGGCCGAACACTGCCCTCCCCGTTCAGGGCGGCCTGGCCGAAGAGCTGGTAGAAGTCCGCAAACGCCGGCTGCGTGAGCATCGGCATGTGGCCGAAGATGTCGTGGAAGCAGTCGGGCGCCGGCGTGTAGTCGAGCTCCTCGCGGCCGCGGACGTAGTTGGTCGACGGGAAGATGCGCTCCGAGAGCAGCTCGAAGAAATCTTTTTCGTGGATGAGGCCGGGCACGTTGGCCACCGTCCAGCCCGTCGCCTCGTTCAGGCGCTCGCTCAGGTTGGCCAGCGAGGGGATCCGGTCGGATTCGATCTGGAGCGTCTCCTGCCCCTTCATGTAGGCCGTGCACGCACGCCCGGGAAGCTGCTCCATCTGTCGCTCCACGAGAATTCGCCACGTCTCGTTATCCTCGTCGGAGTACTCGGGGTACGGAATCTCGTCCCCGATCGGGGGATCCTCCTCGAGCGTCTGCGGAATCGTGCGCGGATCGACGTCTTCTCCGGCCTCGTCCTGGGCCTTTTCAAACGCCGAGCGGTCGTCTTCCTGAGTGGGGGAGTCGTCGGTGGCGGGAGCGTTCGCAACGTCGTCCGTCATGGTGGCGGGATGGTTGTGGATGCAGGGGGCGTGCAGGTGCAGGGGGCGTGCAAGGGGGCCGACTCGGCGCCCGGAACCGCTTCCAACCCAGGTAGGAAACGAGGTCGTCGGCAGCCGGAGCCAGTTCGTAAATGACTGGAGGGGGGTTTTGATTCCGCTCCGGACATCATCTCCGACGAAGAAACCGGGGATCGTGCCTCATGCGTCGGGGGGATGACGCCGGATCAGCCAGGCCGTCCCGACGTAGCCGGCGAACGCCGCCATGCTGATGACCACCGTGGCCCGGTGGAACGTAGGATCCGTGCCCACGACGGGTCGCGCGAGCAGCATCACGGCGAGGAACGCCCCGGAGAAGAGAAGCGCTCCGACGAACACGTGAACCCAGGTTTGAAAGGCGCGCTGGTCGAACATCAGACGGACGGGCCGGGTGCGGAGGGCGAGGGCAGCGGGTCGACCGGGGGGCAAGGCGGCGGAGCGAGGCGGCGGAGCCCGGAGGCTACGCGTCGGGAGACGCACGATCCGGCCTCTCGTCATCGGTGGCCGTCGACGAATCGTCGGCCGGCGGGGCGGAGGCGGTGGGGAGCAACACCTGGATGATGCCGCGGTCGGCGCGGACGCGGGCGTCCTCGGACCGAACCTCTCGGGGGAGGTCGACCTCGACGCGGTAGCGGCGCCCGTTCGCAGCAGCAGTGATGATGCACCGGCGTCTGTCATCGACCGCGACCCGGACATCCCGTGCGGCCACGCCCGGCATGTCGGCACGGATCATCGCGGCGTCTCCGGCCCACTGGACGTCGGCCACCGGTCGGCGAACCCGGGGATCTTCCTCCGCCACCTCCTCTTCCCCCGCCGTTCCTCCGTCCGCCTCCGGACGCGGCGGCGATGCCTCCGGGTCGGCGGAGGGGCGAACGGACTCCCCCCGTCCGGATCCCGTACGAATGCGGATGCCGGCGACGCCCTCCACGTCGGACGAGGCGTCTCCAAACTGAACGGTATGCTCGAACGTGCCGCCTTCTGCGAGGTCGTCGAGGCGGTCGGCCAAGCGCCGGAGATTGTCGAATAGGCCGGCGAAGCCGCGAGAGGACGATCGATCAATCGACATGGCAAAGCGGACGTTGTTGAAATGAGCAGGGATGAAATGAGCAGGGATGAAATGAGCAGACAGTGTTCGGCCGGTTCTCCTTGCCTACACGGGCGGAGCGGTCGTGCCAAGGGCGAAATCCTGCGGACTCCACCTTCCGGACGCCTGGACTTCTCCCTGGTTCATGCTCCGTCTCGGGCAGAGACTCCGCAGGGGATCCGCGATGGGCCAGGCGGGTCGGGCGGGAGTGCCCCGGGCGGGAGTGCCCCGGGCGGGAGTACGGCCGGGCGGAGGAAGCCTATTACGCCTGTGCACGCCAGACGGTCCGGTTCCCGTCCCCGGGCTTCCGCCTCTGGGGCGATGCCCGTCGACGAGGCGTGGTGACGGAAACGAAGAGAACGCCCGCGCGAAGAATGGTGACGGAAACGAAGAGAACGCCCGCGCGAAGAAGGAGCCTACGCGGAGAAGGAGCCTACGCGAGGACGGGGCCCATACAAAGGG
>CAKZLV010000137.1 GCA_937127285.1 uncultured Bacteroidota bacterium
CGAGCCCCCGGTCGAGGAGATCCGCCGCAAAGCGGACGTCCGCCCGACTCGACCAGCCGGCGAGGTAGGCGTAAGCCGGCTCCGTCGTATCTCCCCGCACGAGGGGTGCGTCGCGGCCGAACCCCGAGCGCGTGTCCACGTCTGCGGCCTCCGTGAGCGCAACCGCGTCGAGCCCGTAGACGTACGGCAGGCCCCACGCCGTGATGTCGTAGGTGAGGGAGTCGGTGAGCGTTGTCTGCGGCTCGAACAGCACCTTGGCCAGGCGCGCCTTGGCCTGCCGAGCCGGAACGACCAGGTCGCCCGGACGAATCCGGACGTCCCTCGCGTCGTCTTCGCCATCGTAATAGGTCACCCCTTCCCGCCGGACGGTTTCCGTCGCGATCCCGTACTGGATCTGCTGATGATCCAGGTGCTCGGCCAGGGCCTGCAGCCGGTCGCCGCCGTCATCTTGCCGAAGCACGTACGCGGCGTACGGGCCCGGCGGGTCCTGGTGGGCGGTGCGGTAGTAATCGGCAAAGGCCTCGACGACGCGCTCGCGGTTCTCGGCGGTCGCCTTGACGGTGGCGAGGCTCGTTGCGTGGTGATGGGCGAGGCGGTCGGCAAGCGTCAGCGTGTCGCCTTCGGCGGTGATGACGGCGCGCCCCGCGCGGCCCGATCCGCCCTGCTCGTAGGTCATCCCGATGGCGCCGTTGAAGATCGGCCACGTGTCGCCGTACCCCGGATACACCAGGTCGAACACCTGGCGGGTGAAGTACAGCCAGCCGTTGCGGTCGAAGACGGCGGCGTTGGCCTGGCCGATCGTCTCCTGAAATGCGCGCTGCCAGGGGGTGACGTTCTCGTGATAGGGCTCGGCGGCGGGCGCAAAGTAGTACGGATCGTCCACGCCCATCTCGTGATAGTCAACGTGCACATGCGGCATCCAGCGGTGGTAGGCCTCCAGGCGCTGGCGCGTCTCCTTCTGCACGCCCCAGGCCCAGTCCCGGTTGAGATCAAAATAGTAGTGGTTGCTGCGTCCGCCCGGCCAGGGCTCGTGGTGCTCGCGCGCTTCCGGTCGCGGGTTCGCCTGCGCGCCAACCGTCCGCTTGTACCACTGCACGTAGCGCTCCCGGCCGTCCGGGTTCAGGCACGGATCCAGGAGCACCACGCTGTCCTCGAGATAGGCAGCCGTCTCGGCATTTTGCGGGTCGGCCAAGTCGTGCAGCACCCGAAGCGCCGCCTCCGTGGAGACGCTCTCGTTGCCGTGCACGTTGTAGCTGAGCCAGATGACGGCCGGTGCATCCGCCGGTGCCTCTTCGACCGGGTCGGCGTCTTCGATGCCCGCACGCCGGAGGTGGGTGCGTCGAACCTCGTCGATCCGCTCCATCCGCTCCGGCGTGGCGATCGTCGCCAGAAGCAGCGGCCGGCCCTCCACCGTCGTGCCGTAGGGCTCCACCTGCACGCGCGGCGAGGCGGCGGCAACGTGGCGGACGTAGTCGACCACCCGGTGGTGCGGCGTGAACTGCGTGCCGAGCTCGTAGCCGAAGTATGCGGCCGGTGCCTGCAGAGACGGGCCTGTCCCCTCCCCAGCCGGCTGCGCCGACGCCGCCGGGATCGCTCCGCCAATCCACCCGCACACTAGAAACGCAAGAAGGAATCGGACCGGGCGCCGGGAAAGCATCGAAGACATCGCAGGGGATGGGTGGGGAATAGATCGGAGGCGGATCGCAGCAACGCGACGCATCCAGTGGACCTCTAAAGAAGGAGGCGGTCACGGCAAAGGCAAGAATCGCCCCCCTTCCCCCTACCGGCACACCGCCCCGTCGCCGAACAGCGTGAATGGTCCAACGGCCTGAACGCCGAATCGCGTTGATGCGGAATCGCGTTGATGCGGAATCGCCGTTTGCACGGTTTTCTCACCCGGTCGCCGATCCGTCCGCTTGCTGGCCGGTGGAAGATACGGGTGAGGGGTCTTTTCCAAACTGCTTCGGTCGGCTCACCCGGCCGCGCTACGGGGAGAGCGACCGGTGCCTCTCCGTTTCCCGTTTCCCGACTGACCCCGACCGACGGCAGTCGGACGAACCCGGGCGCTTCTCTTTCGGATCGAGGAGGCCGCCCCTCCCGCCACCGATTGACTCTCTCGCGTTTCCCCCGTTTCGTTTCATGGCCGACATTGAAGTCTCCCGGTCTCATTCCCTCGGCGCCGACGCCGGCCGCGCGGCCGTCGAGAACGTCGCGCAGGATCTGCAATCCGACCTCTCGCTCGACTACGAATGGCGCGGCGATACGCTCCACTTCGAAGGCAGCGGCGCAGAGGGCCGCATCGTCGTGACGGAGACGGAGGTGCACGCCCGGATCGACCTGTCCTTCTTCCTCCGCCCCATGCGCACCCGCATCCGCTCCGAAGCCACCCGCTACCTCGACGACCATCTGGGATGACGGGGCTTGCAGGCGTGGGAGCAGGGGAGCGTGGGAGCAGGGGAGCGTGGGAGCGGGGGAGCAGGGGAGCGTGGGAGCAGGGGAGCGTGGGAGCAGGGGAGCGACATTGATCAATGATCATTGCGCATTTATCATTGAATCGACTCACGACCCCCCGACTCACGATTCACAAATCACGATCCACAACTCACGACTCACGATCCACGACTCCCGACTTCCGACTTCCGATCTACAATTCACGATCCACACTTCACGACTCACGCCGGTCCCCCCAGGCGTCGAGGGCGCGGCGGAGGGTGACGATCTGGCCGATGTGGTAGGCGTTGTGATCGGCGACGAGCATCGCCTCGCGGAGGTACGTCTGGCCGTCGCCGTGCGGGATTTCTTCGTAGAGGTTCAGGCTCGGGTTCTGCACGAGTCCGCACATCGCCTGCAGGTCGTCGCGGACCTGCTCGACGCTGCCGGTCCACGCCGCGTCGTCGGCGGGAGCCACGGAGTCGGGCCAGTAGTCGTCGGGCCAGGCCGGCGCGGCGTACTCGGGATCGCGGCAGAAGTCGAGGATGTCGCGCTGGGCGCGGCGCAGGTGTTCGACCTGCTCCCACACCGAGTACGGCAGGTCGTCTGGGCGCCGCCCCCGGGCTTCGGCCGGCAGACCGGCGACGGCTTCATCAAACGTGCAGTGGGCCTGGCGGGCGGTGAGGAGGTCGACGAGATGCGAACGAAGCTGGGCGTCGCGGCTCATGAACAATCGGGATGCGCAAAGAAACAGCGGGAGAGGGCGACCGAACCGGTCTCTACGGAGACCGAAAACCGACCGTGACATTCACGCGCCACGGTGCGGCTGTGTTTTCGCACACGGCCCATACCTTCTCGAACGATCACCGACGCGTCCATGTCGTCCCGCCTCGATCTCTGTCTTGGCGCCGCGCTGATTCTCGCCGTCCTGCTCGCCTGTGCAAACGCTTCGCCCGTCTTTCGGCTGGATGCCACCGGGGCCGACTCGTCCTCCACCTGGGTGCAGGGCCGGCAGATTCTCACCCGCACGGCCGACCGCCTCACCCTCTCCATCGCCTACGAGCGCAGCACGAGCCGCGACCACGTCTTCCGAATGGTCGTCCGCAACCGCGGCGATTCGACCGTCCTGGTCGACCCGACCGACGTCGTCGCCCGCGTGGCCACGCGTCGCCTCTCCGGCGTGCCCACGGATTCGCTTCCCGCGGATGTCGTCCGCGAACGGGTGCGGGCCCGCGATCCGGAAGCGAAGATCCTTGAAGCCGACCTGCGGCAGTCCCGCGAACAGGCCGAGGCGACCAACGCGGCGGCGTTCAACCTTCTGGCGGTTACTCTCGACGCCGCGGGCGACGTCGCCGCAGAGGCCAGCGGCAACCGCACCGAGCAGGAACGCACCACCGACGCCGTTGAGGACGCCGCGTTCGCCGAGCGCACGGAGCGCCAGGCCGCCCGGCGGCGCCGGACGATCAGCGCCCTCGATCGCACGCGCCGGCTCTGGTCTTCGGTCGCCTTCCGAAAAACCACGCTCCCGCCCGGCACCCATGCGGGCGGCCGCCTCTACGTCCCGATCGTCGAGGACGGCCGATTCGTCGAGCTCCGGATGGAGGCCGGTCCCCACGTCTTCTCCTTCGTCTTCCAGCAGCAGCGCTACGATCCGTGATTCCGGCCGAGCCGGTGAATTCGGCCCGGACGGTCGTCCGGTACTGGAGGACAGTCGGAGCGTTTTGTACCCTGTGCGTCCGTCCCGCCTCTCCCGCCCGTCGACGTCCCTGCCGCCCATGCTCCGGTGGAAGCGCCTCGCGGCGATCCTGTCCCTTCTCTACGTGGTCGTCCTCCTGGCGAGCTGCCGCATGCCCGAACCGGTTCTGGCACCGGGGCGACCCGCGATGGCGGTCGATTCGAGCACCGTCTACGTGATCCGTCACGGCTGGCACGCCGGCATCGCCGTCCGCCGCGACCACCTGCCAGCGGGCAGCCTGCCGGAGCTTGAGGGCGTCCCCGAAACGCGCTACCTCGAGGTCGGCTGGGGGGAGAAGCACTACTACCCGCACCCGGACCCCGGCGTCGGCACCCTCCTCCGCGCTGCGCTCTGGCCGACGGGCAGCGTCGTCCATGCCGTCTCGGTGTCGGGCAGCGTAGAGGATGCGTTCCCCCGGCAGTCGATCGTGCGCCTGCAGGTCGGGAGCGAGGACCTGGCGCGGCTGGCCGCCTACCTCCGGGCCTCGTTCGCGACGGACGAAGAGGGACGCGCCGAACCCGCCGCCCCCGGCTACTACCCCGACAGCCGCTTCTTCGCCTCCCCCCTGCGCTACCACGTCTTTCAGAACTGCAACCACTGGGCGTCCGAGGCCCTCGAGGCCGCCGGCTGCTCCACCGCCCGCTGGACCGCTCTCACCGTCGGCCGCGTCCTCTCCCAGGCCGCCGACTGCGGCACCCGCCTCCGATAGCCCAACGTGAGTCGTGAGTTGTGAATCGGTTCATTGATCAATGCCGTCCCCGCATCCACAGCCCCGAAGCATCCACAGCCTCCCCCGCGTCCACAGCGTCCACGCTCCCAAGCCCCCACGCTCCCAAGCCCCCACGCTCAATCCCCTACACTCCCTGCGCCCGGAACTGCGGGGTTTTTTCTCCGGCGGGAATCGGGAAGGGGAGGGTGTTTTCGTCGGGCGGGAGCGGGCAGGCGAACTCCGGATTGTACGTGCAGGTGGGGTTGTAGGCCCGGTTGAAGTCGACGACGACGGAGTCCGGAACCGCCCCGTCTTCGCCGGACGCCGCCCCGTCGCCCGCGGCCGGCCTCAGGTCGACGTACCGCCCGGCCTTGTAGGTGTCGGTTCCATTCGTCGCGTCGGCAAACGGGAGCCACAGCCGTCCTTTTTCCTCCCCGCTTTTCACCTGCAGCACCATGAGCGAATCGGCCCGTTGCGGGAAGGGGACCACGACGTGCCCGACGCGAATCTGCTCCGCGATTCCGCCGGTGCTCTCCGCCATCATCACCGTGTCGGGCGACGGCGACCGCAGGAGGGGAACGACGTAGCGATAGCTGCGGTCGACGTCGTAGTAGCGGAGTCCCTGGAAGTTCTTCCGCTGCGTGGCGGGAATGACGCTGTTGTCCCGCCGCATCTCCATATCGCGCTCGATCCGGTGCTGCTGAATCCGGTCCGCGTAGGAGCGTTCGGCTTCCTCACCCGAACAGCCGACGACAAAGAGGGCGGCAATCAGGAGCGACCCACAATACATCCAGAGACGAGTCATGACCACGCGGCGAGCAGGGAGCAGAAGACAGACGCAGTGCGCCCGGCCGGCAGACCGCCGAGCCAGTGGGTCGTAGCCGGGGACAAGGGGTCGGGTTCCGGAAGGGAATCGGGGAACCGGGGAGACGGGGAGGCGGGGAAGCGGGAGGTGCGGACAGCGGGTGTGCTCGTGGCGTTGCGGGGGTGGCCTCGTTATGGGTGTCGCCGATGAATCGATGAGGGGAAGAGGGGATGAGTTGGGGGAGACGGGGAGGCGGGGAAGCGGAGAGGCGGGGAATCAGGGAGATGGCGTCGTACTCGGGCCGCACGGCCTCTGGCCGTCGACGGGGCACCCCTTGGCGGTTGTGCTGCGGAATCGATGAAGGGAAGGGTCGATGAGAAGGAGAGTGGGGAATCGGGGAGACGGAGAGGCGGGGAAGCGGGGAGACGGGGAGACGGGGAAGCGGCGAAGCGAAAATACA